>CALGAM010000180.1 GCA_937951935.1 uncultured Micromonospora sp. | reverse complement strand
GACGGCCACCGAGTGGCCGCGCGAGACGAGGGTGTCGGCGAGGGTCGCGCCGACCCGTCCGCAGCCCATGATCACGATGTGCACGTGCGACCTCCCGGGTGACCGTGCCACCGGCCCCCGTCGCGGGGGCGGGATTCCCCATGAGGGTGCCACGCGGTCGGCCCGCGGCGTCGCCCGACCTGGCCGCTTCGGCGGCGGGCGACCCGTCCGGCGCGGCCACCCCCCGGCGCCACCCCGCCGACCGGCCGGTCGGCGGGGCGCGGGCGACCGTACGCTTAGCGGTTGTGGTCAGACCCGCGTCGCTGCTGAAGCGCCTACTCCTGGGGCGGCCCTTCCGGTCCGACCGGTTGCAGCACACGCCACTGTCCAAGCGCGTGGCGCTGCCGGTGTTCGCCTCGGACGCGCTCTCCAGCGTCGCGTACGCCCCGGACGAGATCCTGCTGACACTCTCGATCGCCGGGGCCTCGGCGTACCTCCTCTCGCCGTGGGTCGCCCTGGCGGTGGCGGTGGTGATGCTGACGGTGGTGGCGAGCTACCGGCAGACCGTGCACGCCTACCCGTCCGGCGGCGGCGACTACGAGGTCGCCACGGCGAACCTCGGTTCCCGGTTCGGCATCGGGGTCGCGAGCGCGCTGCTGGTCGACTACGTGCTGACCGTCGCGGTCTCGGTCTCGTCCGGGGTGGCCAACCTCGGCTCGGTGCTGCCGTTCGTCGCCACGCACCGGGTGGCGATCGCCGTCGGGGCGGTGCTGCTGCTGACCGCGATCAACCTGCGCGGGGTGCGGGAGTCCGGGGCGGTGTTCACCATCCCGACGTACGGCTTCCTGATCGTCGTCTTCGGGATGATCATCACTGGGCTGGTCCGGATCGTCGTCCTCGGTCACGACCTGCGGGCGCCGAGCGCGGACCTCGCGGTCAGCGCCGAGCACGGCGAGCTGACCGCCGCCGCCATGGTCTTTCTGCTGCTGCGCGCCTTCTCCTCCGGCTGCGCCGCGCTGACCGGGGTCGAGGCCATCTCCAACGGCGTTCCCGCCTTCAAACCACCGAAGAGCCGCAACGCCGCCGCCACCCTGCTGCTGCTGGGCCTGGTGGCGATAACCATGATCATGGGGATCGTCTGGCTCTCCCGGCTGACCGGTGTGCAGCTCGTGGAGAACCCGGCCCGGCAGCTTCACTCGGGGCCGGCCGACTACGTCCAGAAGACCGTCACCGTCCAGCTGGGGCAGGCCGTCTTCGGTGAGAACGCGCTGCTGTTCGTCGTCGCCGGGGCGACCGCGCTGATCCTGCTCCTCGCCGCCAACACGGCGTTCACCAGCTTCCCGGTGCTCGGGGCGATCCTGGCCCAGGACCGCTACCTGCCCCGGCAGCTGCACACCCGGGGCGACCGGCTGGCCTTCTCCAACGGCATCGTCTGCCTCGCGGTCGCCGCGTGCCTGCTGGTCGTCGCCTTCCAGGCCGAGGTGACCCGCCTCATCCAGCTCTACATCGTCGGCGTGTTCGCCTCCTTCACGCTCTCCCAGGCCGGGATGATCCGACACTGGAACCGGCTGCTGCGTACCGAGCGGGACCCGCTGGCGAGGCGGCGCATCCTCCGCTCCCGGGGCATCAACGCCTTCGGCGCGGGTCTGACCGGCACGGTGCTGGTGGTCGTCCTGGTCACCAAGTTCCTGCTCGGCGCGTGGATCACGGTCGCCGCGATGGCGCTGGGCTACGCGATGATGATCGGCATTCGCCGGCACTACGACCGGGTCGCCGCGGAGCTGGCGCCGCCCGAGGGACGCCCGGTGCTGCCCGCCCGCAGCCACGCCATCGTGTTGGTCAGCAAGGTGCACCAGCCGACGCTGCGGGCGATCGCCTACGCCAGGGCGACCCGGCCGGACACGCTGACCGCGTTGACCGTCAACGTCGACGAGGCCGACACCCGGGCGGTGCAGGCGGCCTGGGAGCGGCACGGGATCACGGTCCCGCTGACCGTCATCGACTCGCCCTACCGGGAGATCACCCGCCCGATCCTCGACTTCGTCGCCTCGGTCCGTCGGGCCTCGCCGCGCGACGTGGTCACCGTCTTCATCCCCGAGTACGTCGTCGGCCACTGGTGGGAGAACCTGTTGCACAACCAGAGCGCGCTGCGCATCAAGGGACGGCTCCGCTTCGAGCCGGGGGTGATGGTGACCAGCGTCCCGTGGCAGCTGGCGTCGAGCGCCCGGAAGAACCTGGACCGGCTCGACGCGACGCTGAGCCGAGGGCCGGCCCGCGGGCCGCGCGGCCTCACCGTCGGCGAGTTGGTCGCGGCGTCGCGTCGGCCGGGCCGGGACAGCACGGATCCGTCCCCGGCTCCGGGCCACGACCCGGCTGGGCCGCGATGAGCGGCAACCCCGGGGTCGACCTCCGCCGCGGGGTCCCGCCGGCCGCCGCGCCCGCCGGACCGGGCGAGGCGGAGCGGGTCGAGCTGACCGTCGGGCCGGTGGCGCACGGCGGTCACTGCGTGGCCCGGCTCGACGGCCGGGTGGTCTTCGTCCGGCACGCCCTGCCCGGCGAGCGGGTGGTCGCCGAGATCACCGAGGTCCGCCGGGACTTCCTGAGGGCGGACGCGGTCGTCGTCCGCGAGGCGGCGCCGCAGCGGGTCCCGCCGCCCTGCCCGTACGCCCGGCCGGACCGCTGCGGCGGCTGCGACCTCCAACACGTCGCGCCCGAGGCGCAACGCGCCTGGAAGGAGGCGGTGGTCCGCGAGCAGCTGCTCCGGCTCGGCGGGTTGGGCCCGGCCGAGGTCGAGGCGCTGGCGGTGCGGGTCGAGGCGCTGCCCGGCGGTCCGCTGGGCTGGCGGTCCCGGGTCCGGTACGCCGTGGACGCCGCCGGCCGGGCCGGACTGCTCAAACACCGCTCGCACGAGGTGGTGCCGATCGACCGCTGCCTGATCGCCCATCCGGCGATCCAGGAGCTGCCGATCCTGCCCGCCAGCGGGCGGCGGTGGCCGGAGGCCGACACGGTGGAGGTGATCGCCTCCACCGGAGGGGACGTGTCCGTGCGCGCGCTTCGCGGCGGCGACCTCGGCGCCGGCGGCGGGTGGGACGAGCCGGCCCGGTCGGGGGAGGGGCAGGGGTCTCCGGTGGGCCCGGCGGAGCCGGCCACGGACGGGAGGCTGCCGGCGGCGGGGCGGATCCGGGAGCGGGCCGTCGGCCGGACCTGGCACCTACCGCCGGAGGCGTTCTGGCAGGTGCACCCGGCGGCGGCGGACACCCTGGCGGGCGCCGTCCTCGACCTGCTGGCCCCGCGCGAGGGCGAGGTCGCCTGGGACCTGTACGGCGGGGCCGGCCTCTTCGCGGCGGCGCTGGCCGGCCGGGTCGGCCCGACCGGACGGGTCACCGTGGTCGACTCGGCCCCGGCGGCGGTCGAGGCCGCCCGGTGGAACCTGCGTGACCTGCCCTGGGTCGAGGTGGTCTCCGCGTCGGTCGGTCCGGCGCTGGCCCGGCGCCGGATCACCGGGCCGGTGGACCTGGCCGTGCTCGACCCGCCCCGGGCCGGGGCCGGCGCGGCGGTGGTCCGAGCGGTTGCCGCCGCCACCCGCCGCGCCGTCACCTACGTGGCGTGCGATCCCGCCGCCTTCGCCCGGGACCTGCGTACCTTCCGGGAGGCCGGCTGGCGGCTCGCCGCGCTGCGCGGCTACGACCTGTTCCCGATGACCCAGCACGTGGAACTGGTGGGCCTGCTGGTGCCCGCCGCCGAGGGCGGGTAGGCCGGCGCCGGCCACCCGGGCCGCCGCCGGCCGGCGTGCGGCCGGGTCGACGAGGCCGACCCGGCCGGCCGGGACGCGCCCGGCGCGCGGCCCGGATGGCGGGTCCCGCGGCTACCGGCCGCCGCGGCGCTTCAGCGTCCGCTCGTAGTCCTGGAACCGCGCCTTGGCGATGGCCGAGCGGGTCGACGTCCGCAACACGATCCCCTCGGCCCGGCCAGGCGTACCGTCCAGGGCGGCCCGGGTGTGCGGCAGGTACTCCCGGAGCATCTCGTACGTCTTGCCGACGTCGGTCGGCAGCTCGGCCGCGTCACGTACGTCCAGCCGTGGTACCAGCTCCAACCCGTCGGCGGCGGCGGTGGCCCGCAGCTGTGCCTCCTCCAGGAAACGCTGGCCACCCTCCTCCCGCCAGGCCGAGATCCGCTCGACCGGCCAGTCCAGGGCCGTGGCGTAGTCGTCGACGACGGCCACGTCGAACAGCCGCGCGCCGACCGCCCGCGAACGGGTGTACTGCGTGGACGCGGCGGTCACCTTCCCGCCGTACACCTCGAGGTAGCGGACCACGATCGTGTCCCCCTCGACGGGAGGCAGCCGTTCGGCGATCGGGCGCAACGCGTCGACGATGCCGAGAGCCGGGTTGCCGATCAGGTCGCCCCGGGCGTACAGCAGCTCCTCCCGACTGCCGATCAGGTACGACCCGTCGGGCAGCGAGATGATGCGGCCGTTCGTGCCGTCGATCTTCTCGGTCAGGTGGACCTGACCGGTGAACGACACGGTGTCGTCGAGCAGTCCACCGTTGCGCGCGTCGAGCGCGTGGTAGGTGGGAATCGACGGGTACTTCGTCAACGAGTTGATGACCCGCAGGTCCGCGGTGCGCACGTTGAAGCCGGACACGGTGGCTCCTCCCCCGTTCGCTGGTTGCCGTACTGTCCGGGATCAATGTCGGGCAGGCGGGGTGTGTCCGGCAACACGAATTCGTGCCGTCCGGTCCGGGCGGCCGTGTCCGGTTCGGGGGGCGTACCCGGTCCGGGGATCGGGCCGTACCGGGGCGTTCGGGTGAGGGTGGGCCGACGGGGTGCGGCTCAGGGCGCGATCCGCGCCGGTGCCTGCGGCGGGGCCGGGGCGGCCTCGGGGGCACGGCGCGCGGCGCGGTCGCGGAGTCGGACCACGACGATGGTCAGCAGGACGAGCGGGAGCAACGGCAGGGCGACGAGGAGGACGACGACCACGGCGAGGAGCTGCCCGAGGGCGTACCGGCCGGAGATCGGGGTGCGTCGGCCGTGGCGGCCGACGGGGCCGGAACGAGGGCGTGCAGGCGACATGGCAGGGCCTTCGGGGAGGGGCGGAGATTACCGCCCATGCTACGGTCGCTGGTCCTCCCTGCCCGGTTGTCCGTCTCGTCCGGTGGCGCCACCCGGCACGGCCGGGCGGGCGGCGCCAGGCGACCACCGGGAGCGTACGTCCGGCGATGGGCAGGACCGTCGCCGTTCGCCGGTTCGCCCCGGACATCCCCCGATTCGGCATCGCCGTCTCGGCTGCCCGGCTGCGCGTCGTGCCCGTCCCGATAGACTCTGCGGCTATGAGCCTGCGTAGGGAGCGACTGAGCCAGCCCGGTGCCGTGCGGCCCGACACCCTCGCCGACCGGGGCGGGGTGATGGCATGACCGCGGAGCAGGAGGAGACGGAGCGCGGCACCGCCACCGGGCGCCTGCTGGGCACGGTTCGGGGCCCCCAGGACGTCAAGCGGATGTCCGGCGAGGAGCTGGTGCTGCTCGCCGCCGAGATCCGGGACTTCCTCGTCGCCAAGGTCTCCCGCACCGGCGGGCACCTCGGCCCCAACCTCGGCGTCGTCGAGTTGACCATCGCGCTGCACCGGGTCTTCGACTCACCCCGGGACCGGCTGCTCTTCGACACCGGCCACCAGGCGTACGTCCACAAGATTCTCACCGGCCGGCAGGAGGGCTTCGACCAGCTGCGCCAGCGCGGCGGGCTGTCGGGTTACCCGAGCCGGGCCGAGAGCGAGCACGATCTGATCGAGAACTCGCACGCCTCCACCGCGCTCTCCTACGCCGACGGGCTGGCCAAGGCGTACGCGCTGCGGGGCGAGTCGCGGGCCGTGGTGGCGGTGGTCGGCGACGGGGCGCTCACCGGCGGCATGTGCTGGGAGGCGCTGAACAACATCGCCGCCGCCCGGAATCCGCTGATCATCGTCGTCAACGACAACGGCCGGTCGTACGCCCCGACCATCGGCGGTCTCGCCGACCACCTGGCGACCCTGCGGCTCAACCCGAGCTACGAGAAGGTGCTCGACACCGTCAAGGAGGCGCTCGGCTCGACCCCGCTGGTCGGCAAGCCGATGTACGAGGTGCTGCACGCGGTCAAGAAGGGCATCAAGGACGCGGTCGCCCCGCAGGCGATGTTCGAGGACCTCGGCATCAAGTACGTCGGACCGGTGGACGGGCACGACGTCGCCGCGCTGGAGTCGGCGCTGCGGCGGGCCCGGGGCTTCGGCGGACCGGTGATCGTGCACGCGGTGACCCGCAAGGGCCTCGGCTACCGTCCCGCCGAGGAGGACGAGGCGGACTGCCTGCACGGCCCGAGCGCGTTCGACGTGCGGACCGGCAAGCAACTGGCCGCACCGTCGGTGAAGTGGACCCACGTCTTCGCCGACGAGTTGGTCGCGATCGCCGACGAGCGGCCGGACGTCGTCGGCATCACCGCCGCGATGGCCGAACCGACCGGTATCGCCGCCCTGGCCCGCAAGTACCCGGAGCGGGTCTACGACGTCGGCATCGCCGAGCAGCACGCCGTGACCTCGGCCGCCGGCCTCGCCATGGGCGGGCTACACCCGGTGGTCGCGGTCTACGCGACCTTCCTCAACCGGGCCTTCGACCAGGTGCTGCTCGACGTGGCACTGCACCGACTGCCGGTCACCTTCGTGCTGGACCGGGCGGGGATCACCGGACCGGACGGGCCCAGCCACTACGGCATCTGGGACCTGTCCGTCTTCGGCGTGGTACCCGGGCTCCGCGTCGCCGCGCCCCGGGACGCCGCCACGCTCCGGGCCGAGCTGCGCGAGGCGATCGCGGTCGAGGACGGACCGACCATCCTGCGCTTCCCGACCGGCGCGGTCGCCGCCGACCTTCCGGCGATCCGCAGGTTCACCGTCGCCGGGTCGCCGTCGGGCGGGGTGGACGTGCTGGCCGAGTCGGACCGCAGCGACGTGCTGCTGGTGGCGGTGGGCGCCTTCGGGCAGCTCGGGGTCGAGGTGGCCGCCCGGGTGGCCGAGCAGGGCTACGGCGTCACCGTGGTCGACCCGCGCTGGGTCCGGCCGATTCCGCCGGAGTTGGTCACCCTCGCCGGGACGCACCGGCTGGTGGTCACCGTCGAGGACGGGGTCCGCGCCGGCGGCGTCGGCGACGCCCTGGCCAAGGCGCTGCGCGACGCCGACGTGCGGGTCCCGCTGCGGGACCTGGGTGTGCCGGTGGACTGGCATCCGCACGGCAGCCGGGGGCAGATCCTCGCCGACCTCGGGCTGACCGCGCAGGACGTGGCCCGCAACGTCACCGGCTGGATCTCCCAGCTCGACGACGAGTCGATCGCTCCGGTACGGGTGACCACGAGCGGTGCCCGGGCGGCCAAGGGCGGCAACGGCCGCGGCTGACCGGGCGCGACCGCGGGTTGCGCCGGTGGCGGCCCCGCGGGACGCGGTGTGCCGCGCGGTGTCCGGCCGGGAAGGCGGCAGGAGGGGACGGCGCGCCTGCCCCGGCCGGGCGGTGGACCGGAACCCAACGTTTCGCTCCGTCGGGCCTCGGCGTCACGTCCGGGGCCCGCGGGGCGGAGCGCGGTCAGGACGGGTTGACCGAGCGCCTGATCGTCCTGTCGGGGCCGATGAGGGTGAACGTCGCCTTCTCGGCTGGCCTGTCCACCACCACCAGCCCCGGGCGGTCGAGCCGCCGGGTGGTGTCCGGTGGCAGCACCAGACTGTTGTCCGTGGGGTTTTCCCAGGTCAACACCACGATCGGCGGTGTCGTCGGTACGACGTACACCTGAAGCGGCTCCTTGCGGTCGGCGGCCGACACCACCGCCGGGCCGTCGGCGGGGCGGAGGACGACGGCGGTCATCATTCCCTGGTCGGTCCGCCAGGTCAGCTCCTCCAGGCGGGACGGCGCGTCGGCACCGTCCAGTTCGACCTCACCCAGCGACCTGGTCGAGATCCTGTCGATCGGCCAGGACGCGGGAACGGAGTCCGGGCTCGTCCGGTCGAGCACGCGGTGCGGGATGCTCCCGAACGGGCCGGTCTTCGCGGCGAGCGCACAGGTGTCGAGGCCGTCGAGTGCCCGGGCACCCGATCCGGTGTCGTCCCCGACCAGCGGATACCGCGGGTCGGCGATGCCGGTGCCCAGATCGACGAGCCGGTCCGCGGCCTTGCCGTTCGGCAGTGACTCGCTGGGCCGCAGCCGGGCCGAGATGGTGACGGCGGCGCAGGACGGCACGGGCACCGGGTCGGTCAGGCCATCGGTGACGGTCAACGGTCGACGGTCCGGACCGAGCAGCCGCTCCACCCGGGCCGAGACCAGGTACCGCCGACCGGAGGGAAGCTGTAGCGGCAGCACGTCGGAGTAGACCAGGTAGCCCGGGTCGGTGTACTCGACCGCCCGGTCGACCGTGAAGCGGTCGCCCTCGCCGGTCAACTGCAGCAGCCAGGACGCCGCCTCGCCCGGCACGTCGGCGGCGACGACCGCGCGCCGGCTCCCCTCCAGCTCACCGAGCCAGAGGATGCCCGAGGACGGCAGGTGGACCCGGTCGTCCACCGGCGAGCGCCAGCGGTCGACCGCCTCGGCCACCGCGGCGGTCGCTTGTGGATCGTTGGCGAGTCCACCCCGGGGAGGCCACACCGGCAGGGTGCCGTCGAGCGTGTCGTAACCCACCCGGAGCGCCACCGGAGGTTCCGTCGGGATGGTGCCGCACCCGGCCGTGGCGAGAGTCAGCGCCAACCCGGCGGCAGCCACCCCCAGACGAGGGACTGGGCCCACCTCTGTGCCCCCGATCCGTCTCAGCTGTCTACAGAAGCCACATCCTACGAGATCTCGGGCACCCGTCTGGCCAGACCCGGGAAAGGACAGCCGGTGGCGTCCGGCTCGCCGTCCGATCTGCTGACGTCGCTGTTCGCCCAGCGACAACGAGTCGCCCAGGCTCCGGGAACCCGGGACATACTCCGGTAGACTCCGCCGACTGTGACGCTTGCCGCACCACGTCTCGAATCACCGCCGGACCCGACGGACACCGGGCCCGGTGGCGCAGCGGTGACCGGAACCGATCCGGGTGTGGCGCATCCGGCGGGCCGTGGTGCGGCCCCGCCGGCCGGTTCGGACGGTGACGACCGCACGGCGGCCGACCCCGGGGCCGACGCGGTCACCGGAGCCGAGGCGACCGCGGCACGCCCCGAGAAGCAGCCGGGCACGCCGGACCGGACCACCGGAGCCGGGACACCCCGACCACCGCGGTGGCCGACCTGGCGGCGCGACCTGGCGGTCTACGCCGCCTTCCTGCTCGCGGCGCTCTGGGTGACCAGCCAGATCTGGCTCGACCCCGCCGGCCGGGTGGCCGCGCTCTACAGCAGCGACCCCGCCCAGGTGCAGTACTTCCTCGCCCACTCCGTCCGGGTGGTGTTGTACGGCGAGTACCCGTTCTTCACCGACCGGCTGAACTACCCTGACGGGGTCAACCTGATGGCCAACACGGCGATCCTGGGGCTGGGCATTCCCATGGTCCCGGTGACCCTGCTGTTCGGGCCCGCCGTCTCGTTCGTGGTGTTGGTGACACTCGGCCTCGCCGGCACCGCCTCCGCCTGGTACTACGTCATCTCCCGGCACCTGACGACGGCGCCGGTCGCGGCCATCGTCGGCGGGTGGTTCTGCGGCTTCTCCCCGGCGATGCTCTCGCACGCCAACTGGCACCCCAACATCATCTCCCAGTTCCTGCTGCCCTTCATCGTCTGGCGGGTCCTGGTGCTGACCCGCTCCACCCGGGTGATCCGGGACGGGGTGATCCTGGCGCTGCTGGTGACGTACCAGGCCTTCATCAACGAGGAGATCCTGCTCTTCACCGCCCTGGCCTGCGGGGTCTTCCTCCTCGCCGTCCTGGTGCAGCAGCCGGGGCGGTGGCGGACGGCGTGGCGGCCGCTCCTCGGCGGGCTCGCGGTCTGCGCCGTGCTGGCCGGGGCGCTGCTCGCGTACCCGCTCACCGTGCAGTTCGCGGGAAGGCAGGCGTACCACGGGCTCAGCGACGCGGTCCGGGACTACGGCAACGACATCGCCGCCTTCTTCGCCCCCGGCTCCACCACCCTCGGCGGCAACGAGCGGGCGAACCTGGACCTGGCCCCCAACTACTCGGAGGAGAACGCCTTCTTCGGTTGGAGCCTCGCGCTGCTGACCGTGGCCATCGTGGTCTGGCTCCGCCGGGAGGTGATCATCCGGGCGCTCGCCGCGACCGGCCTGATCTTCGCGATCCTCTCCCTCGGCGAGCGGATCTCCTGGTGGAACCGGGGCGCCTACTGGGGGCCGTGGGACATCCTGGTCAAGGCGCCGCTGCTGGACGCGGTGGTGCCGACCCGGTTCGGCCTGATCACCACCGTCGTGATCGGAGTGCTGCTCGCCCTGGCCACCGACCGGGCCTGGGCGCTGGAGATCGCCGACCGCCGTACGGTGCGGACGGTCGTGGTGACCGCACTCGTCATCGCGCTGCTGCCGATCTTTCCGCTGCCACTGCGTGAGGTGAGCCGACCGCCGGTACCGCGCTTCATCACCTCCGGCCAGTGGCGACCGTACGTGGCGGACGACCAGACCCTGGTGCCGGTGCCGATCCCCGCCATGGGGCACACCCACGGGATGCGCTGGGCCGCCGCCACCAACCTGGACTTCCGGATCCCGGGTGGCTACTTCCTGGCGCCGCGCAACGGCAACAGCGGTGATCCGGGCCGGTTCGGCGGGCGACCGAGCGGCCTCAGCGCCCTGCTGGACCGGGTCTCGACCACCGGCCGGCCGGTCACCCTGACCGACCGCCAGCGCCGCCGGAGCCTGGACGAGCTGCGCTGGTGGCGGGCGGCGATCCTGGTCCTGCCGGTCGACCAGGAGAACGTCGAGGCGCTGCGCCGCACCGTGGACCAGCTCGTCGGACCGGCGCAGCGGGTCGACGACGTGTGGCTGTGGGACGTGCGGCCCCTGACCAGCCGCACCGTCGGGTGAGCGGGGCGGGTCCGTCCCACCCGGCCGCGCCCGACGCCGCGGCCCCACCCGACGCGGTGCCGCGCGGGGCGTCCGGTCGTGCCATCCGGCTGTCAGACCGGCTCCGGTGGCGCCGACCGTGGCCGGACGCCGCGGTGGTCCTGCTCTACCTCGCCGTCGCCGGCTACGTCACCGGAGAACTGTGGCGGCACCCCGACCGGATGACGTACGCGGACAACGACACGATGCTCTTCGAGTGGATGCTCGCCCGTGCCGCACGGGCGGTCACCTCGTGGGAGAACCCGCTCTACAGCACCGCGCTGAACGCCCCGGACGGGATCAACCTGATGGCGAACACCTCGGTGCTGGGGCTCGGCGTACCGCTGACTCCGGTGACGGTGCTCTTCGGCTCGCGGGTGGCGTACCTGCTCGCCGTGGTCCTCTCCCTCGCCGGCACCGCCACCGCGTGGTACCTGTTCCTCTCCCGCCGGCTCGGCGTCGTCCGGGTCGGCGCCGTGGTCGGCGGGCTCTTCTGTGGCTACGCGCCCGGCATGATCTCGCAGGCCACCGGCCACCTGCACATGATCTCGCAGTTCCTGGTGCCGGCGATCCTGGCCGTGGTCTTCGACCCCCGTCCCGACCGGGTGCTCCGGCGCGGCGTCCTGCTCGGCCTGCTCGTGGCCTACCAGGTCTTCCTGGGCGAGGAGGTGCTGGTCTTCCTGGTGCTGGCCTGCGGGCTCTTCACCGTCGGCTACGCGGCGGCCGCGCCGGCGTCGGCCCGGCGGCTGGCGCCGGCCTTCCTCGGCCGGCTCGGCGTCGGAACGCTGACCGGGGTGGTGCTGCTCGGCTATCCGCTCTGGTTCCAGTTCTTCGGACCCGGCCACTACCGCGGCCTGCCCTTCGACCCCGCGTCGTACACCCTGGACCTCGCGTCGTTCACCGCCGCCGCCCGGCAGTCGATCACCGGCTTCGACGCGGTGCCCGGGTTGCTCTCGCCGAACCCGACCGAGGAGAACTCCTTCTTCGGACTCGCCCTGATCGTGCTCTGCGCGGTCGTCGTGGTCTGGCAGTGGCGGCGGCCGATGGTGAAGGCGCTGGCGCTCTGCGCGGTGGTCTTCGCCGCGCTGTCGCTCGGACGTGACATCCGGCTGAACGGGAAACCGACCGGCGTGCCCGGACCGTACCGGCTGGTCGACGGCCTACCGCTGCTCGACCTGGCGGTGCCCGCGCGGTTCCCGCTGGTCTGCGTACCGATCATCGCCATCCTGCTGGCGGTCTCCCTCGACCGGGTGTACCGGCGGCCGGCGGTGGCCGGACCGGTACCCGCCGGCGGGTGGGTACCGGTCCGGCTGCTCTGGACCGGTGCGGTTGTCGCCGCGCTGCTGCCGCTGGCGCCGGCGCCGCTGCGGACCAAACCGGTCTGGCCGGTGCCGGAGTTCGTGGCGAGCGGGCAGTGGCGGGAGTACGTGCCGCCGGGCCGGACCCTGGTCCCGGTGCCGCCGACCACCGGCGGGGAGGCGACGGCCGGGATGTACTGGTCGGCCCGCACCGGGCTGGCCTTCACCGCCCCCGGCGGGTACTTCATCGGGCCGGCCGGCCCGGACGACCCGCGGGGCCGCTGGGGGGCGCCCGACCGGCCGACCGCGATCCTGCTGGACCGGGTGGCGGTCACCGGCGAGGTGCCGCCGATCGGCGAGGCCGAGCGACGGCAGGCGGTCGAGGATCTCCGGTACTGGCGGGCGGCGATCGTGGTGCAGGGCGGCCTGCATCGGGGCGCCCCGGTCAAGGAGACCCTCGACCGGCTCCTCGGACCGGGGCGGGAGATCTCCGGTGCCTGGGTCTGGGACGTCCGGCACCTGGGGTGACACCCGCCGGGGTGCCGGGGCTACCCCACCAGGTCGCGCACGTCCCAGAGCCAGACGTCGTCGACCCGCTGGCCGGGGCCGAGCAGCCCGGCCAGCAGCACGTGCAGCGCGGGCGCGGCCGGGTGGTCGCCGAGCACCACCACGGAGGCCCGCCAGAACCGCAGGTCCTCGACCGCCTGCCGCCGGTGCTCCTCGGTGATCGCCGGCGCCACGCCCCGGTCCATCGTGTGGTAGACCAGCAGACTGGTCGGGCGGGACGGGGCGCCGAACACCCCGTTGCCCTCGGCGTCCGGGCCGATGAAGTAGCCCGCCGGGATCGGGAACTCATGCCCGGTCAGCGCGCTCCAGCGCAGCGTGGAGAGCCCGTGTACGTTGCTCGGAATCGGTACCGGCACCAGGGTGCGCCCCTCCGGCACGTACGGCCGCCACGCGCCCGAGGTGATGAACCGCGGCGGCGGGTCCACGTGCTGGGCCGGCAGCGGGCGGGGGACGACCGGCAGCAGCGCGAGCACCACCGCGCCGTACGCCAGGACCCGCACCCGCCGGTGGAGCCCGGCACCCGTCGCGGACTGTGGCGCGGCGTCCGGCCGGGCCTTCGCGATCTCGTCCCAGGCGAGTGCGACGAGCACGCCGACCGCGCCGACCGTGACCAGGCTCATCCGGGTCGGCATCATCATCTCGACCAGCGGCAGGTCGTCCGGCAGCAGGTGCCACGGGCCCTCGACGTCGGTCAACCGCCCGCCGACGCGGAGCTGCGGGCCCAGCGACGCGACGGCGAAGAGAACGCCGACCAGGCTGGCGATCCGGGCGGTCAGCGAGGTCCGCCAGAGCAGCACGGCGACCAGCACGGCCAGGCCCACCAACGGCCAGCCGAGCCAGGTGTTCTGCTCGGTCAGCCCGATGGTCTGCTCCACCTCCGGAGTGCCGCCGAGGCTGTCCCGGGGATACGTCACGAAGGCCTTCAGGTCCTCGCCCCAGCTGTGGAAGACCCCGCCCTGCAGGCCCCGGTAGGACTGCGGACCGTTGAACTGGTACCAGATCGGATAGCCGGCCAGCAGCAGCGCCAGCCCGCCGCCGACGCCGAGCGCGCGCAGGAACGTCCAGAGTTCGGCCCGGGTCCGCGACCAGCGGAAGGCCGCGCGCAACAGCACGATCACCGCGCACGCCAGCGCGGTGAGCAGCAGCATCTCCTCGTTGATGAAGATCTGGTACGCCACCAGCAGGCCGAGCACCACGCCGTTGCGCAACCAGCGTCCCGGCTCGCCGAGCCGCAGCACCCGGGCCACGATGACCGGCAGCAGGAAGTTGGAGGTGAAGTTCGGCTGCCCGTTGGCGTGGTGGATGACGCCGGGCGCGAAGCCGAGGAAGGCGCCGCCGACGAAGGCCGCCGCCCGGGAGGCGACCAGGTGGCGGGAGAGCATCCAGTAGGAGGTCGCGGCGGTCGCCGCCAACGCGCCACCGAGATACAGCGCGTACGTCACCTGCGGGCCGAACAGCATCGTCAGCGGCGCCAACGGGATGCTGATCCCCAGCACCGAGGTGTTGGCCATCATGTTGACGCCGTCCGGCGCGTTCTGCCGGGTGGAGAAGAGCGGGTTCTCCAGGTGCCGCACCGAGTAGGCGCCGTGCGACAGCAGCCACTCGAACCAGCTGTGGTCGGTGGGCAGGTGTGACGAGACCCGGTGGTTGACGTCGGCCCAGTAGTGGGCGCAGACATAGATGCCCACCAGGACGTACGCTCCGATGGCCAGGACGTCGGCCCGCGCGGGGGGGCGCAACCTGCGCCGGGGACGGCGTCGACCGGTGTCGGTCGTGTCGGCCTCGGCGTCTGGAAAATCTTTCGCCACCGGAACTGCCACGAGGCGCCATCGTACCGGTGGCGGTTGCCCGATTTGCCATCACCCGCTGCGGTCCGCCCGGCTGGGACGACGTTGCCGGAGAGGAGAGGCCGGATGCCCGTCATCGATCTGGGTGAACTCGGCCCCGGGGTGCCCGCCGGCCGGAACGGGCCGGATACCGACCCGCCCGGGGGGTACCGCGGCGGGTCGGCGCGACACCGGCGGGACGCGCGCCGGGCCGCTCTCGCGGCGGTGCTGGTCGGCTCGCTCACGCTTCTCGCCGCCGGGGATCCCCTGCCACGACCGCTGCCGGAGTTGGGCGTGCCGGCCCGGCTCGGCGCCTCCGTCGCCGTGGTCGGGGACTGGCTCTTCGTCACCGACCCGCTCGGGCCCGGCGACGTGGGGCAGGAGTTGACCGCCTACCGGCTCCCGAGCGGTCCGCCCGGCGACGCCGAGCTCGCCCCCGCGTGGCGGATCCGGCTGCCCGACGGGGACGTGCTCGCCTCGACGGTGCGGGACGGGACCCTGCTGTTGACGACGCGGCCGTACCGGTCCGGTGCGGTAACGGTGCGGGCGTTGGACGTGACGAGCGGGACCCCGCGCTGGGAACGGTCGGGGCGGCTGGAGGCGGTCAGCGTCACCGGCGACCTGCTGCTCGGGACCGCCGGGCCGGAGGGGCCGGGGGCCGCGGCGGCGGGCCATGATCCGCTGACGACCCTGGTGGCGCTCGATCCGGCCTCCGGGGCGGTCCGCTGGTCGTTGTCGAGCCCGCCGGGTGCCCGCCGCCACCACTGGTCCGACTCCGCGGACCGGGCCCGGACCCTGCTGGTCGTCCTGCCGTCGGGTCGGGTGGAGATTCGGGACGCCGCCACCGGAGCCCTGCTCCGGGCGGGTGTGCTGCCGGCGCCCGGCGCGGGGCCCGATCCCCGCTGGTCCGGTGGGATCGTCGGTGACCTGTTCGTCACGTACGAGGCGGGAACGGTCACCGCGTACGGGCTGCCGGAGCTGGACCGCCGATGGTCGGCGCCGATCGGCGACCGCGAGCTGGGCCCGGTGTCCTGCGAGCCCTTCCTCTGCAGCTACCGCGACGACGGCGGGGTGCGGGTCTGGGATCCCGACACCGGCCGCACCCGTTGGACGGACCGCCGCTGGGTCAACCTGTACCGCGTCGGCGGGGTGCTGGTGGCCAGCGCCGCGGCCGACCACGGCCGGCCCGGTGCGCTCGCCGTCCTCGACCCCGACTCCGGCCGCCCCGTCGCCGAACTGGGCGTCTGGGAGCTTCTGACGGACGGGTCGGGGACGCGGTTCGTCGGGGTGCGGACCGACCCGCACGGGCGCACCCGGGTGGCGGAGCTCGATCCGGCAGCCGGGCAGGTCCGGCTGGTGACCGTGGTGCGGGGCGTCTCCGGAGACTGTGGGCTCGCCGGGCGGTGGTTGTGGTGCCGGCGCGTGGACGCCTCCGTCGGGCTGTGGGCGCTGCCCGCGCGGCCGTGAGCCCAGGTTGCGGGCTTGTTCCGCGCCGATAGGTTGTCGGAAGAGGGAGCGGGAGGTCGTGGTGCGGGTACTGGTGGTGGAGGACGAGCGCAACCTGGCGGACGCGATCGCGCGAGGACTGCGCCGCAAGGGCATGGCGGTGGACGTCGCCTACGACGGATCCACCGGGCACGAGATGGCCTTTGTCACCCGGTACGACGTGGTGGTTCTCGACCGGGACCTGCCCGGCATCCACGGTGACCAGATCTGTGCGGATCTGGCCGCCTCGGGGATGCTCACCCGGGTACTGATGTTGACCGCCAGCGGGACCGTCGCGGACCGGGTGGAGGGACTGCAACTCGGTGCCGACGACTACCTGCCGAAACCGTTCGCCTTCGAGGAACTGGTCGCCCGGGTGCAGGCCCTCGGGCGCCGGGCCACCCCGGCCACGCCACCGGTGCTCCGCGTCGCCGACCTGGTGGTCGACCCGGCCAGGCGGGTGGCGACCCGGGGCGGCGTCGTCGTCGACCTGACGCGCAAGGAGTTCGGGGTGCTGGAGGAGCTGCTCAAGGCCCGGGGTGCGGTGGTCTCCAGCGAGGAACTCCTGGAACGGGTCTGGGACGCCAACACGGACCCGTTCACCACGACGGTCCGGGTGACCGTGATGACGCTGCGCAAGAAGCTCGGCGATCCGCCGCTGATCGAGACGGTGGTCGGCGCCGGTTACCGGGTCTCCGAACCGGGCGGTTCCGGCCGGGGCGGTTCCGCCGCCGACGCCGGTGGGAGCCGGGCATGACCGTCTATCTGACCCGCCGTCGGCCCTGGATCCGCCCGACCCTGCGGCTGCGGCTGACCCTGCTCAACGGGGTGCTGCTGGTCGGTGCCGGGGTGATCCTGCTGCTGCTCGCCTGGTTGCTGGTCGGCGACGCGCTGCGCCCCACCGACCAGCTGGCGCCGGGGACGGTCGTCGAGCTGACCGACGGCCGGCGGTTGGACGCCAGACAGTGGCAGGAGCAGCTGCTCCGGGCCCAGTCCTGGCAGCTGCTGGTGAAGGGGCTGGCCGCGCTGCTGGTGATCAGCATCGTCGGGATCGCCGGGGCGTACCTGGTGGTCGGCCGGGCGCTGCGCCCACTGCAGCAGGTCACCTCGACGGCGCGGCGGCTGGGTGAGGCCACCCTGGACCAGCGGATCCGCTACTCGGGCGCCGACGACGAGGTGGCCGAGCTGGCCGCCACCTTCGACGCGATGCTGGACCGCATCGCCAAGGCGTTCGAGGCACAGCGGCGGTTCGTCGCCAACGCCTCGCACGAACTGCGTACGCCGCTGGCGGTGATGCGGACCGAGATCGACGTGACGCTGGCCGACGACGAGGCGGACGTGGCGGAGTACCGGCGGATGGCGACGGTGGTGCGGGAGGCCTCCGAGCGGGCCAACAACCTGGTCGACGCGCTGCTGGTGCTGGCCCGCAGCGAGGCTCAGGCGGGCCGGCGGTTGGCCCGCAAGGTCCCGGCCGACCTCGCCACCGGGGTCGCCGCGGCGCTGTCGGCGGTCCGGGCCGAGGCGACCCGGCTTCGACTTCAGATCGACACGGCGCTGGCGCCGGCACCGGTGATCGGTGACCCCGGGCTGCTGGAACGGCTGGCCGGCAACCTCATCGAGAACGCGGTCCGCTACAACCACCTGAACGGCCGGATCTGGGTGTCGACCGGGTCCAACGGTGAGCACGCCTGGCTGGTGGTGGGGAACACCGGTTTCGAGGTGGACCCGGCGGACGTGCCGGGGCTCTTCGAGGCGTTCCGCCGGGGAGGCCGGGAGCGGACGGGCGCCCGAGGTTCGGGGCTGGGCCTGTCGATCGTCCGCGCGGTCTGCGACGCGCACGGCGGCACGGTCAGCGCGGTCGCCCAGGAGGGCGGCGGGCTGGAGGTGACGGTACGCCTGCCGGCGGCCGAGACCACGCCGGTGGTCGCCGCCTCGGCGGCGGTCGGCGTGCCCGGTGCGGGCGCACCTTACGACGTCGCCAACCTGCAGAGCAGGTGAGTCCGCGGTGGCGCCACCACGACGCCCGTCGTGCCGGTGGTTGCCCGGTCGCCCCGGGCGTCGCTGTCCGCGTTCCGCCGGGGGTCGGCCACCGGGGTTGGTCGTCTGGTTGAAATTCGCTTGCCGGACCGGGCTCGACGTGTGATGCTCTCCCGCGTCAGCCCGGAGTGCGAAGGGAGGTGCGGTCGATGTTCGTCCTGTCCCGTCCCGCGCCTCGGTACCGGTCCCGCTGACGTCTTCCCGAGGCGCACGTTCCCGATCCGGAGGATCAGCGTGACCTCGTCCATCCACCTCATCAGCTTCGACTGCGCCGACCCCTACGCCCTGGCGGGGTTCTGGGCGGAGGTGCTCGGCCGCTCCCGACACCCGCAGGACCACCCGGGTGACCCGGAGGCGGTGCTGCCGGCGCCGGACGCCGGCGGTCCGAACCTCTACTTCCAACGGGTGCCGGAGCCGAAGACGGTGAAGAACCGCGTGCACCTCTGTCTCCGGCCGACCGACCGGACCCGGGACGACGAGGTCGGGCGCCTGCTCGGCATCGGCGCGACGCTGGTCGCCGACCACCGGCGCCCGGACGGCACCGGCTGGGTGGTGCTGGCCGACCCGGAGGGCAACGAGTTCTGTGTCGCGCGCGGCGCCGCCGAGCTGGCGGCGGCCGGCGGCTGAGCGCGGACGCGACGTCCGGTCGGGCACCGTGCCGTGGACGTGCGGCCACGTCGGGCCCCCGGCCCTCGGGCGGCGGTGGCGACGGCACGGAGCGGACCAGTCGCCTCTCCGCCCGCGCCGCCGGTGCGGGCGGAGAGGGACGTCCACCACGAACTACGCTGGCCAGCCGACAGGACCATCCACTGGGGAGAGTGCCGGCGTGGACGACAGGGCTGGGGGGCCGTCCCGGCGACGGCGAGGACTCCGGGCGCGAGCGGCGGACCGGTGCGGCCGCATCGTCGAGGCCGACTGGTTCACCACCGTCTCGTTCGCGCTGATCATCATCAACGCGCTCACGCTCGGTGCCGAGACCTACGACCGGGTGGTCGCCCATGTCGGGGTGGTCCTGCTGGCCGTCGAACGCACCTGCCTGGCCCTGCTCGTGGTCGAGCTGACGCTGCGGTTCGGCGCCCACCTCACCGCCCCGCGCACCTTCCTCCGCGACCCCTGGAACCTCTTCGACCTGGCGATCGTCTGTGCACCGCTGCTGCCGGGCGTACGGGAGAGCATCACCCTGCTGCGCCTGGTCCGGCTGGCGCGGATCGTCCGGGCCGTACGGCTCTTCCCCAGCCTGCGGGTGGTGATCGGCGGTGTGCTGCGCAGCCTGCCGGGGCTGGCCGGTTTCCTGCTGGTCGCGACCCTGACCATCTACCTGTACGCCATGGTGGGCTGGATGGCCTTCGGTGACGTCTACCCCGAGAAGTACGGAACCGTCGGCCGCGCGATGCTCACCCTGTTCCTGCTGCTCTCGCTGGACGGCATCACCGACGCCCTGGAGGCGGGTCGGTCCGTCTCCGAGTGGAGCATCCTGTACTACGGCTCCTACGTGGTCCTGGCGTCGTACCTGCTGACGAACCTGCTGGTCGGCATCGTGGTGAAGGCCCTGGAGGAGGCCCACCAGGCGGAGCGGCCGGAGCGTCGCCCGCGTCCGCCGGGCACCGTCCCGGCGCCCGCGCCCGGGGCACCGGCCGGTCCGGACCCGACCGTGGCACGGCCCGCTCGGGCGCCGGTGCCCGGACGGGCCGGTCCGGGTCAGCCGCGGGAGCCCTCCGACCTGGACGCGCGGCTGCGCGAGCTGCGCGCGGCGCTCGACGCCCTGGAGGCCGAGCTCGGCCGCCGCTCCCGGGCCGGGCACACCGGCTCGGGCCGCTCCACCGGTCGCCGGTCGAAGTCCGCGCGGAAGGCGGCCAGGGCACGGATCTGACGGCCCGGCGCGGCCGCGGCGTGGCGGCGTGCCCGGCCGGGGTCACGGGGCCGGCACACCACCGGCCCCGCGACCCCGGGGGTCACGCGGGGAGTGTGGCGACCCCCGGCGGGAGGAAGCGGCGGCCGGTGACCCGTTCGGCGGTGCCGGTCCGGTCCAGGTACGGCGTGATCCCGCCCAGGTGGGAGGGCCAGCCGGCGCCGAGGATCATGCAGAGGTCGATGTCCTGCGGCTCCGCGACCACACCCTCGTCGAGCATGATCCGGATCTCCTCGGCGAGCGCGTCGAGGGCCCGGCGCCGTACCTCGTCGGCGGTCAGCGGGGTGGTTCCGGGTTCGAGCAGCGCGGCCACCTCGGGGTTGACCGCGTCGTCGACCAGCAGCGGCCTGCCGGACTCGACGATCCGGCGCAGGGCGTCGCTCACCGCGAACCGGTCCGGGAACGCGGCGTGCAGGGTCTGTGCCACGTGGTGGGCCACCGCCGGCCCGACGAGCTGCAGCAGCGCCAGCGGACGCATCGGCAGCCCCAGCGGGTCGAGCGAGCGGTCGGCGACCTCCAGCGGGGTGCCGCCGTCGACGGCGGCGAGGATCTCCCCGAGGAACCGGGTGAGGATCCGGTTCACCACGAACGCCGGGGCGTCGGCGACCAGCACGCACGACTTGCGCAGCTCCCGGCCGACCGCGAAGGCGGTGGCGAGGGTGGCGTCGTCGGTCCGCTCGCCCCGGACGATCTCCAGCAGTGGCAGGACCGCGACCGGGTTGAAGAAGTGGAAGCCGACCACCCGCTCCGGGTGCTCCAGATCGGCGGCCATGGCGGTGACCGAGAGCGAGGAGGTGTTGGTGGCCAGCACCGCCTCCGGCGAGACGATCTTCTCCAGCTCCGCCCAGACCTGCTTCTTGACCGCGAGGTCCTCGAAGACCGCCTCGATGACGAAGTCGGCGTCGGCGAAGACGGACTTGTCGACCGAGCCGCTGACCAGCCCGTGCAGCGTGGCGGCGGCGCCCTCGGTGAGCCGGCCCTTGCCGACCAGCTTGTCGATCTCGGCGTGGACGTACGCCACGCCCCGGTCCACCCGGGCCTGGTCCAGGTCGGTCAGTACCACCGGCACCCTGAGCCGGCGGACGAAGAGCAGCGCCAGCTGCGAGGCCATCAGGCCGGCGCCGACGACCCCGACCTTGGTCACCGGGCGGGCCAGGTCCTTGTCCGGGGCCCCGACCGGGCGTTTGGCCCGGCGCTGCACCAGGTCGAACGTGTAGAGGCCGCTGCGCAGCTCGTGGCTGAAGACCAGGTCGGCCAGCGCCTCGTCCTCGGCGGCGGTGCCGGTGGCGAAGTCCGCGTCCTTCGCCAACGCCAGCAGTTCCAACGCCCGGTACGCGGCCGGTGCCGCGCCGTGCAGCTTGTCGTCGAGCATCTGCCGGGCGAAGTAGATCACCCCGTCCCACATCTCCCGGTCGACCTCGGGGCGGGTCACCTCGATGTCGCCCCGGACCACCCCGGCGGCCCACTCCACCGAGCGCTCCAGGAAGTCGGCCGGCTCCAGCAGCAGGTCGGCGATGCCCAGTTCGGCCGCCTGCGCCGGCGTGAGCATCCGATTCTGGGTGAGCGGGTTCTGGATCACCACCTGGGCGGCGCCGGCGATGCCGATCAGGTTCGGCAGCAGCTGGGTACCGCCCCAGGCAGGGACCAGCCCGAGCGACACCTCGGGCAGCGCCAGCGCGGAGGCGCCGCTGGAGAGGGTCCGGTAGTGGCAGTGCAGCGCCAGCTCCAGGCCGCCGCCCATCGCCGCGCCGTTGATGAAGGCGAACGTCGGCACCGGGCTGTCCCTCAGGCGGGCGAAGACCCGGTGCCCGAGCCGGCCGATCTCCCGGGCCTGGTCGCGGTCCGCGATCAGCGGCAGGCTGGTCAGGTCGGCACCGACGCAGAAGACGTACGGCTTGCCGGTGACCGCGACGAACGCCGGCTCGGCGGCCAACGCCTCGGTGATCGCGGTGTCGAGGCTGGCCAGACCGCCCGGACCGAAGGTGTTCGGCCTGGTGTGGTCATGACCGTTGTCCAGGGTGATCAGCGCGGCCGGCCGGTCCAGGCCGGGTACGGCGACCAGCCGCAGCAGCGCGCGGGTCACCACCTCGTTCGGGCTTCGCAGGCTCACTTCGTCACCGTCCGTCCACAAAGCTCGGTCCGCGGGGCCGGGGTGTCGCTCGTGCTCACCTGGCACCCTCCCAGTTGGGGTTCTCCCAGATCACCGTGCCGCCCATGCCGATGCCGATGCACATCGCGGTGATGCCGTAGCGCACCTCGGGTTTCTCGGCGAACTGTCGGGCGAGCTGGGTCATCAGCCGTACGCCGGAGGAGGCGAGCGGGTGGCCGACGGAGATCGCCCCGCCCCAGGGGTTGACCCGGGGGTCGTCGTCGGCGATGCCGAAGTGGTCGAGGAAGGCCAGCACCTGCACGGCGAACGCCTCGTTCAGCTCGAACAGGCCGATGTCGTCGATGGTCAGGCCGGCGAGCCGCAGCGCCTTCTCGGTCGACGGGATCGGGCCCATGCCCATCACCTCCGGCTCGACACCGGCGAAGGCGTACGACACCAGCCGCATCGCCACCGGCAGCCCCAGTTCCCGGGCCACCTCCTCGGCGGCGACCAGGCAGGCGGTGGCCCCGTCGTTGAGCCCGGCCGCGTTCCCGGCGGTGATCCGGCCGTGCGGCCGGAACGGCGTCTTCAGGGTGGCGAGCTTCTCCATCGAGGTGTCGCGGGGCGCCTCGTCGACGGTGGCCAGCCCCCATCCGGCCTCGGGGTCCCGGGTGGCGACCGGCACCAGGTCGGGCTGGAGCTTGCCGTTGGCGTACGCCTTGGCGGTCTTGACCTGGGAGGCGAGCGCGAACGCGTCGGCGCGTTCCCTGGTGATGTGCGGCAGCCGGTCGTGCAGGTTCTCCGCGGTGGCGCCCATGACCAGCGCGGAGGGGTCGACGAGCTTCTCGGCGAGGATCCGGGGGTTCGGGTCGACGGCCTCGCCCATCGGGTGCCGGCCCATGTGCTCGACGCCGCCGGCGATGGCCACGTCGTAGGCGCCCATGGCGATCCCGCCGGCCACGGTGGTGACCGCGGTCATCGCCCCGGCGCACATCCGGTCGATGGCGTAGCCGGGCACCGTCTTCGGCAGCCCGGCGAGCAGGGCGGCGGTCCGGCCGAGGGTGAGGCCCTGGTCGCCGATCTGGGTGGTGGCGGCGATGGCCACCTCGTCGACGCGCTCCGGCGGCAGTTGCGGGTTGCGTCGCATGAGTTCGCGGATGCAGCGGATCACCAGGTCGTCGGCGCGGGTGTGGGCGTACATCCCACCCGCCTTTCCGAACGGGGTGCGGACGCCGTCGACGAAGACGACGTCCCGGACTTCACGGGGCACTGGAGCCTCCTTCTCGACCGAGGTCCGGCCTCGGCACCGCCGGGCGGCACCGCGGACCGACAGCTCACCGGCACGGACGTGTACGTCGGATGCTACTAGTCGGTAACTATGGTGGCCCGACCCGGCGCTGTGGTCCAGGCCACACCATCCCGGCGTGGCGTCGTCGGGCGGTCGGGTAGGTTGACCGCGAAACGTGACAAGCGGCCGGTGGGCCGGGCGGAAGGATCAGGCGTGAAGGTACTGGTGGCGGGGGGTGCCGGGTTCATCGGCAGCACGGTGGCGTCGGCCTGCCTGGACGCCGGCATCGAGCCGGTGGTGCTGGACAACCTCAGCACCGGGCGGATCGAGTTCACCCGGGGACGCATCTTCTACCAGGGGGACATCGCCGACGGGGCGCTGCTGGACCGGATCTTCGCCGAGCACCCGGACATCAGCGCGGTGGTGCACGCGGCGGCGCTGATCGTGGTGCCGGAGTCGGTCGCCGAGCCGTTGCGCTACTACCGGGAGAACGTGGCCAAGTCGATCGACTTCATCGACCACGTACTCCGCAACGGGGTGCGGCGGTACGTCTTCAGCTCCTCGGCCTCGATCTACCGCACCGGGGAGGACTTCTCGGTCGACGAGGACTCCCCGCTGGAGCCCACCAGCCCGTACGCCCGGACCAAGGCGGTCATGGAGATGGTTCTCGCCGACGCCGCCGCGGCCACCCCGCTGCGGGCGCTGTCGCTGCGCTACTTCAACCCGATCGGCGCCGACCCGCAGCTGCGGACCGGGCTGCAGACGGCCCGTCCGACCCACGCCCTCGGCAAGATGATCGACGCCTACCACAACGGTGAGGTGTTCTTCATCACCGGGACCGACTGGCCGACCCGGGACGGCTCGGGCATCCGCGACTACATCCACGTCTGGGACCTCGCCCGGGCCCACGTCCAGGCGCTGCTGAAGTTCGACGAGATCCTGCCCCCCGACGGCGACCGTTCGGTCGAGGTGATCAATCTCGGCACCGGGGAGGGGACCACCGTGCGGGAACTCGTCGCCGCGTTCACCGAGGCCGTCGGGCCGCTGCGGGTCGGGGAGGCGCCGCCGCGTCCGGGCGACGTCGCCGGTTCGTTCACCCGCAGCGCCCGCGCCCGCACCCTGCTCGACTGGAAGCCGGAGTTCAGCGTGGCCGACGGCATCCGGCACTCGCTGGCGTGGGCTCGCAGGCGCGCCGAGGTGCTCGGCCCGGACCCGGTCGAGTCCGCGTAGGCTGCTCCACCCTCGATGCCACCGGCCCGCCAGCCGGGTGCCGCCGGCCCGACCCGCTGCTCGGGTCGGGCCGGGCGCCGTGCTCGGGCCGGGCTCGATGCCCGGGTCGGGCTCGGCGCTCAGGTCGGGTCGGCCAGGGCTCTCGCCAGTTCCTCGGCGATCAGCCCCACCTGCCAGTTCCGGGCACCGTAGCCGCGCAGCGTCTCGGCGACCGTCTCCGGCGTGATCTCCTCCGGTGGGAGCCAGGCCAGCCGACGGACCGAGTCCGGGGTGATCAGGTTCTCCGGCGGCAGGGTGTGCGCGGCGGCGATCCGGGTCACCACCTCCCGACACCGGGCCAGTCGGGCCGCCGCCGCCGGGTCCCGTTCCGCCCACCGGTGCGGTGGCGGCGGACCCTCGACGGTCGGAGCGACGGGCAGCGCGTCCTCGGGCAACTGCCGGGCCTCGGCGAGCGCGTCCAGCCAGACCCGGGCCAGCCGCCGCACGGAGCGGCCGCCGAAGCCGGGCAGGGCCAGCAGGGATCGTTCGTCCCGGGGATCCAGCTCGGCGGCGGCGATGATCGCGGAGTCCGGAAGTACCCGGCCGGGGGCGGAGTCACGACGGGCGGCGATCGCGTCCCGGGCGTACCAGAGGGACCGGACCCGCGCCTGGGCCCGGGCGCCGCGGATCCGGTGGATGCCCGAGGTGCGCCGCCACGGGTCGGGACGTTGCCGCGGCGGCCGGGCACCCGAGGCGACGAGCGCGGCGAACTCCTCCGCCGCCCACGTCGTCTTGCCCTGGCGTTCCAGCTCCACCGCCAGCGCGTCCCGCAGCTCGACGAGCAGTTCCACGTCCAGCGCGGCGTACGTCAGCCAGGACTCCGGCAGCGGCCGACTGGACCAGTCGGCGGCGGAGTGGTGCTTCTCCAGGGTGTAGCCGAGGAGCTGTTCGGTCAGCGCGGCGAGGCCGACCCGCTCGAATCCGGCGAGTCGCGCCGCCAGTTCGGTGTCGAAGAGCCGGCGCGGGCGCAGGCCCACCTCGGCCAGGCAGGCGAGATCCTGGCTGGCCGCGTGCAGCACCCACTCGGCGTCGGCGATGGCCTCGTCGAGGGCGCTCAGGTCGGGCAGGGGAAGTGGGTCGATCAGCGCCGTACCGGCGCCGGCCCGTCGCAGCTGCACCAGGTAGGCGCGCTGGCTGTAGCGGTAGCCGGAGGCACGCTCGGCGTCGATCGCCACCGGACCGGTGCCGGCCGCGAACCGGGCGACGACCTCGGCGAGGCCGGCCGGGGTCTCGACGGGGGCGGGGGTGCCGTCACGCGGGGTGAGCAGCGGCACCGGCCCACCGGGCGTGGGGTCGGGCCTCGGGGTCTCGGACACCGGCACGGAGGCAGGACGGCTGTGTGGCTCGCCCCCTGCCCGGCGCGGTGTGGCCCGACTGCGCAGGGGTGGTTCGTCGGTCACCTGCCAACCCTAGTCTTCGTCCGGATCACGCCGCCGCAGCCACCTCCGGCGAGTCCAGTCTACTGCCAACCGTCGGCCGGTGTGACGGATGAGACGGACATCCGAGCCCGACGGCGCGCGGGGGGAGGACCCGCCGGGTGCGGCGGGCCGGTGCGCCCCGACACCAGGTCACGGGACCGGGACGGGTCAGGCCGCACCGGCCGGGCGGGACTGGGGAAGCAGGGTCACCCCGGGAGGCGGGAGCCCCGCGGTGGAGGCCAGCAGGGTGCACCAGGCCTGCAGGTGGGCCCGCAGGTCGTCGTCGGCCGGTGTCCAGGAGGCCCGGATCTCGACGTCCCCGGCCGCGGGCGGCCCGGCGAGTTCGCCGAACCGGGTGGACATCGTCTGGGTGACCGTCCCACCGAGCGCCCGGTACGCCGCCCCGTGGGCGTGGAGCGCGTCGGTGAGCCAGGTCCAGCCGACGCCCGGGAGGAGCGGGTCGGCGGCAAGGTCGATCTCCAGTTCGGCGGTGACGTAGGTGACCAGGCGCAGGTTTCCCTGCCACGCCTCGTGTCCGGCGGGGTCGTGCAGCAGGATGAGCCGTCCGATCGCCACCTCCGCGCCGTCGCGGTACACGGTGGCACCGAGCGCGAAGGCGTACGGGGCGAGTCGTCGCGGGGCCCCGACCTCCTCGAGGACGATCTCCTCGCGCGGCACCACCGAGCGCAGCCCCGCCACGGCGCGGGCGAAGGTCTCCGGCTGGACGATCGAGGGCGCCATGACCGCAGCCTAAGCCGATCGTGCCCGGGGCACCGGAGCGCCGCGCCGGCACGTCACGTGGCGCCCGCCGGGCCGGCGGGGCGGTGCGGCCGGCCGTGGGCGGGCGCGCGCCGGGACCGCGGGCGCGGACGGCGGCGGCCGGACGGGGCGGGCCGGGCCACAAATCCCGGCGCCGCGTGTCGTCGTGCCGCGGGTGCGTGGCACGATGGCGCCGATGAGCACCACGACAGGCAACGCCGCCCCGGGCGAGGATCCGGTCCGTTCCGGACCGGCCTGTTCACCCCTGATCCGGGCCTGCCGGCGCGAACCGGTGCCGTACACCCCGGTCTGGTTCATGCGCCAGGCGGGCCGGTCGCTGCCGGAGTACCGCGCGGTGCGACGCGGTATCGGCATGCTGGAGTCCTGCCGCCGACCGGAGCTGGTCGCCGAGATCACCCTTCAGCCGGTCCGTCGGCACGGTGTCGACGCGGCGATCCTGTTCAGTGACATCGTCGTACCGGTGGCGGCGGCCGGGGTGGACCTGGAGATCGTGCCCGGTACCGGACCGGTGGTGGCGGAGCCGGTGCGGACCATCGAGGACGTGGCCCGGATCCGGCGGATCGACCCCGGGGACGTGTCCTTCGTGGACGAGGCGGTCCGTCTGCTCGTCGCCGAGCTCGGCGCCACCCCGCTGATCGGTTTCGCCGGGGCCCCCTTCACCCTGGCCAGCTATCTGATCGAGGGTGGACCGTCGCGCAACCACACCCGGACCAAGGCCCTGATGCACGGCGCGCCCGAGGTCTGGCACGCGCTGCTCGCCCGCCTGGCCGAGATCACGCTCGCCTTCCTCCGGGTGCAGGTCGCCGCGGGCGTCGCCGCGGTGCAGCTCTTCGACTCCTGGGCGGGGACGCTCTCCGAGGCCGACTACCGCCGTTTCGTGCTGCCGCACTCGGCGGCCGTGCTCGGGGGTCTGGCCGACACGGGCGTGCCCCGCATCCACTTCGGGGTCGGCACCGCGGAGCTGCTCGGCGCGTTCGGCGAGGCCGGGGCGGACGTCGTCGGGGTCGACTGGCGTACCCCGCTCGACGTGGCGACCGTGCGGATCGGACCGGACAGGGCGGTGCAGGGCAACCTGGACCCGGCGGTGCTTCTCGCGCCGTGGCCGGTTGTCGAGGCGGAGGTACGGCGGGTCCTCGCCGAAGGGCGGGCCGCCCCGGGCCACGTGTTCAACCTGGGTCACGGGGTACTCCCGGAGACCGACCCCGACGTGCTGACCCGGGTGGTCGCCCTGGTGCACGAGGCGTCCGCGGGCTGATCGGGGAAAGGCGGCAGGCGTGAGCGAACGGAGCGAGCGGGCCGGGAACCGGGCATCGGACGACGGGACACGCCCGGGCGGACGGGTCGCCGTGGTCGGCGGTGGGATCGCGGGACTGGCCGCCGCGGTCCGGCTTCGCGACCGGCTCCCCGCCGGGACCCGGATCACGGTGTACGAACAGTCCGACGTCCTCGGTGGCAAGCTTCGGACCGGCTCCCTCGCCGGCTCGACGATCGAGTTCGGCGCCGAGGCGTTCCTGGTCCGCGACCCGGCCGGCGGGGACTCCGCCGCGGTCGCCCTGGCCCGCCGGGTCGGGCTCGGTGACGCGTTGGTGCACCCGGCCACCGGCAGGGCGGCGCTGGCGATCGACGGGCAGCTGCGCCCGGTCCCCCCGGGCACCCTGGTCGGCGTGCCCGGCGACCTGGACGCCGTCGCGACGGTCGCCCGGCCGGAGCCGGAGCGGGACCGCGACGACGGCCGGCCGTTGCTCGGTCCGGACGAGGACGTCACCGTCGGCGACCTGGTCCGGCGCCGGTTCGGCGCCGACGTGGTCGACCGGCTCGTCGACCCGATGCTGGGCGGCGTCTACGCGGGACGCGCCGACCAACTCTCCCTGGCCACCACCATGCCGGCGTTGGCCAGGGCGGCACGGACCGAGTCGACACTGGTGGGCGCGGTCCGGGCGGCGCAGGCGGCGGCAGCGCGGTCACCGGGCGGACCGGTCTTCGCGACCGTGGCCGGCGGGGTGAGCCGGCTGGTCGCGGCCGCCGCCGAGGCGAGCGGTGCGGAGATCCGGTTGAACGCGCCGGTGCGGGACCTGGTCCCGGTCCCCGGCGGCTGGCGGCTGGTCGTCGGCCCGACCCGCGCCCCGGAACTGGTCGAGGCGGACGCCGTCGTGCTGGCGCTGCCGGCCCGCCCGGCGGCCCGGCTGCTGGCCGGGGTCGACGTCGCCGTCGGCGCGCTGGTCGGCCGGCTCGACTACGCCAGCGTGGCGCTGGTCAGCCTCGCCCTGCCGGCCCGGGCCGCCGAGGCGTTGCCGGAGGACCTCTCCGGATTCCTGGTGCCCGCCACGGAGGGAACCCTGGTCAAGGCGGCGACGTTCGTCACCACCAAGTGGCCGCACCTGCGCCGGCCGGACGGCGTCGTGTTGCTGCGCGTCTCGATCGGCCGGTACGGCGAGGAGCACCTGCTGCAGCGGACCGACGACGAGCTGGTCGCCACCGCCCACCGGGAACTGACCGACCTGGTGGCGGGGGCCAACGGCGGGATCCCCCTGCCCGAACCGGTCGCCACCCACGTGCAGCGGTGGGGCGCGGCCCTGCCCCAGTACGGCCCCGGTCACCTGGACCGGGTTGCCGCCGCCCGGGCGGCGTTGCGGGATGCGTACCCGACCCTCGCGCTGGCCGGCGCCGGCTACGACGGGGTGGGCATCCCGCTCTGTGTCCGCTCCGGCGAGACCGCGGCGGAGGACATCGTCAAGGTATGGGGAGCAACCGGACCATGAGCGAGGAACAGAACCAGGAGCAGACCAACGCGGCCCGGATTCGGGAGCTGAACGAGACCATCCGGTACACCATGTGGTCGGTGTTCCGGGCCACCGGGCCGCTGCCGGAGGCCCGGGACGGCCTCGCCACCGAGGTCGAGGCGCTCTTCGCGGAGCTGGCCGGCAAGGACGTGGTGGTGCGGGGTAGCTACGACGTCTCCGGGCTGCGCGCCGACGCCGACCTGATGATCTGGTGGCACGCGCCGTCCAGCGACGTGCTCCAGGACGCGTACGGGCGGCTGCGGCGGACGGGTCTCGGCCGGTACCTGGCACCGGTCTGGTCCCAGCTCGGTCTGCACCGACCGGCCGAGTTCAACAAGAGCCACATCCCGGCCTTCCTGGCGGGCGAGAACCCCCGGTCCTATCTCTGCGTCTACCCGTTCGTCCGCTCGTACGAGTGGTACCTGCTGCCCGAGGCGGAGCGCCGGGAGCTGCTGGCCGAGCACGGCAGGATGGCCCGGGGCTACCCGGACGTGCGGGCGAACACGGTGGCCTCGTTCGCCCTCGGTGACTACGAGTGGCTGCTCGCCTTCGAGGCCGACGAACTGCACCGGATCGTCGACCTGATGCGTGAGCTGCGCGCCGCGCGGGCCCGCCGGCACGTACGTGAGGAGGTGCCGTTCTTCACCGGCCGGCGTCGGGCGATCGGCGACCTGGTCGCCGCCCTGCCGTAGCACGGGTCGCCGTCGGCCGGCGCCCGAGGGGCGTGTCCGAGCCGGCGCCGTCGGCCGGCGCGCCCTCGTCGGTCAGGCGTCGGGCCGCCGGGGTGCCGGGGTGGCCGGGTCGCGGCGCATCGGTACGTGCGGGATGCCGTCCTCGACGTACTCCGGTCCGGTGGCGACGAAGCCGAAGCGGGCGTAGAAGCCCACGAGGTGGGACTGGGCATCGAGGACGCACGGCCGGCTGCCGACGATGGTGAGCGCCTCGCTCATCAGGCGTCCGGCGAGACCGCCGCCCCGGGCGTTCCGGGCCACCACGACCCGTCCGATCCGGACCACGTCGCCCGGCTTCCCCGTCGGGTCCGGTTCGGTGAGCAGGCGCAGGTACGCCACGGGGACGCCGTCGCGGGCGAACCACAGGTGGCGGGTGTCCGGCTCGACGTCCCGGCCGTCGATCTCCGGGTACGCGCACGCCTGCTCCACCACGAAGACGTCGACCCGCAGCCGCAGCAGGTCGTGCAGTGTCCGGGCGGAGAGGTCGGCGAAGGAGGCGACCCGGAACTCGAGCTGGCCCGAGGAGGGCGTCGGCGGGGCGGGAGCGGGCACGCCGGCGATCATAGGCGTGACCGGCGATCGACGACGGGGCCGGGACGGGGTGTCACGCCGGGTGCGCGCCGACCGTGTCCCGGATCTGCGCCCCGCGCTCGCCCTCGACCTCTCGGGCGCAGTGCGCGCCGCAGAAGAACCGGCCGGCGACCTCGACGCCGTGGCCGAGGATCCGGATCCCGCAGTGCTCGCAGATCGGCGCGAGCCGGTGGGCGGCGCATTCGAGGGAGTCGAAGGTGTGGATGTCGCCACTCACCGTCCGGACCTCGAACGTCATCCAGTAGTCGTTGCCGCAGACCTCGCAGGTCCCCATCGCGAACCCCCCGTTTCATGACATCTGTCGCCAGCGTGCCTCCTCGGGCGTATCGGGGCAACCGGAACGGTGAAACTGGGGCGCGTCGTCGGGCGGCCGCACACCACCCGGGTGTCCGTCCCCCGGCCGGGGTCTGCCGGTCGTCCGGCCTCACACCGGTCTGCCGGTGGGCCGGCCGGGGACCCTCGACGCACCGGCGGACGTCACGCGGGCTTCAGCCGCATGCTGATCGAGTTGATGCAGTACCGGGCGTTCGTCGGGGTGTACCCCTCGCCGTCGAACCGGTGCCCGAGGTGCGAGTCGCACCGCGCACAGCGCACCTCCGTCCGGATCATGCCGTACGAGCGGTCCTCCAGGTAGCGGACGGCACCCGGCAGCGCCTGGTCGAAGCTCGGCCAGCCGCAGTGTGAGTCGAACTTGGTGTCGCTGGAGAACAGGGCCGCGCCGCAGGCCCGGCAGTGGTACGTGCCCCTGGTCTTGGTGTTCACGTACTCCCCGGTCCAGGGGCGTTCCGTGCCGGCCTGGCGCAGCACCCGGAACTCCTCCGGCGTGAGCCGGGCCCGCCACTCCTCCTCGGTGACGGGCAACCCGCTGTCCTGGTCGAGCGGGAGACTCCTGTCGTCGGCAGCCATACCACCACGGTACGGCGGCGATCTTCGACCTGGTAACCAGGCGGCCCGACTCCGTGTCCCGGATCCGAGGTTGTCCCGGATCCGAAAAGAGTCCGCGTCCCGAACACCGACAGAGATTGCCACGAAACAGGAAGTAATCACCTGTTTTCGGTCGGATCGTTGACAGGACGTGCGGGCGGCCACCAGGCCGGGCGGAACCGGACCGCCGGCGGCACCGGGCCTGCGGTGCTGGCCGGGTACCGGCTGACCTGGCGACAGGCGTTGGTGCGGGGACTGCGCACGGGCGGGCTGGGCAGCCAGCTGTGGCAGGCGCACCGGTACGGCAGCCTGCCGGGCGCGAACGGGCGGGCCGACGTCGTGGGGTGACATAGGGTCGGCCCATGGCTGGTGGTGGTAGGGCGCGGGCGGAGCCCGTCGAGGTCGAGGTGGCCGGACGCACCGTGCGGCTGAGCAGCCCGGACCGGATCTGCTTCCCCCGGCGGGGCTTCACCAAGAAGGACGTCTTCGACTACTACCTGGCGGTCGGCGACGGGATCATGCGGGCCCTGCGCCACCGTCCGACGGCGTTGCAGCGCTTCCCCGAGGGGATCGAGGGGGAGATGTTCTACCAGAAGCGGGTGCCGGCGCGGGGCGTCCCGCCGTGGATCGAGACCGCCAGGATCCGGTTTCCGAGCGGTCGCAGCGCCGACGAGCTCTGTCCGGTCGACCTCGCGCACGTCGCCTGGGCCGCCCAGTTGGGGACCGTGGTCTTCCACCCGTGGCCGGTGCGCAGGACCGACGTCGACCGACCGGACGAGCTGCGCATCGACCTCGACCCGCAACCGGGCACCGACTTCGCCGACGCGGTGGAGGCGGCGGGCGAGGTGCGGGCGCTGCTCGACGAGGTGGGCGCGGTCGGTTGGCCCAAGACGTCCGGCGGCCGGGGTGTGCACGTCTACCTGCGGATCGCACCCCGCTGGACGTTCACCGAGGTACGCCGGGCCGTGATCGCCCTCGCGCGCCGGGTCGAACGCCGCCGCCCCGACCTGGTCACCACCTCGTGGTGGAAGGAGGAACGGGGCGAGCGGGTGTTTCTGGACTACAACCAGATGGCCCGGGACCGGACCATCGCCTGTGCCTACTCGCTGCGGGCCAACCCGAGAGCCACCGTCTCCACCCCGGTCACCTGGGACGAGCTGCCGGACGTCGAGCCGGACGACTTCGACCTGCGGACCGTGCCGGAGCGCCTGGCCCGCATCGGCGATCCGCACGCCGGGATCGACGACGCGCCGTGGGACATCACCCCGCTGTTGGAGTGGGCCGACCAGGACGACCGGGACGGGCGGGGCGGAGACCTGCCGTACCCACCCGACCACCCGAAGATGCCGGGCGAACCGAAGCGGGTGCAGCCGTCCCGGGACCGCGACCGCGCCAGGTGAGGTCCCGCGTCCGCGCGGGGCGCGTACCGGCCGGACGCCCGGCGTACCGCGTCCCCGTCGCCCCGGTGGCGGCCCGGTGGCCTGCCGTTCGGAGGACGAGCTTCATGCCCTCGTGGGTGGCCTGGAAGCCGAGCGACGCGTAGAAGCGGTGGGCGTCAACCTCCTCGCCCGCCGGGTCCCGTGCCTCCCGGGCCCGGCTGGTCTCGTCGTCGCGCGGCATCGCCACGATCGCCGGCACGTCGGCCCGGCGTGCGGTTCGAAAGATCAGGTCGGTCACCCTGCCAGCCTGGCACAACCGGCCGGGGCGGCGGCCGGGAGCGGCCGCCCCCGTCGTCAGCGCGCCGGGCAGGTGGTGCCCTCCGCCGGTACCGCGAGGTCGACGAGGTACGCGTCGACCGCCCTGGTGATGCACGGCGTCTGCGGGTACGCGGTGTGCCCCTCGCCCTGCCAGGTCAGCACCCGGCCGACACCGAGCAACCCGGCCAGCTTCGCCGTGTGCTCGTACGGCGTCGCCGGGTCACCGGTGGTCCCGACCACGAGGATCGGCGGCGCGCCGACCGCCGGTCCGGTCGGGTACGGGTCCCGCTGGCCGGGCCAGAACTCGCAGCCGAGCATCCCGACCGCGAGCGGTGCGCCGAAGAGCGGGTACCTCGTACGCCACCGGGACTGCAGCTCGCGGATCCGGTCCAGGCCGGGCCGGGTGTCGTCGTCGGCGCAGTTCACCGCCAGGTTGGCGTCGAAGAGGTTGCTGTACCTGCCCTTCTCGTCCCGCTGGGCGTAGTTGTCGGCCAGTTCGAAGATCCCCTTCGGGTCGCCGGCCCGCAGCGACTGCACCGCGGCGGCGAGCCTCTGCCAGCCGACCTCCTCGTAGAGCGAGGAGACGACCGCGTAGAAGATCCAGCCGGCGGTCGCCCTCCGCCCGTCCGCCCCGCGGACGGGCGACACCCGGGCCCGCTCCATCGCCTCCGTCACCGCCGCACGGGCGTCCGGGGCGATCGGGCACCGGTCCGGCGTCCGGGCGCACCACCGTGCGAAGTTGTCGAACGCCCGTTCGAATCCCCTGGCCTGGCTCTCCGAGCCGGCGACCATGTCCTGTTCCGGGTCGACCGCACCGTCGAGGACGAGCGCCCGGACGTTGCGCGGGAAGAGGTGCGCGTACGTCGCCCCGAGCAGCGTGCCGTAGGAGTAGCCGAGGTAGGTGAGCTTCTCGTCGCCGACCGCCACCCGGATCGCGTCCAGGTCCCGGGCCGCCTGCTCGGTCGAGAAGAGTCGCAGCCGGTCGCCGTACCTCTCACCGCAGGTCTCACCGATGCGCCGGTTCAGCGCGACGAGGCCGTCGAAGGCGGTCTGGCTCCTCGGGTCCGGCTCGTAGCCGAAGGCGGCGTCCAGGTCGGCGTCCGAGATGCACTTGACCGGGGAGGACCGGGAGACGCCGCGCGGGTCGAAGCCGACGATGTCGAACCGCCGGGTCACCTCGTCGGACAGCCCGCCGAACGACGCGCCGAACGAGAGGTAGACGGCGGAGTCGATGCCCGATCCGCCTGGCCCGCCCGGGTTGACCAGCAGCGAGCCGATCCGGTCCCGCTGCCTGGTGGAGCGGACGCGCAGCAGGGCGATCTCCAGTCTGCCGCCGTCCGTGTCGCCGGCGGTGTTCCAGTCCTCGGGTACGGCGATGGTGGCGCAGTCGTACCGCATGTTCGGCGCGCCCCGTCCGACGAGTCTGCGCGGCACCTCCGGGCAGGGTTTCCAGTCGACGGCACCGACCTCGGTCGGCGCCGCCTCGTCGCGCCGACCGGGGGTGTCCCGGTCGAAGACGGGCAGGGTGCACCCCGAGACGAGCAGGACGGTGGCGACGAGGCCGGCCAGGGACGGTCGGCGAGGACGCGTGCGGGACAAGGGGGAATCCTCCGTGATCTTCTCCGATGCCAGGTTACGCGCCGGGACGTGCCCGGGGGCACCGGTCGGGAACCCGGGACGGGACGCGGCCCGGGGTGGGGCGGACGGGACCGCCGACGGCCCACGGCGGCCGGGCGGTGGGGCGGTTGCTCAGGTGGTGGCCGCCGGGTCACCGCGCAGGACCTGGTCGACGTCGAAGCGGACCGGGCGGTCGAGCTGGTCGTACGTGCAGGAGCGGGGATGGCGGTCGGGCCGCCACCGGACGAACCGCGCGGTGTGCCGGAAGCGGCCTCCCTCCATCGCGTCGTAGCCGACCTCGGCGACCAGTTCGGGGCGGAGTGGTTCCCACGCCAGGTTCCTGGTGCCCGTCCATCGGCTCGGCGCGCCCGGTAACCGCTGTCCCGCGGCGTGGTCGCCGGACAGCCACGGGTGTGTCGCGGCCACGTCCCCGCCCCGGTACGGCGCCACCTCGTCCAGCAACTCCCGACGCCGTCTGGCGGAGAACGACGCGGACACGCCGACGTGGTGCAGGGTGCCCGCGTCGTCGTAGAGCCCGAGCAACAGCGAGCCGACCACCGGGCCGGAGGTGTGCCAGCGGAACCCCGCCACCACCACGTCCGCGGTGCGGGCGTGCTTGACCTTGAACATGAGCCGCTTCCCCGGCCTGTACGGCATCCCGGCCGGCTTGGCGACCAGTCCGTCCAGCCCCGCTCCCTCGAAGATCTCGAACCAGCGGCGGGCGGTCACCGGGTCGTTCGTGGTCTGGGTGACGTGTACCGGTGGCACGGCCGTGCCGAGCACCTCGACGAGCCGGGCCCGCCGCCGCGCGTACGGCTGGTCGAGCAGCGCCTCGTCGCCGAGGGCGAGCAGGTCGAAGGCGACGAAGTCGGCCGGGGTGGCCTCGGCCAGCACGGCCACCCGGGAGGCGGCCGGATGGATGCGCTGGCTCAGCAGGTCGAAGTCGAGCCGGGACTGCCCGCCGGGGTCGTCCCGGCGGATCACGACCAGCTCGCCGTCGACGGCACAGCGGTCCGGCAGTTGCGCGCGGGCCTGGGCGACGACCTCGGGAAAGTAGCGCGTGAGGGTCTTGCCGCCCCGACTGGCCAGCTCGACCTCGTCGCCGTCCCGGAAGACGATGCAGCGGAAGCCGTCCCACTTCGGCTCGTAGGTCATCCCCTCGGCGACGGGGATCTCCGGGACGCTGTGCGCCAGCATCGGCTCGACCGGCGGGTTGATCGGCAGCTTCACCCCGCCAGTCAACCAGACCGGCGTCCGTCCGGTGGGTCGCCGGCGGCGTCCGGGCGCGGTGACCCGTCCCGGCCCCGGCCGCCCGCCCGGCCCCGCTTCTCCCGCCCGCGGGCGTCGGGCGTGGCGGGGCTTGCGGCCCCGGCCGACCCGCCCGAACCGTCGCCCCGCGCGGTGTCCCCCGTCGGGGGATCAGCCTCTGGCGGTCGATCGGCTCACCACCCCGGGTGACGCCGCCCGCGTACCGGTGAGCCGATCGGCCGTGGTGTCACAGGACCGCCGACCGCTACAGGGTCTTCGCGATCTCCGCCAGGACGTCCTCCGGCACCTCCACCGCGGTCTCGTGCGGCGGGATGTCGAGCTGCGCGAGTGCCTCGGGGTCGGAGACCCGCCACCCCTGCACGACGAAGGTGCCACGGTCGGTGCGGTACAGCGACGGGCAGTTGTTGACCTGTGACTGTGCTGTCTTGCGGATGAAGGTGAGCTTCACATTCGTGCCTTTCGCTCATCAATGTCGCTCCAGCCCGATAGCCGGCGACCTGTGTGCATTATGCGGTTTGAGAGACGAGTGGGCACGGATCACACGAATGTGGGCATGAATCCCGCCGGACCACTCGGTGGTGGTGGCGGTGCGCGGCGCCGACGCCGTCCGACCCGTCAGGCGGTACGGGGATCGGGAAGCGGGGTGTGGCCGGGCGGGACGACCTCCTCCGGACGCGGCGGGGGCGGGGGAGTGCCGTCCCCGAACGGCCGGCCGCCGAGCGCCTCCCGGCCGTGCGGCTCCAGCCACCCGGACAGGTCCGGGCCGAGCGGAACGATCCCGGTCGGGTTGATGTCCCGGTGCACCTCGTAGTAGTGCCGCTTGATGTGGACGAAGTCGACCGTGTCCCCGAATCCGGGGGTCTGGAACAGGTCCCGGGCGTAGGCCCACAGCACCGGCATCTCGGTCAGCTTCTGGCGGTTGCACTTGAAGTGGCCGTGGTAGACCGCGTCGAACCGGACCAGGGTGGTGAAGAGCCGGACGTCGGCCTCGGTGATGGTGTCGCCGACCAGGTAGCGCTGCCTGCTCAGACGCTCGGACAGCCAGTCGAGCCGGTCGAAGAGCCGGTGGTACGCGTCCGCGTACGCCTCCTGGGTGCCGGCGAAGCCACACCGGTAGACACCGTTGTTGACGTCCGCGAAGACGACCGCGTTGATCTCGTCGATCTCGGCCCGCAGCGGCTCCGGGTACAGGTCGGGGGCGCCGGGCCGGTGGTAGGCCCGCCACTGTAGGGAGAAGTCCAGCGTGATCTGGGCGTAGTCGTTCGTCACCACCTGCCCGGTCGGTACGTCGACGATCGCCGGGACGGTGATCCCCCGGTCGTAGCCGGGGAAGCGGGCGAAGTAGGCCTCCTGCAGGCGCTCGATGCCCAGCACCGGGTCCCGCCCGCCCGGATCGAGGTCGAAGGTCCAGCTCCGGGCGTCGTGGGTCGGCCCGGCGACCGCCATGGAGAGCACGTCCTCAAGACCGAGCAGCCGCCGGACGATCATCGCCCGGTTCGCCCAGGGACAGGCGCGGCTCACCACCAGCCGGTACCGGCCCGGCTCCACCGGATAGCCGTCCCGGCCGTCCGCGGTGATCCGGGTCGCGATGTAACGCTGGTCGCGGGTGAACTCCCCGTCCGGGCTCACGTACCTGCCGCCGCCTGTGGTGTTCGACATGCCACCATCGTCGCGCAGCCGCCGGCGGCACGACAGGCGGCGGCGAGAACCCCTCGGATGCCGCGGGCGGCGGTCGTGGCGGATCAGTACCGGGCGAAGGAGCGTAGCGGCATCCGGGGGCCGAACCGGGGGGCGTACAGGCCGCCGGCCTGCAACAGCACGCACACCCGACCGCGGTGCCCCCGGAAGGGCTCCAGCAGTTCCAACATCCGGGCGTCGTCGCCGCGTACCTCCCCGGCGAGCGCCCAGGCCACGGTGTTGGGGACGTTGTGGTCGCCGACACTCACCGCGTCCGGGTCGCCGAAGACCGTCCGGACCACCTCCGCCGCGGTCCACCGGCCGATCCCGGCGATCGCGGTCATCCGGCGGGTCGCCTCCGCCGCGTCGCCACAGCGTTCCAGCCGGCCCGCCTCGGCAGCCGCCCGGCGCAGCGTCTCGGCGCGCCGCTGCTCCACCCCGAACGGGTGGAAGATCCAGTACGGCGCGGCGGCGACCACCTCGGGGGCGGGCGGGGTCCAGAGCCCGCGTACCGGGCCGGGTGCCGGTTGGCCGAGGTGCCGGACGGTCGCCGCGTACGCCCGGTACGCCTCCCTGCCGCTCACCTTCTGCTCGAGGATCGCCCGGAGCAGCCGGGGGAAGAGCCGGCCGGTCGCCGGCAGCCGGAGACCACGATGGACGCGGGCCAGTCGCGCCACGACCGGGTGCCTGGCGGCGAGCTCCGCGAATCCGGTGACGTCGTCGCGGAGCCCGGCCACGGCGTCGGCGTGCTCGACGACCCACTCGGCGCCCGGCCCGTATCCCTCCGCGACCAGGTCCGCGCCGACCCGGCGCAGCCCGAGCGTCCCCGGCCCGACCGGGGTCCGGGTCGCCCACCAGAAGGTCGCGTCGACGAACCGGGCACACGGGTCGTGCACACCCATCGCCAGCAGACGCAGCGAGCCGGCCAGGTGGTAGCCGGCCGGTGGGTGCAACACCCGTCGCGCCGTCGGTTCCGTTCCGGTCACCCGGCCACTCTGCCACGTCGTGACCACGGCGGGCCGGCGGGGATGCCGACGGCACCGGAAGGCCGCCACCGCGTTCCGGAGCCGTCGCCCCCGGCACACCGACCCGGTCGGCCCGGCGGATCCGACCGGTCCGCCGGGCCGACCGGGTCACCGGACGATGATCCGGACCACGTCGAACGCCGGTATCTGGTTGGCGCGGGCCATCATCGGCACCCGGTGCGAGCCGTCGCCGGCCCAGACCGCGCACTGTGCCACACCCCGCTGGGTGAGGCCCGGCACGGTCACCGTCACCGTGTCCGGCCGGACACCACCCCGGCCGTCCTCGGTCGCGACGAAGAAGGCCGGGGCCGGCGCCGGGTCGGGCGCGCTGCGGCTGTCGGTCAGCATCCGGCAGGCCGTGTGGAAGTGGCCCCGGACGATGCCCTGTTCGTTGAGGAACGAACTCTCCCGGTAGTAGCCGCCCTGCGCGGCCGGCAGGAACCGGTCGCGGACCAGGTTGCGGGTACTGACCCGCAACGTGAACTGCTGGTTGCGGCGTACCGTCCGCGGCGCGGACACGATCAGCAGCGACGGGTTGTCCTCGGGGGCACCCACCTCGCCGAACGCGGTGCCGACGCAGCGCTGGCCGTTCTGGAAGCCGTCGTGGGGCGGCAGGCTGCTGCCGGAGCAGTCCACCCCGAGCGGTTCGAGCGCGGCCGGATCGCCCGGTGTGGACGGTGACGACGTACCCGGGCCGGGTGTGCAGGTGGCGTTGCCGGGCAGGCCGCCCCGGCTCCGCTGGCTCAGCGTGCCCGGCTGCTGTCCGTCGCCGGGGTGCTGGATCGCCCCGTGGTCGTGATAGGACCGGGTGGCCGGGCGGGCCGCGGTGCCGGGGTCCGTGGCGGTCGCCGCCGGCGTGGGGCCGGGGTCCGGGGCGGCTGCGGCGGGACCCGTTCCGCCACCCGCGCTCGTGACCGGCGACGCGGTGGCGGGCGTGCTCGCCGTGGGGCACGGTCTGGCCTTCGCCGGGCGGCGCCACGTGCCGGCACTGGAGACCTGGGTGACGGCGACGATCGAGCCGAAGACGCCGAGCGTGGCCAACGCGGCGATCAGGCGCTTGTTGCGCGGGGGACGGTTCGAGCGCCGTCGCGAGGAACGGACGGGGCTGTCCTTCACGGGGTGCCACCTCTTTCTGAGGAGGGTCGGAGGCGTGCGGTCGGTTCGGCCGGACCTGGCGGGCGGGCCGACGGCGGCAAGGACCGCCGACCGGGACGAGACGAGAGGCGTCCGCCGATCGGGGGCCGGCGCGGGTCGGTGCGCCGACCGACGGGTCGGGAACCCGGCCGGACCACCGTCCCGGGGCGACCGGCGGGTCGGTCGACCGACCGACGGCGACGTCGGTGACGGTCGCGGTCGTCATCCGACGACCTGACCCCGGCGCCATCCTCCCGCCTTTCCGGAATCGACGGACAACGCTGCGAAAAACCTACGGATCGCGTTGCTGGGGAGTCAAACCGCCGTAGTCGAGATAGGAATTATTTAGGGTCGACTTAAAGGGGATTTTATTTTCGACCCGGCGCCGGGAGCCGGGCGTGCGCCTGCCGCCCGCCCCGGTGGGCGCCCGGCGTCGGTGTGGGGTGTTCCCGCGGCGGGGCCGACGACGAGCGCCGGCGTCGCCACGCCACCGGTCAGGCGTACCGCGCGCAATTCGCGCGCGAACGCTGTTCCGGCGACCGTTTGTGGATTAGGATGAGAACGCCACGCCGATTTGTCGGAGAGCGTGAGCAGACAGGCGTGGTCAGACCCATTCGGTGAGGACGGTCAGCCGATTCGTGATTACCGCGACACGTTCCGTTCCGTCGAGGTACGTGGGGTACGGCGTACCGGCGACGTCGCGTTCCGGTCCGGGGTGTCCCGGTGGGCCGCCGGATCAGATCGACACGGTCAGCAGCGGCGTGGCGGCGCCGTCGTCGCCGATCTGCTGCACCTGCACCTGCCGGATGCTGTCGCGGGGGACGGCGGTGGCGGCCTGGAGTGTCAGCGGCTGCGGCTGGGCGGGGGTGCCGTACCCGGCGGGCGGCACCGACCAGCTTGAGACCGCCTCGGCCGGCCCCGACTCGGGCACGATCACCAGGCGGCACACCCGCGGCCCGGTGAGGTTGCCCAGCACCGCGGAGATCCGGGTGCCGAACGGTCGCGCCTCCACCAGGAACTCGGCGTGGATCCCGGAGGCCGCGTCGTCGACGCGGAACCGTTCCCCCTCGGGCGCCGGGCTGCCACCCGGCCCCGGCTGGCCACCGCCCCAGGGGTCGGGCGAGGCGGCGCTGACGCCCGGTGGTCGCGTGGTCGGCCCGGGGTCGCCCATCCGGGTGCCGACGGCGAACCCCAGCCCGGTCAGCATCGCCAACAGCACGACCCCGGCCGCGAGCGTGTAGAGCCGGCGGTTGCGGGCGCGGCGTCGGTCCTCGCCGACCGCGGCCAGCACCCGGTCGAGAAGACCGCCCTCCGCGTCGGACCGCTCGACCCAGGCGAGGTCGCTTCCGTCCACGTCGGACAGCGCGGCCACCACCGGCAGGAACGACTCCAGTTCGGCGGCGCAGGACGGGCAGGCCGCCAGGTGTTCCTCGAAGCGGGCGGTGTCCCGCTCGTCCAGCACGCCGAGCGCGTACGACGCGACGTCCCGGTGCGCCTCCCCGGTCACTCGGTCACCCCCCGCTCCTGAAGGGCGGCACGCAGCGCGCGGAGCGCGTAGTAGACCCGGGACTTGGCGGTGCCCAGCGGCAGTCCCAGCTCGGCCGCGGCCTCCGGCACCGTACGCCCCTGGAAGTACGTTGCCACCAGCACCTCCCGGTGTGCCCGGCTCAACGTCCGCAGCGCGTCCGTCACCGTCATCGTCCGCAGTATCCGTTCGGTGGCGTCCGATTCGGAGAACCCGTCCAGGTCGCGGTCGTAGGTCTCGGTCGGTCGGGCCTGCTCGCTGCGGTGGTCGTCGATGACGATCCGGCGGGCGACGGTGACCAGCCAGGGGCGCAGGGACGCGTGGTCGCCGCTGCCGAGCCGGTCCGCGTTACGCCAGGCGCGCAGCAGGGTCTCCTGCACCACGTCCTCGGCACGTTGGCGGTCCCCACCGGTCAGCCGGAGCACGAACATCAGCAGGGGCTTGGCGTGCTGCTCGTACAGCAGCCGGATGAGCTCGTCGGAGTGCCGGGTCTCGGCGGGTACCGCGTGGTGGCGGCCGGCAGCCGGTCGCGACGTCACCGGTTCATCATTCCGGTCCACGGTCCGCGCGTCGAGACCCTTCCGGTGCCGGACCGACCGGCGTGGCGCGGTGGCGCACATCCGTCCCGGCAGGACCCGGTCGCTGTGCCACCCTCCGGCTACCACCTGCATCACGCCCACACCCTCCATGTCGACCGCGTCCACCAGCGACCGTCGCCGGCCGGCGGGCGGACGTACCACCCAGCGGTACGGAATCCGACCCGGGACGGATCAACGGCGGACCGGAAGGATTCGGAGAGGGCCCGCGACGCGGGCGTGACCGCACTCGGGGGAGGCCCGCCCGCGCGGGGCGGAACCGCCGCGCCCCGGCCGACACGACGAGCGGCCGGATCAGCGTCGCACCAGCCCGGGCGGCGGAGCCGACGGCCGGGCCGTGGCGTCGTCGACCACCCGTGCCCCGCCCACGAAACGGTCGAGTTCGGCGCCGTACAACACCCGGCCCGGAAACCAGTCCCCCGCGGCACGCCGGGTCAGTTCCGCGACCGGCGGTGCGGTCCGGCCGGCGACCAACACCAGGTTGCCGTACCGGCGGCCACGCAGTACCGCCGAGTCGGCGATGAGGCAGCCCTCCGGCAGCACGGACCGCACCGTGGCGACCTGGGCCCGGGCATGACGCAGCGGTGGGCCGTCGGCGATGTTCACCAGGTAGCGGCCGTCCGGCCGGAGCACCCGGGCCGCCTCCGCGGCGAACTCCACCGAGGTCAGGTGCGCGGGCGTGCGGGCGCCGGCGAAGACGTCCGCCACGATCAGGTCGTACGCGGCGTCGTGGCAGGTGGCCAGGACCTGGCGGGCGTCGCCCACCCGCACCCGCAGCCGGGGGTCGGCCGGCCAGGGCAGCTCCCGGCGGACCAGCTCGACCAGGGCCGCGTCGACCTCGACCACCCGCTGCGTCGAGCCGGGCCGGGTCGCCGCGACGTACCGGGGCAGGGTCAACGCGCCGCCGCCCAGGTGCAGCACCCGCAGCGGCTTCCCGGCCGGCGCCGCGAGGTCGAGGACGATCGCCATCCGGCGGACGTACTCGAACTCCAGGTGGGTCGGGTCGGTGAGGTCGACGTGCGACTGCGGCGCCCCGTCGACCAGCAGGGTGTAGGAGTGCGGCCGGTCCGGGTCGGGCGACAGCTCGGCCAGACCGCTGTCGACCCGCGCCGCGACCACACCCGTACGCCGCCTCCGCCCCATCGGCACAGTGTACGGAAAGGCACCTTCTCGGCGGGTTCGTGACCGCCGGCCCCGGGCGGTTCCGGCCGGCACCGCGCGGGGCCCGGTCCGGTCGGCGGGCGCCTCACCGCCGGTGGCTGTGCAGCGTCAGCGCGCGGTGCAGCAACCGGCCGTCGCCGAGCCGGGCCCGCAGCCGGCGCTCCAGCCCGGCGATCGGGACCAGGTTCTGCGGTGCCCGGGGGTCCTTGTACGCGATGGAGGCGAACCGGGGCAGCGTCACCAGGGACAGGTCGGCGAGCGTGACCGCCTCCCGCTCGGCCAGCTCGGCCGAGCACTCCACCCGGACGATCCCGGCCCACGGTCCCCGGCCCGGCCCGGGCAGCCGCAGGTACCACGAGTAGTTGCCCCAGGCGGTGCCGAGCCGGAAGACCGGGGTGCGTTGCCGGACGCCCAACCCGGTCACCACCGCGTTCAGCCGGCCGTCGAGGTACTGGCGCTGCTGGGTCTTGACGTAGCCGAGTGCCCGGGGCAGCTGCCGCCGGTTGTGCAGCGGGCCGTCCACCACCAGCAGGTCGCCGTCGGTGCGGGCCGCCCCGGACACCCTGACCTCCAGCGCGGTCAGCGGCCCCTGGACCGCGGCCTGCAGCCTGCTCGGCTCGCCGGTGCCGTCCACCCGGTGTACGGCGTACCGGATCTGGCCGGCGCGGATGTCCTCGGCCGACGGGCTGGCGGTGAAGAGTCCGCGTTCGACCTCCGCCCGCACCAGCTCCGCGGTGCGCCGGCGCAGGTCGCACCGGACCACCCCGGCGGCGTACGACGCGGCGAGCCCCGGGTACGACGTGCCGTCCGGCTCCTCGATCCAGAGACTGGCGTCGATCCGGCGGACCCCGTCGACCAGCAGGACGACGGGCGGCGGCTCGACCCCCTCCGGCGTGTCCAGCGGTCGCCACCGCTCCGGCGGCAGCTCCACCGCGGCGTCGACCTGGGCACTGCTCGGCGCCGCCGGGCCCGGTGCCGCCTCGAACGACGCCCCGTACGCCGGATCCCAGGCGTCGACGTGGACCCGGGGGCGCCCGGACGGCGGGACGGGAACGGTGTTCACCGGCCGACCCGCTCGATGTGGGCGCCGCGGGCGTCCTTGCGGACCTCGAACCGCACCGGGATCCGTTCGGCGAGGGCCGGGACGTGGGTCACCACCCCGACCATGCGGTCGCCCCGGGCGGCCAGGTTCTCCAGGGTGGCGGCGACGGTGTCGAGCGTGGCGGCGTCGAGGCTGCCGAACCCCTCGTCGAGCATGATCGACTCCAGGCTGGCGGCGGTGGTCGACATCCCGGCGAGCTGCTCCGACAGCGCCAGGGCCAGGGCCAGCGACGCCTGGAAGGTCTCCCCGCCCGACAGCGTCCGGACGTTGCGGCGCAGGCCGGCGTCGTGGTGGTCGACGACGAAGAACTCACCCTTGTCGTGGCCGAGGTCGTACTGCCCGCCGGTGAGTTCGCGCAGGATCCGCGAGGCGCCGTCGACCAGCAGATCCAGCGCCTCGGCGAGCAGCCACCGCTCGAAGTTGTTGGCCCGCAGGTGCCCGGCGAGTGTCCGGGCCACCCGCGCCGCGCGCTCGTGGTCGGCGCGCTGCGCGGTCAGCTCCCGAGCCTGCTCGCGGCGCTCGACGAGCCGGCGGTGCTCCGCCTCCGCCCGCTCCCGCGCGACTGCCGCCAGTCGGACCGGGTCGTCGTCGCCGGCCGGCGCGGCGAGCCCGGCGGCGGTGAAGAGTGCGCCGATCCGGGCCGCGACCGCCGCGGTCTCGGCGTGCGCCGCCTCGACCGCCGCGACGGCGGCGGGCCGGCCCGCCCGGCGCTCGTCGGCGGCCCGGCCCGCCCAGGCAACCAGTGCCGCCCAGGCGGCGGCGACGTCGTCCCGGTCGACGGCCGGTGGTCCGAACCGGGCGACCGCGTCCCGCACCCCGTCGAAGGCCCGCCAGAGGTCCCGGCGCCGCTCCTCGGCGGCCGCCACCCCGGCGCGGGCCCGGCGGGCCGCCTCCCGGGCGGTCCGGACCGCGTCGCCGGCCGCCTCCAGGTCGCGGCGCAGCGCCGCGACGCGTTCGAGCTCCCGTCGCAGGGCGGCCGGCCCGGGCGAGTCGGCCAGCGCGGCGTCCAGCTCGGCCAGGCGTACCGTGAGCTGGTCGTGCCGGGCCCGCGCGGTGTCCAGGGTGCGTTCCAGGTCACGCGCGGCCCGCTCCCGTTCGGTGAGCACCCGGTTCGCGGCGTCGGCGGCGGCGCGCGCGGCCCTGCCGGCGGCCTCGGCGGCGGGAACCGCCGAGCCGGCGGGAAGCGCCGGTACCTCGGTCACCGGCTGCGCGCAGACCGGGCAGGTGGCGCCGGGGTGCAGGTGGGCGCGGAGGGCGGCGGCCCGGTCGGCGGCCTGCGCCTCCTGGTACGCCGTCCGCGCCGCCTCCAGCTGTTGGGCGGCCCGCTCGGCGTCGGCCCGGGCCGCCTCCACGGCCGTCACCGCGGCCCGGTGCTGGCGTTCCGCCTCGGCCACCGCCTCGGCCAGCGCGCTCGCCTCTCCGGCGAGCCGGTCCCGTTCCGCGTGCTGCTGCTGGAGCAGCCGCAGCGCCGCCGGGTCGCCGGCGCCGGCGAGTTCCCCCCGCAGCTTCTCCTCACGCTCCTCGGCGAGGGCCACCGCCGCGTCGGCCTCGTCCGCGGCGGCGCGGGCCCGGTCCAGCGTCGTGGCGACCGCGTCCAGGTCGGCCGGCGGCCGGACCGCCGTCAGCTCGGCGAGCTCGGCGTCCAGGGCGTCCAGGGCGGCCTCGGCCTCGGCCGCGGCCGCCCTGGCCCGGTGCAGTTCCGGGACGGCGGCGTCGACCTCGGCGGCCAGTGCGGTCATCGCGGCGACCCGCTCCTGGGCCGCCGCCAGGGCCGCGTCGTCGATCCCGGTGAGCCCGTCGAGCATCCGGTCGACAGCCTCCAGCGCCGCCTCGGCCCGCCCGGCCCGGGCGGTGGCCCGTTTCTGGATCTCCTCGTAGACGCCGAGCCCGAGCAGGTTGACCAGGATCTGTTGCCGGACGGCCGGTCTGGCGTGCAGGAAGTCGGCGAACTGCCCCTGCGGCAACAGCACGCAGCTGGTGAACTGCTCGTACGGCAGTCCCACCGCCTCCAGCACCGCCTCGTCCATCTCGGCCGGCGTGCCGGCGACCACCTCACCGAGGTCGTCCGGGGTCAG
>CALGAM010000179.1 GCA_937951935.1 uncultured Micromonospora sp. | reverse complement strand
TCACCTTCACAGCGTCGGCAAGGGTGTTCATGCCCCGCTCGAGGCCGCGGCGCGCCTCTTCGTCGAACGCGATGATCTTGGCCATACGGCGTTGTCCTCCTGGACACTCACGGCCGTCAGAGTCTGGCCGACTCCGACCTGCCGCCTGATTACGCACCTTCGGACGTCACTACGGCACTGGCGGACGGGCTGCCGGGCGTTGTGCCTGCCCGAACGGCTCCATCGTCCGGTGCGACGGTGACGTCCGCTGGCCGGGCCGGACAGCCCGCGACGACCGGCCATGTGCCACGAGCCCTGTCGACGAGCCCGCGGCCGTGGCCCTACCGCCCCGACCTTTGGCACTCACGACGCGCGAGTGCCAATGACTTGTTTAGCACTCTCCCCAGGCGAGTGCAAGCGAGTGGGGCGCGCCGGACCGGCCGCCCGGGGCTGCCGACGGGGCCCGGCAGCCCAGGCCGGAACCATCGCCGACCTGCTCCGGGGGACCATGATCACCGGGTGCGGAGACGGTGCGCCAGGGTGGGTCGTCGGGCGTGGGAGGGCGGGAGGGACGGAAACGGGAGCCGCACCGGGCGACGGGCGACAGGTGGCGGGAGCGACCGCGGGCGGCGCGGTCACGGACGGGACGGGTTGATGAGCGCGCGCGACCGCGACCGTGGCGGATTCACGACCGTGGCGGATTCGTGATCGCGAGAGCGGCCGCAAACGCGCGATCGGCCACGCACCGCGCGGCAAGATCGGAAATGTCGCGGAAAGGAACCGTGCCGACCCGCCGGACGGCCTCGCCGGTTTCGGTGAAGGGTCCGCCGGCCGCTCCCCCGGCTTCGCGGCGGTCGGCGAAGCCGGGGGAGGATCGGACAGACCGGTCACGGGACGACCGGGGCGGCGACGCCCGGCCGGGCCGGCGCGACGACCACCCGAATCCGCGACCGCGGAGAAATTGTGGGTGAACGGCCACCATCGAGGCGGCCGGGATGTCGGCAGCGGATTTCCCGGTCCACGTCAGCCGGGGCTGGCCCGTTCCCGCCACGTCGGTCCCCGGCCCGGGCCAGCCTCAGGGCCGGGTCAGCGGACAGGTGTGTGAGCGTGGAAACAGGCCAGCGGTGACCGGAGGGCGGGACCGGCGGAGCCCTGCGGACTCAGGCGATGACCCGAACCTTTTCCGCCTGCGGACCCTTCTGCCCCTGGGCGATCTCGAACTCGACGCGCTGCCCGTCGTCAAGCGCCTTGTAGCCGTCCATCTGGATCGCGGAGAAGTGGACGAAGACGTCCTGCCCACCGTCGACCGCGATGAAGCCATAGCCCTTCTCGCTGTTGAACCACTTCACGGTGCCCTGCGCCACGGTGCACTTCCTTACTTCCGCCGGGGCCGAGAAAGCCCGGCGTCGACGTTCGCCTGCCGGAACCGCCGGACTTGTTGGTTCCCGGCGGGAGCGAACAAATCAAGCGGCCGAAATCGCACCGTACACCAAGGTCGGCCGACAGCGCACTAGTCCAAAACGGTCAGCAGCGGTGGACACCGAACGCCCCGCTCGGCCCGAACACCATCAGCACCCGCCGTTTCCCAGGTCATCGGCCCTCCGGCGTGGCCCGTACCCAATTGACGGCCCCACACGGGGATTCGCGCCACGGCGTGCGACCATGACCGACGTGTCAGCTTCCGCCTCGGAAACCGCCGCCGCCACGGGTGCCGGCGGCCACGCCGGCCCGCTTCGGTCGGCCGATCCGGTTTCCCCCGGATCCGGGCTTCCGCCGGTACGCCGGATCCGGGCGGAGGACGCCGCCCGGATGCGGGCGCTCCGGCTGGAGATGCTCGCCGACTCGCCCCTGGCCTTCCTGGAGACCGTCGCCGACGCGGCCGCGCGACCGCACGCCGAGTACGTCGCCCGGGTCGCGACCCTGGCCGAGGGTTTCCGGAACGCCGCGTTCGTCGCCGAGGCCGACGGCCGGTTCGTCGGGCACGTGGGCGCCCAGGAGGCCCCGGGCGAGCCGGGTCGCACCGTTCTCTTCGCCATCTACATCACCCCGGCCTGGCGGGGCAGCGGGCTGCTCTCCACGCTGGTCGAGGCGGTCGCCGCCTGGTCCCGCGCGGCCGGCCGACCCGAGCTGCGGCTGGAGGTCGTGGTCGGCAACAACCGCGCGGTCCGGGCGTACGAACGGCTCGGTTTCGTCGACTCGGGGGTACGGCTGCCGCACCCGACCATACCGACGCTGCGCGAGCTGCAGATGCTCCGAGCCGCCTGAGTGGTACCGCCGCGCACGGCGGTGCCGCCTCGGCCGGGCGCCGGAGCGTTCCGCCCCGGCGCCAGCCCTTCCCTCCGACCGTCTGGGACGCCCCGTCAGCGGCGGGACTGCACCACCCGGAACCGGCTGGCGACGTACGCGCCGTCGGTGAGCGCGGCGTTCGCCGCCGGGTTGGCGCCGCTGCCGTGGAAGTCGGAGAACGCCGCCGACTGGTTGACGAAGACGCCACCGGTGAGGTTGCAGGACAGGTGCACCCCGGTCTCGATCGCGGCGACCTCGACGGCCCTGAGCACCGCCTCGTCGGTGGAGTAGACCGAGGCGGTCAGGGCGCCGCGTTCGCCGATGGTCTGGCGGAACAGCGCCAGACTGTGCTCGGTGGAGTCGGTCGCCACCACGAACGAGATCGGCCCGAACCACTCCCGCCCGTACGTCGCCACCTCCGACGCGTCGAGCCTCACGATCAGCGGAGTCCGCACCACCGCCTTCGGATAGGCCGGGTGTTCGATCGCCCGGGACGCGAGCACCACCTGGCCGACCCCGGTGGCCTCGTCGAGCCGGGCCAGTACGCCGTCGTTGACGATCGCGCCGGTCAGCTCGACCGCGCGTCCCGGATCCCCGGTCAGTTTGCCGACCGCCGCGGCGATCCCGGCCGCCACCTCGTCGACGCTCCTGTGGCCCTGGTCGGTGTCGATGCCGCCGGCCGGCACCAGGATGTTCTGCGGGGTGGTGCACATCTGTCCGCTGTAGAGGACGAGCGAGAACGCGATGTTGCGGCACATTCCGGCGAAGTCGTCGGTCGAGTCGACGACGACGGTGTTGACCCCGGCCTTCTCGGTGTACACGACGGCCTGCCGGGCGTTGGCCTCCAGCCAGTTGCCGTACTCGGTGGAGCCGGTGAAGTCGACGATCCGCACCTCGGGCCGGAGCGCGAGGGTGGTGGCGAGCGCCTCGCCGGGAGCCTCGGCGGCCAGGAGCACCAGGTTCGGGTCGAAGCCCGCCTCGGCCAGCACCTCGCGGGCGTACCGGACGGTGATCGCCAGCGGGAGTACGGCCCGGGGGTGCGGCTTGACCACCACCGGGTTCCCGGTGACCAGCGAGGCGAAGAGCCCGGGGTAGGTGTTCCAGGTGGGGAACGTGTTGCAGCCGATGGCCAGGGCGATCCCGCGTGGCACCACGTGGAAGGTCTTCGTGATCCGCAGCGGCTCGCCCTTGGCCGGCTTCTCCCAGACCACGCTCGCCGGGTGCCGGGTCATCTCCCGGTACGCGTAGGCGAGCGCCTCCAGGGCCCGGTCGAGTGCGTGCGTACCGCCGGCCTGGAAGGCCATCACGAAGGCCTGGCCGGTGGTCGCGTGCACCGCGTTGGCGAGTTCGAAGACGTGCTTGTGCAGCCGGGCGAGGATCTCCAGGCAGACGCCCACCCGGGTCTGCGGGCCGGCGTCCCGCCACGCGGGCAGCGCGGCCGCGGCGGCGGCGAGGAGTGCCTCGGCGTCCGCGTGCGGGTACTGCACGTCGAGGTCGATCCCGAACGGGCTGGCCTCGGTGGCGACCCAGTCCCGGGTGCCGGGCTGGTCGAGCGGGAACTTCCCGGCGAGGTACGACCGGAAGGCGGCCTCGCCCTCCGCGGCGGCGGTCTCGCCGTAGACGCGGGGGCTGGGCGACTCCGGGTAGGCGGACCAGTAGTGGCGTTCGGTGATGGCGGTCAGCGCACGCTCCAGGGTGTCGGCGTGCCGGGTGAACAGCGGGTGCGGGGTCTCCGTCATCCCGTCATCATGCCGCAGCCGCCGCCGCAGGCCCAGGGACGGTGTGGTGGGCCGCACTACAGCACGGCCTGCCAGTTGGTCACACCACCGACCGCCCGGTACCCGAGAGCCTCGTTGATCGAGATCATGTGGCTGTTCGCCTTGGCGTTGAAGGTGTCGATCACCCGCAGCGCGGGCTGGTGCGCCGTGACGTGCCGGAGGTTCTCGATCTTGATGATGGTGCCCAGCCGGTGGCCGCGGTGCCCGGGGTCGACCAGGGTGATCTGCTGCCACGCGTGCCAGTCGCAGCCGGAGGACACGGCGATCGCGGTCCAGCCGACGATCCGTCCGGTGGCGTCGTGTCGGGCGCCGCAGTTGTACCAGCGCCAGCCCTGGGCGGCCTGCGTCGCCTCGAACTCGCGGAACCGGGTGGTGTCCGGGGCGGGCGGCTCCCAGGTGATGTCGCCGGTCGGCGCGTCCCCGGTGAGGCGGCTGTTCAGGTAGGCCACGTCGGCCAGGTGTTCCTCCGGCGTCGCCCCCACCCAGGTGACCACCGAGTACCCCTCGGCACGCGCCCGGCCCTCGGCCAGCAGTCGGTCGAGTTCCGCCTCGTCGAGCGTGGTCAGGTCGAGCCGTCGGCGAATGTCGGTGAGCGCGATGTGGGCGCCCATCGCGGCGGCGAAGGCGTCACCCGCACCGGTGGGCGCACCGTCCGGGTTCCGGGTGAAGGTCTCGGCGAGGATCCGCTTGCGCCCGAGGGCGCGCAGCAGCCGGACCGCGTGGTCGTAGAGCGCGCGGCCCACGCCGCGACGGCGGTACGCCGGACGGACCACGAGCACGACGACGGCGTTCTCCCGGTTCTCCCGCTGCGGGAGCCGCAGCTCCAGGTAACCGGCGGCGACCCCGTCGAGGTACGCCAGCGCGTACCGCTTCTCGTCACTGGGCAGCGGGTGCCGGAGCCCGGCGACGAAGATGCGCCGATCGTACGGCGGCAGGTCCGGGTTGTCGGCCGCCCACGCCTCGGCCCGGATGTCGTACGCCCGGGCGACGGCGTCGTCGTCGGCTGGGTGGAGGGGGGTGACCACGATGTCCATGCCCCCGAAAATGCCGGACGCGCCGGGTCCGGGGCGACCGAATATCGGGTCACCGGGAAGCGCGCCACCGAACGCGGCTGGCGTCGTTGGACATCACGGTTCGTCGATCATGTGAAGGGTGTGCGCGGATTCGGCGGACGGCCGTTGTCGACCTGTATCGATCTTGGTTCGGCCGAAAGCGACGGGGTGACCGGGAGAGATCTGGTCGGAAGGGACGCCCGCACAACGCCTCCGGCGTTGGGTCGTAAGAACTTGAGAAGTCTACGGCGGGCGCCCTCCCGCAGGGAGCATCTTGCGTGCTGCAGTTGCAGCAGTCAAGCATTCGGCACCGCGTTTTCACCACCTGTAGCAAACCCGCCGCTACCCACCGCATCCGAAGATCACGAACACGACATGCATCCCGCAACCGTGCCGATCGATGGCGAGCGCGGCCGGCCGCTCTCGCGACGCGGGGCGTAGACCGGCGTCGCGCGGCGTCGGTCGGGCAAACACCGCGCGACGTCGGTCGAGCAGAGCCTCGCAGCCGCGGCCGGCCGCGCGACGTCAGCCGAGCAGGCCCGCGTCGCGTGCCGCGCGCAGCGACGGCTTCACCCGGTACGTCGGGCCGACCTGACCCGCCACCGCGTCGACCGTCTTCAGCCCCTCACCGGTGTTGTAGACGACCGTCTCCGCCTCCGGGTCCAGCCGGCCGCTCGCCACCAGCTTCCTGAGCACCGCCACGGTGACGCCGCCGGCCGTCTCCGCGAAGATCCCGGTGGTCCGGGCCAGCAGCCGGATCCCCTCGCGGATCTCGTCGTCGTCGGCGGACTCCATCCACCCGCCGGTCCGGCGCACCGCCTCCAGGGCGTAGAGGCCGGCGGCCGGGTCGCCGATGTTGAGCGACTTGGCGATGCCGGTCGGCCGTACCGGGGTGATCACGTCGGCGCCGGCGTGCAGCGCCGCGACGATCGGGTCGCAGCCGGCCGACTGGGCGCCGAAGACCCTCCAGCCGTTGGCCGGCGCCTCCGCCAGGCCGATCTCCACCAGTTCACTGAACGCCTTGTCGATCTTGGTGAGCAGCTCGCCGCTGGCCATCGGGACCACGACCTGCTCCGGGATCCGCCAGCCGAGCTGCTCGGCGACCTCGTAGCCGAGGGTCTTGGACCCCTCGGCGTAGTAGGGCCGCACGTTCACGTTGACGAACGCGGTGTCCTCGAACTCGTCGGTCTCGACCAGCTCGCCGCAGAGCCGGTTGACGTCGTCGTACGAGCCGTCGATCGCGACCAGGTCACCGCCGTAGACCGCGGTGGTGACCACCTTGCCCTGCTCCAGGTCGGCGGGGATGAAGACGACGGACGGCACACCGGCCCGCGCCGCGTGCGCGGCGACCGAGTTCGCCAGGTTACCGGTCGAGGCACAGGCGAACCGGGTGAAACCGAGCCCGCGGGCGGCGGTCAACGCCACCGAGACGACCCGGTCCTTGAACGAGTGGGTCGGGTTGGCGCTGTCGTCCTTCACCCACAGCGGCGCCCGGATCCCCAGCTCGGCGGCGAGCCCGCCGGCCGGGACGAGCGGGGTCATGCCGGGGTCGAGGGTGACCCGGGTCGTCGGGTCCTGCCCGGTCGGCAGCAGGGGGGCGTACCGCCAGAGGTTCCGCGGACCGGCCTCGATGTCGGCGCGGGTGACCCGGGCCAGCAGCGCCGGGTCGTAGCCGACCTCCAACGGCCCGAAACACTCGTAACAGGCGTGCTGCGCGGCGAGCGGGTACTCGGTGCCACAGCCGCGACACACCAGGGCGCGGGCCGGGTTGGGGGTCAGCGGGGTGGACTGAAGCGAAGTAGCGTCGATGGTCGACGTCATGGCGAGGCCGTCCTCTCATCTTTCCCTACGCCGCGCCGTGCGGCGGGGACGGAATTGGCACCTGCCGCGCCGCTACTCGCCATCGAGACGGCGGGGTGGTTGCCGGGGCGTCATCGGGCCGTGTCCCTCAACCCCTCTGGATGAGGTATGAAGTTGTCCGCACAGTCTACGGGCCACGGCCTTCGTCACCGCCGGCCATTCCCACGCTGTGAGCTACCTCCCACGGACGGTACAGGGCACCCGCACACGCCGGGACCGTGTGGGACGACCGACCCGCCACGGAGTCGTTACCCTGAGCCGAGGACCGCGCCGGAGCGACGCCGACGGATGCCGTGCGCGTCGGAGACACTCCCCGGCAGCGGTGGTGGCGGCGCCCGTCCCACCGGACGGCGGCCCGTACGCCTCGCCGCGAACGGTGGACGGCGCAGATCCTGTGAGACAGGATCCCGTGGGACAGGACGGGGAGTACGACGTGCGTGACGCGATACAGGCCGGAACGGTCTGGATCACCGGGGCCGCGGGCGACGAGATCGAGGCGTACCTGGCCCATCCGCTCGGGTCGAAGCAGCACGGCGGGGTGGTGGTGATCCACCACATGCCCGGCTACGACGAGCCGACCAAGGAGATCACCCGTCGACTCGCCACGTACGGCTTCGCGGCCATCTGCCCGAACCTCTACAGCCGCGAGGCACCGGGCGCCAGCCCGGACGACGCGGCGGCGACGGTCCGGGCGGCCGGCGGGGTGCCGGACGAGCGGCTCGTCGAGGACGTCGCGGGCGCGGCCGCGTACCTGCGCGGCCTGCCGGGGTCCAACGGCAAGGTCGGGGTGATCGGCTACTGCTCCGGCGGGCGGCAGGCGTTCCTCGCCGCGTGCCGGCTGCCGCTGGACGCCGCCGTCGACTGCTACGGCGCGTTCGTGGTCGGCGAGCCGCCCGCGGGCTTCCCCCTGCGGGTCCGGCCGCTGCTGGACGAGGCCCCCTCACTGCGCTGTCCCCTGCTGGGGATGTTCGGCGCCGACGACCAGTACCCGTCACCGGAGCAGGTGGCGGAGCTGGACCGGGAGCTGACCCGGCTCGGCAAGCCGCACGAGTTCCACACCTACGAGGGGGCGGGGCACGCCTTCTTCGCCGTCGACCGGCCGAGCTACCGGCCGCAGGCGGCGACCGACGGCTGGCGGAGGATCCGCGAGTTCTTCGACCGCCACCTGAGCGCCTGAGGAGGCCGGCATGTGCACGTACGTCACCGTCACCCGCCCGGTCGAGGGCAGCGGCAAGGGTGCCAACGGGTGGTTCCCGGTCACCGACGCCAGCGTCTACGTCGACCACCCGACGCACGCCCCGTACGCCCACACCGTGAACATCGACTTCCTCAACCCGGCGGCGGGGCCGGGCGCCCGGGTCGCCGTCGAGCTGACCGAGGAGTCCGCACTGGCGCTGGTCGAGGCGATCCAGGCCGCGCTCGCCGCCGCACCGGCCGGCATCGCCAGCCGCGACCAGCGGGTCTAGCGGTTTCTCGGGGTACGGCGGCCCCGGCGGGTGGCCTCAGGCGGGACCGGGATGCCGTACGGCGGACATCGCCGCCAGCCCGGCACCGGTGAGCGCGGCCGTGTGCGGCGCGGCGGCGGCGCGTACCGCGATCCGGAGGGCCCGGGCCAGGGCGGCGATCAGGTCCGGCTGGGCGGCGCCGCCGCCGACGACCACCATCCCCCGCGCGAGTGCGGCGAGGATCTGCTGCCGGTCGGCGGTGTGCTGGTACACCTCGCGCACCAGCCGGGCGGTGACCGCGGCCAGGACGTGCACGGTGACGTCCTCGGTCAGGTCGGCGGTGCCGAGGTTGGCGCGTCGGGACGTGACGACGTGACCGTCGCACAGCAGTCCGACCTCGGTGATCTGGGCGCCGATGTCGGCGATGAGCAGGGCACCGGCGGCGGACCCGGCGCCGATGGCCGCCGCCCGGACGGTGTCGATGAACAGCAGCCGGCACGGCGAGAGCGCGGCGGTGAGAACCTCCCGCATGGTCTGCTCGTCGGCCGGGGTGGCCAGCGCCGGGCGGCAGGCGACGACCAGCGGCGGCTGCGCGGGCGGGTCCAGGCGGTGCCACAACCGCCGCAGCACCGCCGTGCAGCCCGCGACGTCCACCAGACGCCCGCGTCGGACGAGCGGCGTCCGCCGGGACCGCTCGACGGTGGGGGCGCTGACCGTGCCGCGGGCGAGTCCCCAGACGCGCAGCCGCGAGCTGCCGAGGTCGACGGCCATCGGAGTCGGTTCCCGCGCCTCGTCCCGCACGTCCGGCGGTGCGATCCGGGCTCCGCCCGCCCGGCGGTCGCCGGTGGTCGCGGCGGACATGCCAGTTGCCTCCTTCGCCGCTCGGCCGGGTCGTGGAGTCTCCAGCCTGGTTCAAGAACATCGGCGGCGCACCGGCAAACGCCGGTCAACAACCGCCCCGGGACCTTGCCGAGCTTCGGCAAACAGCGCCGACTGCCGACCATCGGAGAACGGCGCCGACGGCCGACCACCGGGCGGGCGACACCGACAGCCGACCACCGGCGGACAGCGCGACGGCGGGGCGGTCCGCGGACGGCGGCGGGCACGAGAACCGGCGGGCCGACCCGGGATGGACTAACCTCTTAGCCAGGGAGGGGGTCGCATGTCAGGCGAGCCGGTGGCGCAGTTCAACATCCACGACGCCAAGACGCACCTGTCCCGGATCATCGATCGGGTCGAGCACGGCGAGGAGATCATCATCAGCCGGGCCGGGCACCCGGTCGCGAAGGTCATCCCCCTCGTCCCGCGGGTGAACCGTACCGGTCGCGGCTCGCTGCGTGGCAGGCTGGTCACCACCGAGGACTGGGACGACCCCGAGGTGAACGAGGCCATCGCCCGCGACTTCGGACTGGTCCAGTGAGCCTGCTGCTGGACACCCACGTCGTCCTCTGGTGGCTGACCGACGACCCGGCCCTCGCCGACGACCTGAAGGAGCGCCTCGACCACGAGCCCGACGTCTACGTCAGCGCCGCGACGATCTGGGAGATCGCCATCAAGCAGGCGATCGGCAAGCTCAAGGAGCCCACCGACCTGCCGGAGCGGGTCCGCGACAGCGGGTTCCACGAGCTTCCGGTCAGATCCGACCACGCGGTCGCCGCGGGACGGCTGCCCCTGATCCACCGCGACCCCTTCGACCGCATCCTGGTGGCCCAGGCGCGGTGCGAGGGTCTCACCCTGGTCACCCGCGACCCCGAGGTGCGCAAGTACGACGTCGCCCTGCTCGTGGCGTGAGCCGACGGCTACGCCGCGAGCCGGGGCAGGAGCAGACGCGCGACGTCCAGCGCCCGGCTGGCCGGCGACGGATCGCCCGGCGCCCACCCCTCGGCGGCCCAGACGTCGGACAGCACCGCGTGGACGAAACCCCAGGCGACCACCCGGTCGACGGGCATCGCCAGCTCGTCGGCGAGCTGCTCGACCCGGGCCGGAACCAGCGCGGTCAGCGCCGGATCCCGGTCGCCCGGAGCCGGGTTGTACAGCAGCGTCGCGACGTCGTACCCGGGGTCGCCGACGAACCCGTGCGGGTCGATCGCCAGCCACGGCTCGCGGCCCGCCCGGAGGATGTTGTCGTGGTGCAGGTCGCCGTGCAGCACCACCCGGGCCGGGGCCGAGGCGCACAGTTCCCGCATCAGCCCGGCGGCCCGCGCCACGATCCCGCCCGGCAGCGGGCCGGTCTGGCCGTGCCGGGCGACGTAGTCGTCCAGGCCGCCGACCAGGGTCGACACGTCGGGTAGTGGGCAGTCCGGCGCGGGCGGGACGGCAAGCCGGCGCAGGATCGCCGCCGCGACCGAGGTCGCCTCGGTGTCGCGGGTGGGCACCAGGTCCCTCAGCCGCACACCCGGCTCGGCCCGCTCCAGCAGCAGCGCGCCCCGGGCGAGGTCGGTCCGGAGCAGACGTACCGCGCCCCGGCCGGACCAGGTCCGCAACGCGAGCGCCTCGTTCCGCAGCGAGTCGCCGCCGGGCACCCCGAGCTTGAGCACGGCCGGGGTGCCGTCGGCGCAGGTCACCGCCGTGACGTAGTGGTAGGACAGCTCGTACGTACCGCCGTCGACGGTCAGTTCCCAGTCCCGGGCGATCCGGGCCAGGAGCTCCGGCAGGCCGGCCAGCCACCGCCGGCCGTCCTCACCCCAGATCGTGACCACGTTGCGGGTCAGCACGTCCGGCGTCACGGCACCGACGATACGCGGGGCGGCCGCGAGCCGTGCGACGCGGACCGGGCCGGCGCCGGTGCCGGCGGGTGACGTCACCGCGGGTCAGGAGGTGACGTCCCTGCGGGTGAAGCGCCAGAACGCCAGACCGCAGAACACCGTGGCGTAGCAGACCGCCGAGATGGCGCCCCTGACGAGGTCGTCGGTCTGCACCGGGGTCGACAACAGCCCCAGCCACGCACCGGCGTAGTGCGTCGGCAGGACGGTGCGCACCGCCCCGAGCGCGGTGATCTGGTCGAGGATGCTGGAGAGGATCCAGAGCAGCACCGCCCCGCCGACCGCGCCGAGCGCGGCGTCGGTGGTCACCGACAGCAGGAACGCCAGCCCGGCCACCGCGAGCAGCACCACCGCCAGGTAGCCGAGGATGCCGAGCAGGCGCAGCAGCCCCTCCCCCGGCGGGATCTGGGCGGCGACGGTGCTGCGCAGCGGCGACCAGCCGTACCGGAGGGTGCCGGCCAGCAACGCGGTGCCGGCCAGCACCAGCAGCGCCAGCAGCGAGTACCCCAACGCGACCACCAGCTTCACCGCCAGCAGCCGGGCCCGGGGCACCGGTATCGCGAGCAGGTACCGCAGGCTCCCCCAGCTCGCCTCGCTGGCCACCGTGTCGCCGCAGAACAGTGCCACCACGACGACCAGCAGGAAGGATGCCGAGACGAAGATCGTGAAGAGGGCGAAGTTGAGCCCGCCCGAGGTGGCCATCTCGACCAGGCTGGCGAACTCCCCGCGGCCACCGTCGCCGTCCGCACCGCTGTCGAACTCGAACGCGCCCAGGACGATCAGCGGCAACAGCACCATGAACCCGAGCGTCAGCCGGGTACGTCGCCGCGACGCCTGCCGCCGCCACTCCGTGGCCACCGTCAGCGTCGCCCGCGGACGGTAGCCACGCGCCCCGCCGGCCGCATCCGGCGGCACGGTCCCGCCGGTCAGGTCGGTTGTGGCCATCACCGGTCCCCGCTTCCTCGTGAGTGCTCGCCGACCAGGGCGAGGAAGGCGTCCTCCAGACGGCGCCGGGGCACCACCCGGTCGACCGCGATCCCGGCCCGGACCAGCTCGGCGACCACCTCGCTGCGGGCCGTGCCGTTGGTGTCCACCACCAGGGCACCGTTGCCCGCCGACCGCACCCGCACCCCGGTCACCCGGTCCAGGACGGCCCGCGCGGCCTCCGGATCGGAGACGTCGAACTGGGTGCTCGGGGACTCGCCGACGATCTCCTCCACCGCCCCGGCGGCGACGATCCGCCCCTTGTGGACGACGACCGCGTGCGTACAGGTCTGTTCCACCTCGGCGAGCAGGTGGCTGGAGACCAGCACCGCACGACCGTCCGTGGCGTACCGGCGCAGCACCTGACGCATCTCGGCGATCTGCGGCGGGTCGAGCCCGTCGGTCGGCTCGTCGAGCACCAGCAGCTCCGGAAGTCCGAGCATGGCCTGGGCGATCGCCAGTCGCTGCCGCATGCCGTGGCTGTAGGTGCGGATCTTCCGGTGTATCGAGTCGCCGAGTCCGGCGATCCCCAGCACCTCCGCCAGGTGCGCGTCCTCCTCGGGTCGCCCGGTCGCCCGCCAGTACGCCCGCAGGTTCTCCAGACCGGTCAGGTGCGGCAGGAAGCCCGGCCCCTCGACCAACGCGCCGATCCGGCTGAGCACCGGTGCGCCCGGGACCAGCCGGTGCCCGAAGACGTAGACCTCCCCGGCGGTCGGCCGGGTCAGCCCCATCAGCACCCGCAGCGTGGTGGTCTTGCCGGCGCCGTTCGGCCCGAGCAGGCCGACCACCTGGCCGCGCCGCACCTCGAAGCCGATCCGGGAGACCGCCACGAAGCCGTCGGCGTACTCCTTGCGCAGGTCGCGGACGACCAGCGGCGTGTCGGCGTACTCGGCGACCACCGCGGTGTCCTGGCGGCGGTGCCGGCGGCGTGAGACGGCGACGACCACGGCGAGCCCGCAGACGATCGCGGCGAGCAGCCCGGCCAGGGCCCAGCGCCAGAGCACCGCCGGGGTGGCGATCGGATCGCCGGCGACCGTCGGAAGCCAGACCTCGGTCCCGGTGAGCGGGAGTCCGGCCGGGACGGCCCCCGGGGCCCCGCCAGCGGCGTCGGCGGGCGCCGGGCCGCCGAGGGCGACGGTGTAGGTGACCGGCTCGGCCGGGGTGGCGTACCCCTGGTCGGCGCTGGCGACGACGATCCGCAGCCGGTGCCCGGCGTCGATCCGGCGGACGATCGCCGGCAGGGTCACCTCGACCGGCTGGGCCGCGTCGACCTCGGCGGGGAGGCCGGTGAGGCGTACCGGGGCGACCAGGCCGTTGGCGAGCGTCGCCGAACCGTCCGGGTCGACGTCGTAGAGCTTGACGAACAGGACCGCCTCGCCGGTCGGCGACGCGGCCCGGATCCGCACGGTCGGCGCGCCGACCACGTCCACCGCCTCGGCCAGCGGCGCCGACTCGAACCGCGCGTGCTGGCCGGGCAGGTCCCCGGCCACGCGGTCGAGGAACGAGGAGAGACCCCCGCCGGCGGACGGCAGCGCGGAGATCGGCGCCGGGTTGCCGTTCGGCGGGTTCGCGATCCGCTGCGCCGGGCCGGCTACCGGGACGGCCCGGCGGGACGTGCCGGCGAGCCCCGGATATCCGGCGGTGGAGTATCCGGAGGCGATCAGGCCCCGGTCGAGGGCGTCGAAGCCCGCGATCCGCGACCAGGTGAAGCTGGTCGACGGCGCCGGCCCGACACCGTTGAGGTGGTGGTCGAGCCACTGGGCCGTCAGGTGGCGGACCCGGTCCCGGTCGGTGCGCGGGCCGTCGCCACCGTCGTGCCCGCCGGTGAACCAGGCGACCCGGACCGGCGTGCCGTTCGCCGCGATCCCCCGGGCGTTGGCGTCGGCCTCGGCGAGCGTGAAGAGGGTGTCGGCCTCCCCCTGGATCAGCAGCGTCGGCGCGGTGATCCGGTCGAGGACCCCGGCCGGGCTGGAGCGCCGCAGCAGCGCCACCGCGTCGGCGTCGGCCCGTCCGCTGGTGGCGATCCGCAGGTACGCCGCGCAGACGTCGGCGGCGAACCGCCCGCAGGCCGGGTCGTCCGCCGTCGCACCGGCAGGGGTGGCGGTGCCCGGCGCCCGGCCCGGCGTGCCGGTCGCGCCGGGGTCCGGGGTGCCGGTGTGCGACGGCCGGCCGGGCGTGCCG
>CALGAM010000178.1 GCA_937951935.1 uncultured Micromonospora sp. | reverse complement strand
TGGAACTCGGTGCCCGGGGCGTACCGCTGCCGGGACGCCTCCCGGCTCAGCCAGTCGGTGATCCGGGGCGCCGGCAGACCGGGAAGGGTGACCATGCCGTCCCGGACGACGTGGCTCAGCTCGACCAGCCGCCGACCGGTGGCCGCCGCGCGGGGAACGTCCCGGCCACCCTGGTGCGGTTCGCGGATCAGCTCCTTGGCGGTGATCCGCACCTCGCCCACCATCAGCAGGCCCAGATGCCGGACGAAGAGTGCCGCCAACTCCTCGTCGGTGATGTCGGTGCCCGGGATGTCGAGCCGGAAGCCGTCCACCCGCAGCCCACCGCCGTTGACGAAGGTCACCTCCGCGTCGAACCGGACGCGCCACTGTTCCGCCATGGCGGCAAGCGGATCACACGTGCCGGCACCGGTCAACGCGATTCCCGTCCGGCTGCGGTCCCGCCCGGACCACACACCCGACCCCGGCGGGTGCGGGCCGTCGCCGGGGAGGCGTCCGACCCGGAAGATAGGCTGGGGTCGGGTGTCAAGGGCGTCCCACATGGCAGCGACCGGACCGCGGGCGGGGCGCCGTCTGCGACCCCCTCCACCCCCGTCCGAGGCGGACGCGGGGTCCATTTCGCGTGCCCTGAAGGTGTGATCGGCGTGCTGACCGGGTTGTTGACTGCGGCGCTACGTGATCGGGCGTTGGCGCGGGCGCGCCAGCTGGCCCTGGCGGGCGGGACGGAGGCCGACGGCCTCGACCTGACGGCGCCACCGTCGCTGCGGCCGTTCGTCGTCGCCGCCGTGGCCGCCGACCGGGAGGTCGGCGGGGCGGGCCGGCCGGTGCTGGCGGTGACCGCGACCACGCGGGAGGCCGACGACCTCGCCGCCGCGCTGCGCAGCCTGCTGCCACCGGAGCAGGTGGTGGTCTTCCCGGCCTGGGAGACGCTGCCGCACGAGCGGCTCTCGCCCCGGTCCGACACCGTCGGACGGCGGCTCGGGGTGCTGCGCCGGCTGGCGCACCCGGATCTCGACGAACACGCCGGTCCGGTCCGGGTCGTCGTCGCGCCGGTGCGCTCGGTGCTCCAGCCGCAGCTCAAGGGGCTCGGTGACCTGGAGCCGGTCCGGCTGACCGTCGGTGCCGAGGCCGGGCTGGAGGAGACCGCCCGTCGGCTGACCGACCTGGCCTACGCCCGGGTCGACCTGGTCACCAAGCGGGGCGAGTACGCCGTCCGGGGCGGCATCCTCGACGTCTTCCCGCCGACCGACGAGCACCCGTCCCGCATCGAGTTCTGGGGCGACGAGGTCGAGGAGATCCGTACCTTCGCCGTCGCCGACCAGCGCACGATCGAGACCGTGCCGGCGCTGTGGGCGCCACCCTGCCGGGAGCTGCTGCTCACCCCGGCCGTCCGCCGCCGGGCCGCCGAGCTGGCCGAGCGGCATCCCGAGCTGGCCGAGATCCTGGACAAGCTCGCCGAGGGGATACCGGTCGAGGGGATGGAGTCACTGGCCCCGGCCCTGATCGGGGCCGACGCGCTCGAACTCCTCCTGCACAGCATGCCGGCCGGCACCCACGTCCTGCTCTGCGATCCGGAGCGGATCCGGACCCGGGCGCACGACCTGGTCCGCACCTCGGCGGAGTTCCTGGAGGCGAGCTGGGCGGCGGCCGCCGTCGGCGGCCAGGCTCCGATCGACCTCGGCGCCGCCGCCTTCAAGACCCTGGCGGAGGTACGCGCCACCGCCGCCGCCCTCGGCCAACCCTGGTGGTCGGTGTCGCCGTTCGGCCTGGCCGAGGCGGCACCGGGGCCGGCCGCCACCCCGGAGCCGTGGGCGGTCGAGCCGGAGCCGGAGGTGAGCGTCACCCCGGACGCGGGCGAGTCCCTCACCCTGGCCGCCCAGCCGATACCGCTGTACCACGGCGAGACCGCCCGGCTGGTCGACGACCTCAAGCGCTGGGTCGGCGACGGCTGGGCGGTGACCCTGGTCTTCGAGGGCAGCGGTCCGGCGCAGCGGGCCGTCGAGGTGCTCCGCGACGCCGGTCTCGGTGCCGCCACCGTCGAGACGGTCACCGCACCGCCGGGCGCCGGCGAACTGGTCGTCACCTGCGGTTCGCTCACCCACGGTTTCCTCGACCCGCAGGCCCGGTTCGTCATCCTCACCGGCCACGACATCACCGGCGGCCGCGGCGCCACCACCCGGGACATGCGTCGGATGCCGAGCCGGCGCCGCAACACCATCGACCCGTTGGAGCTGCGGGCCGGCGACCACGTGGTGCACGAGCAGCACGGCATCGGCCGGTACGTCGAGCTGGTGCGGCGCGTCGTCAACGGCGCCGAGCGGGAGTACCTGGTCATCGAGTACGCGCCGAGCAAGCGCGGCCAGCCCGGGGACCGGCTCTTCGTCCCCACCGACCAGCTCGACCAGCTCTCCCGGTACGTCGGCGGCGAGACCCCGGCGCTGCACCGCATGGGCGGCGCGGACTGGCAGAAGGCGAAGGCACGGGCCCGCAAGGCGGTACGGGAGATCGCCGCCCAGCTCATCCAGCTCTACGCCGCCCGCAAGGCCAGCAGGGGGCACGCCTTCGGCCCGGACACCCCGTGGCAGCGGGAGTTGGAGGACGCCTTCCCGTACACCGAGACGCCGGACCAGCTCGCGGCGATCGAGGAGGTCAAGCGGGACATGGAGCAGCCGATCCCGATGGACCGGCTGATCTGCGGCGACGTCGGGTACGGCAAGACCGAGATCGCGGTGCGGGCCGCGTTCAAGGCGGTGCAGGACGGCAAGCAGGTGGCGGTGCTGGTGCCGACCACCCTGCTGGCCCAGCAGCACTACAACACCTTCACCGAGCGGATGGCGCAGTTCCCGGTCACCATCCGGCAGCTGTCGCGGTTCGCCACGCCGAAGGAGGCCGAGCAGACGCTGGCGATGGTCGCCGACGGCAGCGCCGACATCGTGATCGGTACCCACCGGCTGCTGCAGGCGTCGACCCGGTTCAAGGCGCTCGGCCTGGTCATCGTCGACGAGGAGCAGCGTTTCGGGGTCGAGCACAAGGAGTACCTCAAGCAGCTGCGTACCTCGGTGGACGTCCTGACGATGTCGGCGACCCCGATCCCGCGGACCCTGGAGATGGCGGTCACCGGCATCCGGGAGATGTCGACGATCGCCACCCCGCCGGAGGAGCGGCACCCGGTGCTGACCTTCGTCGGGGCGTACGACGACCGGCAGGTCGCCGCCGCGATCCACCGCGAGCTGCTGCGCGACGGCCAGGTCTTCTACGTGCACAACCGGGTCGAGACGATCGACCGGGCGGCCCGGCGGATCCGCGAGCTGGTCCCGGAGGCCCGGGTCGCGGTCGCGCACGGCCAGATGGGCGAGGACGCCCTGGAACGGGTCATGGTCGGCTTCTGGGAACGGGAGTACGACGTCCTGGTCTGCACCACGATCGTCGAGTCCGGTATCGACATCCCGAACGCCAACACCCTGATCGTGGAGCGGGCCGACCTGCTCGGCCTCGCCCAGCTGCACCAGATCCGGGGCCGGGTCGGCCGGGGCCGGGAGCGGGCGTACGCGTACTTCCTCTACCCCGGGGACAGGCCGCTGACCGAGCAGGCCCACGAGCGGCTGGCCACCATCGCCCAGCACACCGAGCTCGGCGCCGGCATGTACGTGGCGATGAAGGACCTGGAGATCCGGGGCGCCGGCAACCTGCTCGGCGGCGAGCAGTCCGGACACATCGAAGGGGTGGGCTTCGACCTGTACGTCCGGATGGTCGGCGAGGCGATGCAGGCGTTCAAGGGCGAACGGCCGGAGGAGGAGCCCGAGGTCAAGGTCGACCTGCCGGTCGACGCGCACCTGCCGCACGACTACATCGGGGTGGAGCGGCTGCGCCTGGAGATGTACCGCAAGCTCGCCGAGGCCCGGGACACCGACCGGCTGGGCGAGGTGGTGGCCGAGATGACCGACCGGTACGGCGAGCCACCGGAGCAGGTCGCCAACCTGGTCGCGGTGGCCCGGTTCCGGCTGCTCGCCCGGGCGTACGGTCTGACCGACGTCTCGATGCAGGGCCGGCACATCCGGTTCTCACCGCTGCGCCTGCCGGACTCGAAACAGCTGCGCCTGAAGCGCTACCACCCGGACGCGGTCTACAAGGCGGCGACCGAACAGGTCAGCGTGCCGCGGCCGACGACCCGCCGGGTCGGTGGCGAGCCGCTGCGCGACCAGGCGCTGCTGGACTGGTGCACCCAACTGCTCACCGACGTGCTGGGGGAGGTGAACGTCGCCGCCCCGGCCCGGTGAGCCCCGCCCGCCGGCGCGGGTGGGGGTGGCCCGGCTGCGGCGTCCGTCTGTCGCGTGAGAGAGTGTGGACATGCAGCGTGTCCGTCGTCTGGCTTCGATCGCGGTCATTGCCGTTCTCGGCACCACCGTTCTTGCCGCCTGTCGCTCCGACTCCAGCGTCGCCGTGTACCTCGGCGAACGGAAGATCACCGAGGACGAGGTGACGTCGGTCGTCGAGGACGCCAGGCGCAGGGCGCCGTCCCCGGGCGGTGACGCGGCGGCCGGTGGTGCCGGGGTGACGGCGCCGAGCCGGTCGGAGGTGGTACGGGTCCTGGTGCTCGGCGACGTCTGCCGGCGGCTCACCGCCGAGCGCGACCTGCGGTCGTCCGACCCGGTCGATCCCGAGCGGCTCGCCGCGCAGCTCAACCTGCCGACGGGCTCGCGGTACGTCCAGCAGCTCGCCGAGCTGTACACCTGCCTGAGCGCGGTGCCCACCGACCAGCAGGTGACGCCGACCGACGCGGAGCTGGCCGACCTGGTCGCCCGGGGCCGCAAGGCCGGGGTGGTCTCACCCGACGAGCGGGACGAGGACGCCAAGAACCGGCTGTCCCAGGGCCCGCAGCTGGGCATGGCGCTGTCGCAGCGCAAGGTGCTCGCCGAGGCGCTCGACCGGGAGGACGTCGTCGTCAGCCCGCGGTACCGGCCGCTGGAGTTCCCGCTGCTCTCCTTCTCGGACGGTTCGGCCGCGATCTCGTTGCTGATCGGGCAGGCCGGGCCGGACACGCTGGTCGAGAGCCGCTGAGCGACGGGACGTCGCCGCGTACACCCGCACGGAGGATGGTCGTGTCACGATGACCGCCCGGGTCGTACTGCTGGTCACCTCGCCCCGGCTGCCGGCCGGGCTGTTGACCGCGGCCGCCTGGGACGTCGTCCGCGCCCACCCGGTCCTGGCCGCCGCCGAGAGCGACCTGGTCGCCGCCCTGCGCGCCGCGGGCGCCGACGTCACCGTCACCGACGACCCGGTACCGGCGCTGCTGGACCGGGCGGCGACCCACGGTACGGCGGTCTGGCTGGCCGGCCCGACCGGCGACGAGGACGTGGCCCGGCAGTTGGGGCTGCGGCTGGCCGGTGACCCGGGCCTGGCCGAGCTGGAGCTGATGTACGGCTCCTGGGATCCGCCCGGGGCCCGGCTGCTCGACGCGGTCGCGGTGATGGACCGGCTGCTCTCACCCGGCGGCGATCCCTGGAAGCGGGCCCAGACCCACGCCAGCCTGGCGCGGTTTCTGATCGAGGAGTGCTACGAGGCGTACGACGCGATCGCCGCCGGGGATCTCGCCGCGTTGCGTGAGGAGCTCGGCGACGTGCTGCTGCAGGTGGTGCTGCACGCCCGGCTGGCCGAGGAACTTCCCGAGGGCGAGCGGTGGACCATCGACGACGTCGCCGGTGGCCTCGTGGCGAAGATGATCCGTCGCAATCCGCACGTCTTCGCCGGGGAGCGGGTCGACAGCATCGAGGAGATCACCGAGAACTGGGAGCAGATCAAGCGGGCGGAGAAGCCCCGGGCCTCGGCGCTCGACGGGGTGGCACTCTCCCAGCCGGCGCTCGCGCTGGCGGCGAAGGTGCTGCACCGGGTCGAGCGGGCCGGCCTCGACGTACCGTTGCCGGCGCCGGGCGCCGATGCCGAGTCACGGCTCGGCGCCGAGCTGCTGCAGACGGTGGCCCGGGCCCGGACCGCCGGGCTGGACGCCGAGGCGGCGCTGCGCCGGGTGACGCTGGAGTACGCGGCGACGGCCCGGGCGGTGGAGCGGGAGCGGGCTACCGACGCCGGGTCCGGCACGCCGCACTAGGAGCCGACCGGGCTCGCCTCCCGTTTCCCGGCCGGACCCGGTGTGGGGTCCGCACCCGTCCGGTGGTCGTCGCGTCCGGCCCGCAACCCGAGGGCGATCCCGAGCGCGGCGATCAGCACACCGGCGGCCTGACCGGCGGCCGGCGGCCGGCCGGCCTGTACGGCGGCGGTGAGCAGGGTGGCGATCGGCATCACCCCGACCAGTGGCGCGGTCCGTTCCACCCCGAGCCGCCGCAGCCCGGTGAACCAGCACAGGAACGCGGCCACGGTCATGAACGCGGCCAGGTAGCCGAGGGCGGCCGCCTCGGTCGCGGTGGGGAGGCGCAACCGGGCGAACTCGCCGGCGGCCAGTGCCGCCAGCAGGAGCAGCGGTACGGCCAGCGCGCAGCCGTACGCCGAGACCAGCACCGGCCCGAGCCGGGGCAGGACGGCGGCGGCGAGCAGGGAGAACGCGACCTCGCCGCCGAACGCGCCGAGGGCGGCGAGGACCCCGACGGCGTCGGCCCGGCCGCTGCCGTGGACGAGCGCGGTCCCGGCAACGACGATCGCGGCGGCGGCCAGCAGCCGGACGGCGGGCCGGCGGCGGCGGACGAGCGGGCCGAGCAGGGCCAGGCCGAGCGGCGCCGCTCCGATGAAGGTGCCGACCATGGCCGCGTCCGCGTGTGACAGGGCGAGCAGGACGCAGGCGTTGAAGCCGGCCATCCCGGCGGCGGCGAGTGCGGTGAGGACGGCCAGTTCCCGCCGGGTCGGCCGGCCCGCCGCGGGTCCGCCCAGCAGTCCGGGAAACCGGTGTGCGAGGGCGAGGAGGACCACGGCGGCGAGCGCGTACCGGGCCGCCTGGCCGGTGAGGTGCGGAAAGTCGAGGACCAGCTGGCTGATCGAGACGGAGCTGCCGACGAGGACCATTCCGCCGACGCAGAGCAGGACGGCGACGAGGTTCGAGATCTGCACGCCGTGACGCTAGGGTGCAGGTGGTCCGGTCCGCAGGTCCACCGGCGCGACAGATTGGAGGACCAATTGGCGTTGCTGGAGGCACTGGTCGAGTTCGACCGGACCGGCCCGGGCCGGGCGCACCGGCTCACCTGCGCGCTGCGCGAGGCGATCGTCGCCGGCCGGCTCCGCCCCGGCAGCCGTCTGCCGTCCAGCCGGGACCTCGCGGCGGACCTGCGGCTGTCCCGGGGCGTGGTGGTCGAGGCGTACGAGCAGCTGGTCGCCGAGGGCTGGCTGGTGTCGCGGCGTGGGTCGGGCACCACCGTCGCGCCGGTGCACCCCGGTGCGGTGCCCGTGCACCCCGGGTCGGGGCGCCCTCACCCGGCACAGGCCACGGTCGGGCCGGTCGACCGGATCCGGCCGTTGCGTCCGGGCATACCCGATCTCGGGATGTTCCCCCGGGCCGCCTGGCGGCGGGCGTACGAGCGGGTGCTGAACCAGGCCCACGCCGCCGACCTCGACTACGGCGACGCCGCCGGTGCACCCCGGCTCCGGGCGGAACTCGCCGGCTATCTCGGCCGGGTCAGGGCCGCCCGGGTCGACCCGGCCGACCTCTTCGCCACCACCGGCGCGGGCCAGGCGTTCGGGCTGGTCGCCGGGGCGCTGCGCGCCGCCGGCATCGACACGGTCGGCGTCGAGGACCCGGGCAGCGCGGGGGTCCGCGACCACCTTGTCGCGCACGGACTGCGCCTGGTGCCGGTACCGGTCGACCACGACGGCCTGGACGTCGCGGCGCTGGCGCGCACCGGGGCCCGGGCCGTGCTGGTCACCCCGGCGCACCAGTTTCCGACCGGTGTGGTGCTCGGCCCCGACCGACGGGCGGCGCTGCTCGACTGGGCCCGCCGGGTCGACGGGCTGATCGTCGAGGACGACTACGACGCCGAGTTCCGGTACGACCGCGATCCCGTCGGCTGCCTCCAGGGACTCGCCCCCGACCGGGTGGCACACATCGGCTCGGCCAGCAAGGCGCTCGCCCCGGCGCTGCGGATCGGCTGGCTGGCCGTACCCCCGGCGTGGCGGTCGGCGGTGCGGGCCGGCAAGTACGCCGCGGACGTCTGCGGGCCGGTGCTGGAGCAGCTCGCCTTCGCCGAGTTCCTCGCCAGCGGCGGCTACGACCGGCATCTGCGGCGGCTGCGCCGCGGCTACCGGGTCCGGCGCGACGCCGTGGTGGCCGCGGTCCGCCGGTACCTGCCGTCGGCCCGGATCTCCGGTGTCGCGGCCGGGATACACCTGGTCGTCGAGCTGCCGGCCGGAACCGACGACGTCGCGGTGGCCCGGGCCGCCCGGCGGTCCGGGTTGGGCCCGCTGGCGCTGTCACGGCTGCGGCTGCGGCCCGGCGGTCCACCCGGACTGGTCCTCGGCTACGCGACGCACCCGCCGGACGTCCTCACGGAGGCGGTGGCGCGGCTGGCGGCGCTGATCGTCTAGGTTGGCCACATGCCGCCATTCGTCCCCCTGGCCGAACGAATCGTCGACGCGATGCTCGCCAGCGACCCGCATCTGGCCTCCGACGTCGGAGAACACGCCTACGACGACCGGCTTGCGGACTGGTCGGCCGACGCGGTGGCCGGGCGGGTGACGATGCTGCGGGACGCGGCGCACGCCCTCTCCGAGGTGGAGACGGACGGGCTGCCGACGGCGGAGCGGGTCGACCACGCCGTGCTCTCGGCGATGGTGGAGCGGGAACTCTTCGAGCTGACCGAGGTCCGCGCGCACGAGTGGAACCCGATGGTGCACAACCCGGCCCCGCTGCTGCACGCGCTGCTGGCTCGGCCGTTCGCCCCGGCCGACGTGCGGCTGACCAGCATCGCGGGTCGGCTGGCGGCCGTACCGGACGCGCTGGCCACCGCCCGCGCGCTGCTGGCGGACGTCCCCCGGATCCACGCCGAGACCGCCGCCGGCCAGTACGACGGCGCCGTGGCGCTGCTGCGGGACCAGCTTCCCGCCCTGCTGGCCGAGGCACCCGGGATGCGGCGCACGGTGGAGCCGGTTGCCGAGGTGGCGATCCGTGAGCTGGCCGGGTTCGCGCGGTGGCTCCGGGCGGGCCTGCGCGACGGCACCGACCCGGGCCGCGACCCCCGGCTGGGCCGGCGGCTGTGGGAGGCCCGGCTCTGGCACACCCTGGACACCGAGCTCACCGCGCGCCAGGTGCAGGACCTGGCGTGGGCCAACCTGGACCGGGTCACCGAGGAGATCCGGGAGGCCGCCGTCGAGCTGGTCGGCGGCCCGGCCTCCGACGACGCGGTCCGGCAGGCGCTGCGCCTGCTCGCCGACGAGCACCCGGACGAGGCGTCGATCGTGCCGCTGGCCCGGCGGACCCTGGACGAGGCGACCGACTTCGTCGCCGACGCCGAGCTGGTCTCGCTGGTCGACGACCCCTGCGTGATCAGGACGATGCCGGAGCACGACCGTGGTGTCGCGGTCGCGTACTGCGATCCGCCGGGTCCGTTGGAGACCGCGGACGTCCCGACGTTCTACTGCATCGCCCCGGCCCCGGCCGACTGGCCGGCGACCCGGGTCGAGTCGTTCTACCGCGAGTACAACAACCACATGATCCGGAACCTGACGGTCCACGAGGCGATGCCGGGGCACTTCCTCCAGCTGGCCCACGCGCGCCGGTACCGGGGCAGCAGTCGGGTCCGGGCCCTCGGCCACTCCGGGCCGTTCGTCGAGGGCTGGGCGGTCTACGCGGAGCAGCTGATGGCCGAGCGGGGCTTCGGCGGCCTGGCGGTTCGGCTGCAGCAGCTCAAGATGCAGCTCCGGATGACCATCAACGCCCTGCTCGACCAGCTGGTGCACTGTGAGGGGATGACCGAGGCCGACGGGATGGCGCTGATGACCGGTCGGGGCTTCCAGGAGGAGGGCGAGGCCGCCGGGAAGTGGCGGCGGGCCCTGCTCACCTCGACACAGCTCTCGACGTACTTCGTCGGCTACACGCAGATCGCCCAGATCGCCGCCCGTCGCCCGCACGGGGTCTCCGTGCGGGCGTGGCACGACGCGATGCTCGCGCACGGCTCCCCGCCGCCGCGGCATCTCCCGACCCTGCTCGGGCTGCCGTCCTGAGGGCGGTCACCTGGGCGCCGTGGGACGCCGGTCGACCACCCCGGCGCCGGGCGGAAGCTCGAAGACGCTGTTCTCCACCGTCTCGCGGTAGCGGCTCATCGTCACCCGCAGCTCGGTGCCGTCGACCGTACCGCTGAAGCTGCCGAGTGCACCCTCGCCGGTGATGCAGGCGTCGAAGGCGTCGGTGGCGGCGTTGTGCAGCTGCCGGACCTGGACGCAGGTGGCGTGGCGTCCGGCGATCGTGGTGTCGTTCTGCTCGATGATCGCGTCGGGGTCGAGCGCGGCGGCGGTGAGCAGTCCCACCACCATCGGCGGGGTGACCAGGCCGTGGCTGGTCATCCGGGTGAAGACCGTCAGCGCCGGCTTGTTCTTCGGCTCCGGTGGCGCGGTGAGGGTGCAGGTCGGCTTCTTCCCACTGGTGTCGCACTCCATCGTCGCCTCCGCGGTCACGGTCAGCTTGCCACCCGGGTAGACGTACGCGGCGCGGAGCGGATTCTGGGACTGTGCGATCGATGCGGTCCGGCCGCCCGGGAACTGGTAGTCGGCCGAGTAGGTGAGCTGGTTCGACCGGTCCAGCCGGGCAGCGAGCTCGTTGACCAGGTCGGCGCGGCCGATGACCCGGCTCGCGGCGTCCAGGGTCTGGCACCCGGTGACGGTCAGGACGGTGACGATGACCCCCGTGAGCACCCGGAGTGAGGTCGACACAACCGGCATGCCCACAGCCTTGTCGATCGTGTCGAGCGCGCGCAAACCAGCTTTCAGAAACATGAGGCTGGTCCGCAAATGTCGGCATCGGGCGTGATGTCGGCGTGGGACGGTGGCTCTGCACCAGCCAGCACACGCGCGGCCGGTGCCGCCCGATAGGCTGTTGCGACGGAGCCTCAGCCGCACCGTCGCGACGGGGACGCCACCGCCATCGACAACCGATGGACCGTTATCGACTACTGAGGAGCAGGACAGTGGCCACCATCGAGGCGATCGTCGCCCGGGAGATTCTGGACTCGCGGGGCAACCCGACCGTCGAGGTCGAGGTCGGTCTGGACGACGGTACGGTCGGCCGCGCCGCGGTGCCGTCCGGCGCGTCCACGGGGGCCTTCGAGGCGCTCGAGCTGCGCGACGGCGACAAGGACCGGTACGGCGGCAAGGGCGTCGAGAAGGCGGTCGCGAACATCGAGGAGCGCATCGTCGACCAGCTCGTCGGCTACGAGGCGAGCGAACAGCGCCTCATCGACCAGAAGATGATCGAGATCGACGGCACCGACGACAAGTCGGGGCTCGGCGCCAACGCCATCCTGGGCGTGTCACTGGCGGTCGCGAAGGCGGCGGCGAAGAGCAGCGGGCTGAGCCTGTTCCGCTACCTCGGCGGCCCGAACGCGCACCTGCTGCCGGTGCCGATGATGAACATCCTCAACGGCGGTGCGCACGCCGACTCCAACGTCGACATCCAGGAGTTCATGATCGCGCCGATCGGCGCGCCGACCTTCCGGGAGGCGCTGCGCGCCGGCTCCGAGGTCTACCAGGCGCTCAAGTCGGTGCTGAAGAAGAAGGGCCTGAACACCGGGCTCGGCGACGAGGGCGGGTTCGCCCCCGACCTGCCGACCAACTCCACCGCGCTCGACCTGATCGCCGAGGCGGTGGAGAAGGCCGGGTACCGGCTCGGCACCGACATCGTCTTCGCGCTGGACGTCGCCGCCACGGAGTTCTTCGACAACGGCGTCTACACGTTCGAGGGCAGCCAGAAGACGGCGGACGAGATGACCGCCTACTACCACAAGCTTCTCGACGACTACCCGATCGTCTCCATCGAGGACCCGCTGGCCGAGGACGACTGGTCCGGCTGGAGCCGTCTCACCGCGTCGGTCGGCGAGCGGATCCAGATCGTCGGCGACGACCTCTTCGTCACCAACCCGCAGCGGATCGCCCGGGGCATCGCGGAGAAGGCGGCGAACGCCGTACTGGTCAAGGTCAACCAGATCGGCTCGCTCACCGAGACCTTCGAGGCGGTGGACCTGGCGCACCGGGCCGGCTTCCGGTGCATGATGAGCCACCGTTCCGGCGAGACCGAGGACACCACGATCGCCGACCTGGCGGTGGCGATGGGTTGCGGGCAGATCAAGACCGGCGCCCCGGCCCGCTCCGACCGGGTGGCGAAGTACAACCAGCTGCTCCGGATCGAGGAGGAGCTGGCCGACGCGGCGCGGTACGCGGGGGCGAGCGCCTTCCCGCGTTACCGGTCGGCGGCCTGACGACGCGGCGGCCGGGGAGGGGTGCCACGGCGATGACGCAGCGCCGTACGCCGAGCGGGCAGGGCCCGACGCGGCGGTCGGTCCGGGGTGTCCGGGCGGACCGCCCGGACACCCGCGACATCCGTCGGCGGGTCGAGGCGCGGTTGGCGGCGGCCCGTGCGGCCGGTGCGGCCCGCGCGGCGCGTGCCGGACGGAGCGCGGACGGCCCCCGGTCGGGCAACCGGCCCGGGGCCGCGCGGCGCACCAGCACCCCCCGCGCCGTCAAGCGCACCACGGCAGCCCAACCCCGGCGCTACACCGGCCGGGTCACGGTGCTGGTCGGTGTCCTGGTCGCGCTCGCCCTCGCCTACACCTACCCGGTGCGGGTCTACCTCAACCAGCAGTCCGACATCGCCCGGATGGAGGCGGACCTGCGGGCGCAGCGCGAGCTGATCGGTGACCTGGAGGAGGAGGCGGCGCTCTGGGACGACCCCGAGTACGTCAAGATCCAGGCGCGGGAGCGGTTCTACATGGTGCTTCCCGGTGAGGTGCCGCTGGTGGTCCTGACCGACCACGAGGGGGCCGCCCGGGACGCCGGCACCGACCCGGCGGCGGCCGGGCAGAGCAACCCCGAGCCCTGGTACGACACCCTCTGGTCGAGCGTGCGCGCGGCCAACGAGCCGGAGCGGGCGGGGCAGTGAACCGACCAGACGCACCGGCGCAGCGCCCCGAGGTACCGGTGGGGCCGGCGGCGGCCGAGGTGCCGCCCCCGGTACGCGAGCCCGCGACCCCCCGGGACGTGGCGGCGGTGGCCGCGCAGCTCGGCCGGACGCCGCGTGGCACCCGGGCGGTGGCCCACCGCTGCCCCTGCGGCCTGCCGGACGTGGTGGAGACGACCCCCCGCCTCGCCGACGGCACCCCGTTTCCGACGCTGTTCTACCTGACCTGTCCCCGGGCGGTCGCCGGGTGCAGCCGGCTGGAGTCCGCCGGGCTGATGAAGGAGATGACCGCCCGGCTGGCCACCGATCCGGACCTGGCCGAGCGCTACCTGGCGGCGCACCGGGACTACCTGGCCCGGCGGGAGGCGATCGGGCGGGTACCGGAGATCGAGGGCGTCTCGGCCGGCGGCATGCCGGGCCGGGTGAAGTGCCTCCACGTGCACCTGGGACACGCACTGGCCACCGGGCCCGGGGTCAACCCGTTCGGTGACGAGGTGCTCCAGCTGCTGGAGCCGTGGTGGCGCGACGGTCCCTGCGTGGAGCCGGCGGAATGACCGACGATGCCGCCAACCCGGCGGGTTCGCTGCCGGAGCTGGTCGTCCGGCGGGCCCGGACCAGCGACGTACGCCAGATCCGGGAGCTGATCGAGACGTACCGGGGCGGCCGGCGGATGCTCAGCAAGCCGCTGGTCACGCTCTACGAGGACGTCCAGGAGTTCTGGGTCGCGGCGCACCCGACGGATCAGACGGTGCTCGGCTGCGGGGCGCTGCACGTGATGTGGGAGGACCTTGCCGAGATCCGCTCGGTCGCCGTCCACCCCCGGTGGCGTGGCCACAGGATCGGTCGGCGGATCGTGACGGAGCTGCTGGCGACCGCCCGCGAGCTGGGGGTCTCCCGGGTCTTCGTGCTCACCTTCGAGACCCGGTTCTTCGGCGCGTTCGGGTTCGTCCCGATCGACGGGGCACCGGTACCGCCCGCCGTCTACGAGCAGCTGCTCCGCTCGTACGACGAGGGCGTCGCCGAGTTCCTCGACCTGGAGCGGGTCAAGCCGAACACCCTCGGCAACGTCCGCATGCTGCTGCGGCTGTGACCCGGGTACGGCGCGCGTGACCGGGTCGGCGGGCTCGGTAGTCTGCTGATCGTGACGACGGAACCGGTCCCCAACCGGGTCGCGGCGATCGACTGCGGCACGAACTCGATCCGACTGCTGGTGGCCGACCTGCCCGATCCGTCCGCCGGTCCGGCGGCCGAGCTGGTCGACGTGGTCCGACGGATGGAGATCGTCCGGCTCGGCCAGGACGTCGACCGGACCGGTCGGCTGGCTCCGGAGGCGATCGAACGGACCCGGGTGGCGCTGGCCGACTACGCCCGGCAGATCGAGAAACTGGGCGCGACCCGGGTCCGCATGTGCGCCACCTCGGCGTCCCGGGACGCCGAGAACGCCGACGAGTTCCGGGCGATGGTGCTCGCCACGCTCGGTGTCGAGCCGGAGGTGGTGACCGGCGACGAGGAGGCCCGGCTCTCCTTCACCGGAGCCGTCCGTGGACTCGGCCCCGACGTGCCGGCGCCGTACCTGGTGGTCGACATCGGTGGCGGCTCCACCGAGTTCGTGGTCGGCGGCCGACCGGTCGGCGGCGCGGCGGCGGTGGACGCGGCGATCTCGGTGGACATCGGCTGCGTCCGGATGACCGAGCGGCACCTGTCCGGGGATCCGCCGACCGCGGCGCAGGTCGCGGCGGCCGAGGCGGACGTCACCGCCGTGGTCGACCGGGCGCTGGCGGCGGTGGCGGGGCGCGAGGCGGCGACGCTGGTCGGGCTGGCCGGTTCGGTGACCACGGTCACCGGGATCGCGCTGGGCCTGCCCGAGTACCGCTCCGAGCGGATCCACCACGCCCGGATCTCGTACGACGTGGTGGCGGCGGTGACCGCCGACCTGCTGGCCCGCTCGAAGGCGGAACGGCTGACCATCCCGGTGATGCATCCGGGACGGGCCGACGTCATCGGCGCGGGGGCGCTGATCCTGAAGGTGATCATGGAGCGCGCGGGGATGGATTCCGTGATCGCCTCCGAGCACGACATCCTCGACGGCATCGCCTGGAGCCTGGCGACGGGCGTGGGATGAGGCGGTGTCCGCGGACCGGTGGGGCGCCTCCCCGGCCGGGCCGGTCCACGCGCCCACAGACGCCGGCGGGCTCGTCGTCCGGCCGCTCAGACCGCCGGATAGGTCACCCCGGTGAGCTGTTCGGAGATCTCCCACAGCCGGGCGGCACCGGACTCGTCCGGCAGGTTCGCGGGCAGCCGCGCCACGGTGGGTGCACCGCCGAGTTCGGCGAAGCCGGCCGGCCCGTAGTAGCCGCCGCTGCGCGCCTGTGGGCTGGTCGCGGCGTACAGGGCGGGCAGGATCCCGGTCGGGACCTGCTGCCACACCGGGACGGCGTACATCAGCCGGTTTCGGAGCGCGACGAGCCGGACCCGGCGTCCACCGTGGGTGGCGCCGGTGACGTGCAGGTTGGTGACGGTCGCGCCGGGATGGGCGGCGCTGCTGTGGATGCCCCAGCCGGCCGTCGCGCTGCGCCGGTGGAGTTCCCGGGCGAAGACCAGCAGGGCGAGCTTGGAGCGGCCGTACGCGATCCACGGCCGGTAGCGCCGTTCGCCCTGGAGGTTGGTGGGGTCGAGGGTGCCGAGCCGGCTCGTCAGGCTGCTCATCGACACCACCCGGGCGGCGCCGGCCGCCCGCAGCAGCGGCAGGAGGTGACCGGTCAGTGCGAAGTGCCCCAGGTAGTTGGTGCCGAACTGCAGTTCGAACCCGTCCTCGGTCAGGATCCGCCGCGGCGGCGCCATGATGCCGGCGTTGTTGACCAGGATGTCGACAGCGCGGTTCTCCGCGCGCAGCGCGGCGCCGAACGCGGCCACGCTGGCCAGCGACGACAGATCCAGGTGCCGCAGCGTGAGCCGGGCCCCGGGTAGCGTGGCCCGGATTCTCCGGACGGCCTCCGCGCCCTTGTCCAGGTTGCGGACCGCGAGGACGACCTCCGCACCGGCCTGCGCGAGCCGGGAGGCGAGCCCGAAGCCGAGCCCACTGTTCGCACCGGTCACGACGGCGAGCCTGCCGGTCAGGTCAGGTACGTCGATATCCGGCGGCGTGTGTGCCATCGTCGTATTCTCCACCGCTTCCGCCGCGGCGAGGTGGTCGGGAGCGTGGGCCGGTGACATGCCGGCGTGGGCGATCGGCGATGATGGCGGCGCTCGTGTGGATACGACCGGCGGGACGGCCCGCCGCTGGCCCGCCGGTGCCGGGGTGGATTGGAAGGGACGAGGACGATGACCCAGCCACCGCCGATGCCGGCGTATCCGCCGCAGCCGCATCCGCTCGTGGCACCGATCGGCGAGCTGCTCGCCGCGGCCGTGCCGGCTGGCTGGCGGCGGTTGCACGTGGAGTACCGGGCGGTCGGGCTCCACATCGAGACCGACGTCATGGCGGTCGGGTTCGACGGCGTCGCCCGGCCGGTGCAGCCGCCCGCGACGGTCGTCCAGTTGCTCGGTTGGCTCCGTGCCGGGATGTACCAGCCGGGTCGGGGCACCTGGTTCGGCGCCACCCTGGTCGTCGACCCGGGGGTCCCGCCCCAGCTCACCGTGGGGCTGGATGAGGAGCCGCGCTGGCGGTGGATGCCCTCGCCCCAGGGCTTCCAGGACGAGCTGCGCTTCTTCCCCCGCTCGGAGCAGTACATCCCGGACTGGCTCCGGGCGCGGGCCGGTCTGCCACCGACGGCTCATCCGGCGCCGGGTCTGCCGCCGGTGGCCCCGGCCGGGATGCCGCCGACCGGGCCGGTGACCACGACCGGATCGTTCGCCGTCCCGGCCACGCCGGCGGTGCCCCCGGCCGCCCCGGCGGTGTCGCCGCCGGTTCCCGGAGCCCCGGCGACGCCCGCGGCCGTTCCCGGGGTTCCGCCGCCCGCTCCCGCGGTGCCGACGGTCACGGCGCGGGGGGTGGCGTCCGTGCCACCACCGTCGACTCCGCCCGTGTCACCGGCTCCGCCGGTGTCGCCGTCCGGTTCGCCCGGGCCGTCGACCGGCGACGGGAAGTTGCGGATGGCGCGGGTCTACGACCGCCTGGACGATGCGGGACGGCCGGTCGCGGACCGCGCGCCCGTACCGTCGACCGAACGTGACCAGGTGCTCGACTACCTGACGAAGGCGCCGGCGGTGCTCGCCGCCCGGGGGTACGTCCGGGACGAGTTCGATCCGGAGCGCCAGCCCGGGGTGCCGATGACCTTCCACACCGACGGTACGTGGGTGTGGGGCGGCGCGGTCGCGTACTACCTGCGGGAGTACGACCTGCCGCCGGACCCGGATCTCCTGGCGCACATCAGGGCGAACAACTACACGCTGCCGGAGGTCGACGAGGAGACGAGGAAGCGGGCCATCGATCTCGTCACCAACGGCTAGCCGGCCAACCCCGCCGGTTCCGTCCCGTCGGCACGGGCCACGGGCGCGGGTCCGGCGGGTGTCAGCGGTTACGGGACGTCCCGCGGGCGGGTGCCCTGGCGGCCGTGGTCCTGCGGGCGGGTGTCTTGGCGGCCATGTTGCGGGCGCGCGTCGGTGCCGCCTTCTTCGCCACCGGCACCCGCTTCGCCCCCGGGGTCCGCTTCGACGGCGGGGTCCGCCTGGCGGCGGGAGCCGGTGCGGCGCCGCGTTTCACGCCCGACGTGGCCGCCTTCTTCGGGGTCTTCGCCGCGGTCGCCCCGGTGGCCCGCCTGGTGGCGGTGGCGACCTTCTTGGCCCGGGCGGCCCGGCCGCCCGGAGACTTCTTGGCTCCGGTGGCCTTCCGGGCGGCGGCGGGTCGGGTGGCCGTCCGGGTGGCGCCCCCGCGCCCACCCCCGCGGCCGGTGTGTGTGCTGCGACCGGACAGGAGTCCATCGCCCATCTGAGCTCCCTTCGTCGGCTCCTGTCTCCCCCTGACCCCGGTACCTAAACAGGGCGCCGGCCTGCCGTCGTGCGCCGGCCTCGACCGGCCCGTCCGGTTGGCACCGAGCCGACCGCCGGGTGTCCGGCACAATTACCAACATCGATGTAGTAGCGGTTCGGAGGTGGGCGGATGGTCGCGCGACGGGGCTTGGTCTGGTGGACGGCCGGCGTGCTGGCCGCGCTGTTGGGAGCGCTGCTCGGGCCCGGTCCGGTCCGGGCGGCGGAGGTCTTCGTGGTCTACCTGTCGCCGACCGGGTCGGACAGCAACGACGGGCTCAGCCCGACCCGCGCGGTGCGGACGCTCGAGGGGGCCGAGGCGGTGCTGCGTGCCGCCGCACCCCGGGCCGACGTCGAGGTCCGGATCGCCCAGGGCACGTACGTCGGCACCCACACCGTCTGGCAGTACTACGTCCCCGGGCACACGATCAGCTTCATGCCGGTCGACTACCGGTACGGCGCCGGCGCGAGCGACATCGCCGGCCGGCCGGTCTTCCGGGGCGACGGCACGCCCGGCTTCTGGTTCTCCGCCAGGCTCCCGTCGGGGCACCCCGGCGGCGACACCAACCTGCGCTTCTACTACCTGCAGGTCGAGCGGTACGCCAGCGGCGGGCTGGAGTTCAACGGCGGCACGACGACCAACGGCGCCGGGATCCGGGTGCCGGCGACGGCCGGCGTCAACCGCAACACCGTCTTCGGCATGGTGTTCCGGGACCTGGGTACCCGGTACAACGCCGCCGGCGTCGGATACGGGGGTGTCGACGCGGTCAACTCCTCCGGCAACCTGATCGAGAACAACCACTTCCTCAACAACGAGAACAGCGGTGGCGACGCGAGCCTGATCCACGGCGTCTACCTCGCTCACCACAGCACGGGCAACGTGGTCCGGAACAACCGGTTCCGGCAGATCAGCGGCGACCCGGTGCGGACCCGCAACGACAGCAACGGCAACGACGTGTACGGCAACAGCTTCGAGCGCACCGGCCGGTACGCGTACTACTCCGAGTGGTTCTGCGACACGTCCTGTACGGCGTCCAATCCGGGCAGTCCGCGCGAGTGCGCCTCGCACGGCAACCTCTTCCACGACAACGACGTGATCTCCGGGTACGCCGGTTCCGTCTCGCTCTGGGAGCTGACCCCGCCCGGCATCGACTACGCCGGCGGTGCCGGCTGCTCCAACGACGGGCAGCGGCGGCTACGGACGTACGGCAACGCCTGAGGTCCGGTTGCGGGCCGGCCGGCCGTCGGGCGGGTCGACTCCTCTCGGGTACGGTGCCGGGGCGACGTCGCGCCTCGGTATCCCCGCGTTGAGGTACTTCGCATTGCACAGTAGTATTCCGGCTGTGGACACGACCCAGTTGCTCAAAGGCGTGCTGGATCTCGCGGTCCTGGCCGTGCTGAGAAACGAGGACGGCTACGGCTACGACATCATGCGCCGGCTCCGCGCCGCTGGGCTCGATGAGGTCGGAGACGCCTCCGTCTACGGAACCCTGCGCCGGCTCTTCCAGGCCGGGCTGCTGACGACGTACGTGGTCCCCAGCGAGTCGGGCCCGCACCGCAAGTACTACTCACTCAACGCCGCCGGCCGGGAACGGCTCGCCCGCTCCGGCAGGATGTGGCGGTCGTTCGCCGCCACAATGGATCGACTGCTCGACGACGAGGGGGTGGCGGCATGACCGAGCGGAGCGAGGAGGTGGTGACCGTGCCGGAGCAGGAGGTCGCCCGGTACGTCGCCCGGGTCCGGACCACACTGGCGGACCTGCCGGCAGGGGTCCGGGACGAGTTGCTGGAGGACCTCTCCGAGCACCTCGCCGAGGTCGCCGCCGAGGGAGGCGGGTCGTTGGTCGAACGGCTCGGACCGCCCGAGACGTACGCGATGGAGCTGCGCGCGGCGGCCGGGCTCGCACCACCGCCCGCCGCCGTGAATCTCGACCAGCGGGTGGGCGCGGCGCTGCGGATCGGCCGGGAACGGCTGGACGCGGTCGACCGCCGGCTCGGCCGGTTCCTCGGCTACGACCGGCTCAGCGACTACCTCCGGTTGCTTCGCCCCGCCTGGTGGGTCCTGCGCGGCTACCTGGTCGCGATGCTGGTCAGCGTGTTCACCTCCGGAACATCCCACGGCCTGCTGCCCCGGCTCGGGGACAGCACCCTGGCCGCCCTGCTGCTGCTGGCGGTGACCATCCCCGCCTCGATCTGGCTCGGCCGGCGGTCCGACCGGCTCGGCCGGCGGCCCCGGTGGCTCCTGAACGCCGCCACCGTGCTGCTGGTCGGCTTCGGCCTGATCGGCCTGGTGAACTACACGCAGATGTCCTACCACTACCCCCAGTTCCAGGAGGTCTACACCGACCAGTACTCCGGGGTCCGGGACGTCTACGTCTACGACAGCGAGGGCCGCCTGCTGGAGGGTGTGCGGCTGTTCGACCAGAACGGCCAGCCGATCCGGCTCGGCGAGCCCTGGTGTCCGGAGGCACGGCAGCGGATCGCGCCGGGCGGCGAGTACGACTACGACCCGTACACCAGCGACCTGACCCAGCTGCCGTATCCGTACTGCCCGCAGGGGGCCCCGTTCCGGGTGCGCCCGACCGTGCAACCCGCCCCCACCGATGTCCCGCTGGTCCCGGTCTCGCCCTCGGCCCCGGCGTCGACCGAGCCCTCGACGTCGGCCGGGCCCTCGGCGTCCACACCCAGCCCGGTCCCGGCAGGATCGCCGGAGGCCGCCCCGACGACCGACACGCCGAGCCCGACTCCCACCCCCTGACCGGGTGTGCCGCGGCGGGCGGCGGCACACCGGTCAACACCGGTGAAACAGGAGGTGAACGCCACTCCCGCGGTGCCTTCCGCCGGGCGGGTCGAGCGTGGCAGGCTACCCCAACACCTGCGGCACGCAAGATCCCGACCAGCGCCGTTGGTCGGAAACCGTGCGACCAGCCAACGATGTCTGACCGGCAGGAGGACCACCGATGGGCGAGATGGTGAGTTACCGCAGTGACGGGGGAAACAGTCAGGGCTACCTCGCCGTGCCCGACTCCGGTGGGGCCAACCAGGCCGTCGTCGTCATCCAGGAGTGGTGGGGGTTGGTGCCGCACATCACCTCGGTCGCCGACCGGTTCGCCGCCGCCGGCTTCGTCGCGCTCGTCCCGGACCTCTACCGTGGCGTCCCCGCCACCGAGCCCGACCACGCCGGCCGACTCATCATGGGACTGGCCATGGACCAGGCCGCCCGGGACATCGCCGAAGCCGCCGACTACCTGGCCGAGCGGCCGGAGGTGACCGGCAGGGTGGGTGCCGTCGGCTTCTGCGCCGGGGGCAGCCTGGCGCTGTGGTCGGCCATGTTCTCCGAGCGGATCGTGGCCACCGTCGGCTTCTACCCCGTCCTGCCGTGGGAGCGGATGCGTCCGGACTGGGCCGACTACGCCGGCAAGGCGGCGCTGATCCACTGCGCCGAGGAGGACGGCTCCTCCGCCGCCGAGGGGGTGCAGGCCGCGCGTCGGGCGATCGAGGCCGCCGGCGGGGAGTGCATCCTGCAGGACTACCCCGGCACCTCGCACGCGTTCTTCAACGACGACCGTCCCGAGGTGTTCGACCAACCGGCCGCGGCCAGCTCCTGGGCCCGTACCCTCGACTTCTTCCGGAACCGGCTTGGCTGAACCGCGTACCGCCACCGACGTCGCCGCCCGTGCCCGGCAGGCGGCCGACCTGGCCGGGTTGGACGCCGCCGTCGCCGGGTGCTTCGCCTGCCCCCGGCTCGTCGCCTGGCGTGAGGAGGTGGCGGCGGTCCGCCGGGCCGCCTTCCGGGACCAGGAGTACTGGGGCCGGCCGGTGCCCGGCTTCGGCGCCGCCGACGCCCGGATCGCGATCATCGGTCTGGCCCCGGCGGCGCACGGCGGCAACCGGACCGGCCGGATCTTCACGGGGGACCGGTCCGGCGACGTCCTCTTCGCCGCGCTGCACCGGGCCGGCCTGGCCAACCAGCCGACCAGCGTCGCCGTCGGCGACGGACTCGTCCTGCGGCACACCCGGATCGCCGCGGCGGTCCGCTGTGCTCCACCGGGCAACAAACCCACCCCGGCCGAACGGGACACCTGCGCCCCGTGGCTGCACCGGGAGATCGAGCTGATCAAACCCACCCTGCGTGTCGTGGTCGCGCTCGGCGCCTTCGCCTGGGCCGCGTGGTGGCCGGTCCTCCGCCAGGTGTACGGCGTCCGCCCGCCCACCCCGCGACCCGCCTTCGGCCATGCGGCACACTGGTCCGGCGGAGCCGTACCACACGTTCTCGGCTGTTACCACGTCAGCCAGCAGAACACCTTTACCGGACGGCTCACACCCGCGATGCTGGACGAGGTGTTCGCCCGGGCCCGGCGCCTGGCCGGGCTGGACGACTCCCGCTAGGCGACACAGGGGGCGGTGCGATGACCGACGGGCGCTCGGGGCGTGCCCGTCCCGACGACCGTCCGGCTCCGCCCGGCCAGACCCGGCACCTGTTCCGCGCCGCCTGGCCGCCCGCCGTGACCGCCACCCTGCTGGCGTTGGCCGCGTTCGCCGCCGCCCACTCCTCGCCCGGCTTCGCACGGGTCGAGCCGCCCGCCGACATCGTGCCGACGCTGCGCGCGCCGGCACCGATCGAGTCGTTCACCGCCGGTTCGCCCGCCACGTCCACCTCCGGCCACCTGCCGGCCTGGCTGTCGACCGTCGGTGTCGTGCTCGGCGCCGCCGCGGTCGCGGCCGTGGTCGGGGCGCTGCTCTGGACGCTCACCCGGGACCTGTTGCGTCGCCGTGACACCGTGGCGCGGCGGGGACGGCGGGCCGGGCCGCGCCGCGGCGCCGCGCAGACCGCCGAGGAGGTGGTCGCCGCGCTCGACGCCGGCCTGGTCGAGCTCTCCGACACCGACGCCGACCCGCGCCGGGCCGTGATCGCCTGCTGGGTACGGCTGGAGCAGACCGCGGAGGCGGCCGGGATCGACCGGCGGCCCGGGGACACCCCGACCGACCTGGTGACCCGGCTGCTGCGCACCGGTCGGCCGGTCAGCGCCGGCGTACTGGCGGCGTTCGCCGAGGTCTACCGGGAGGCCCGGTACGCCACCCACACGGTGGACGAACGGATGCGCGCCCAGGCCCGCTCCGCCCTGCGGCGGCTGCGCACCGAACTGACCACGGTGGAGGCTGCCGGGTGAGCGGAGCCATCACGAGCATCGACGACCTGCTCCGGCACGAGGAGGAACCGCCTCCCGTCGCCCGACGGCGCCCCGGTCCGGTCCGGACCACGCTGCGCAGCGTCCTGGTCGCCGCGGTGTTGACCGGCGCACTGCTGGCGGCACTTCGGATGGTCGGCGTCGCGTTCTCCCCGGCCGCGGTGTTCGCCGCCGTCCTCGCCCTGCTGCTGCTGCGCCGGATCACCTCGGCGCTCGCCCCGGAACCGCCCGGCCGGTCCCGGGCCCGGCGGGACCCTGCCCGGGGTGAGGAGGACGGCAGCTACAACTGGGCCGCCCAGGACGCCCTCGGCAGCGTGGTCGGCCGCTGGGAGAGGCGGCTCGCCTGGGCGCACGGGGAGCGGGACCGGTTCGCCCGGCGGGTGGTGCCGATGCTCGGTGAACTCGCCGACGAACTGCTGAGGCAGCGTCACGGGATCACCCGGGCCACCGATCCGGAGCGGGCCCGGGCGCTGCTCGGCGAGCCGCTGTGGACGCTTCTGGACACGCCGCCCCGGCGAACCCCGTCGCCGCGGCAGCTCGCGGCGATCGTCGCCCAACTGGAGAAGGTATGAAGGACGCGCACCCGGTCACCGTCGCGGACGTCGGACGGCTGGCCCAGACCGTGCTCGACCGGGTCGAGACGGTGGTGGTGGGTAAGCGGGAGCCCCTGGAACTGGTGCTGGCCGGGATTCTGGCCGGCGGGCACGTACTGCTGGAGGACCTCCCCGGGCTCGGCAAGACGCTGACCGCCCGCTCCTTCGCCCAGGCGCTCGGCCTGGGCTTCCGTCGGTTGCAGTTCACCCCGGACCTGCTCCCCGCCGACGTCACCGGCTCGTTCCTCTACGACCAGCGCCGTGCCGACTTCACCTTCCGGGCCGGGCCGATCTTCACCAACCTGCTGCTCGCCGACGA
>CALGAM010000177.1 GCA_937951935.1 uncultured Micromonospora sp. | reverse complement strand
CGCCTCGATGATCGGGCGCTTGCGCTCCCGCATCTCCTCCAGGTGGGCGACCTTGTTGGCGAAGAACTCCTCGACGGGCACCGGGTGGGTGGTCTCACAGCTCTCGGTGGTCAGCTCCGCCACGCTGCCGGGCAGCAGCACCACACCGTTGGTCCCGCCGACCTTGGCGTACTCGCGGAGGAACACCGACTGGTCGGGGAAGATGTTGCCCTCGTCGCCGAAGATGTCGTTGAACTGCCACAGCTCGTCGTCGAGGAAGCAGGGCGGGCCGGCGATGGGGAAGACGTACGACGCCTTGACGTCGTTGATGTACCGCCAGGTGCGGTCGAACTGCCGCTCCCGCTTCTGCTTGCCGAACGCGGTCTTGGCGGCGGTCGGCAGCTCGTAGACCATCGGGTACCAGATCGCGCCGGAGAACTGGAGCAGGTGCGCGTGCACGTGACCCAGCCTGGTGAAGGCGCTCAGGTCGGTCGGGCGGGCGTCGTTCTGGTTGAGCAGGCGTACGCCGTCGTACTCGACCCAGAGCGACGAGTCACCGATCGGGCCGTCGGTCGGGCTGGTCAACGCCTGAATCATGATCTTCAGGCCGCCGTCCAGCTCGACGACCTCCTCGTTGCGGGTCTTGATGAAGCTGGTGAAGCCGAGCTCCCGCAGCTCGTCCTCCAGCTCGGAGGTGGGGTACGCCGGCAGCAGGACGGTCGCCTTCTTCGAGATGTAGCGCTTCAGGTGCGCCGCGTCGAAGTGGTCCCGGTGCAGGTGCGAGATGTACAGGTAGTCGACCTGGCCCAGGGTCTCCCAGTCAAGCTGTGAGTTGTCCGGGAAAGGAAACCATGAGGCGAAGTAGGCCGGGTTGACCCACGGATCGCAGAGGATGCTTCCCGCGCCGGTGTCGATCCGTATGCTCGCGTGCCCCGTACCCGTCAGTCGCACCGCACAATCCCCCTAGACATCGGCTTTTTCGTCTTGGTCGCAGACAATCACGGCGTACGCAACACGCTACCGGAGGGCCCGGGCCGACCTACCCGCGACGCCCGGTCACGTCGCCCGGTGGCGTCTGGGCGCAGGATACGACCGTGGGGTACGCCCGGTACGCCGGACGGGTACCCGGGACGCGAGGCCCGCGACGGCGACGCCCGGGCCCTCCACGTCCCGCTCACCCCGCATGCCAGACTTACCAGGATCCGATCGTGAGGAGGACCGGAAAGTGGCTGGAAGCGAGCCGGTGACGTCACCCGACCAACACAAGCCGGGGAACCGCAGGGCGGGCCGGATCGGCGCGATCCTCTCCGCGGCCGCGCTGGTCGCGATGATGTTCAACAACAACGAGGTCAGCGGCACCGCGAAGCTCTGGCTCGGTGGCATCGCCGCGTTCCTGGTCGCCGTCGTCATCGGCGACGCGGTGCTGCGCCGCAGCGGCCTGCGCAGCTGACGCCGCCCCGCGGCCCTGGTGTCGCGGCCCCGGCTCCGGCCGCCGGCGGCATCCGGAGCCGGGCCGGGAACGCCACCTCTCACCTGCCGAGCAGCAGGTCCTTGACCTCCTTGAGCGCGGCGTCGACCTCGGCCTCGAAGTAGCCGCCCGGGACCAGCTCGAACCGCATGGTGTCGAGGTCGTTCGGGTTCACCGGCATCGGGCCCCGCCCCGCCAGGCTGTCGAGAATGCCCTCGAACAGCCGGTCGACCTGGGCCGGGTCGTACCCGCTGCCGAAGCGCCGCACCTGGAACGTCCGACGAATCTGGTCGATCCGGGCTATCTCCCCGCTCGCCGGTCCGAAGCCCGGCCCGGGCGGCGTGGCGCCGAACCGCGCCGGAGCGCCGACCGGCGGCCCGGACAGCGTCGGTGGACCACCGACCGGATCACCCACACCCCGCCCGGGGCCGCGCGGCTCCCGGTCCGGCATCCGGATCTCGGCCGTCATGTCCGCCTTGCCGTGCCGTCCGGCCGCGAACCCGTCGAAACGGTCGTTCGGGTCGAAACCCAGCCCGGGGCCGCCAGGACCGGCCGGGCCACGGGGTGGCACCGGCGCGCCCCGCTGCGGCTCGAAACCGCCGCGGGCCGGCTCGAAACCGCCCCGCGTCGGGCCGAACCCGCCCCGAGGTTCGGGTCCACCCTGCGGCGGCTCGAAACCACCGCGCTGCCCTTCGAAGCCCCCACGCTGCGGGTCGAACCCGCCCCGGGGTGGCTCCGGCGCGGCGCGCCTCGGTTCGAACCCGCCGAAGGTGCCGGTGGGCTCGTCGTACGTGCCGTAGGCGTCGGTGGGCGGACCGGCCGGGGCGGCCATCGGCCGGGCCGGCGGCGGCCCTGCCGCCAGACCGCGGTCGTCCCGTTTCGGCGGGCCCATCCGGTCCGGCGGGCCGAAACGGTCCGACGGGCCCATCCGGTCGGCGGGAGTCATTCGCTCCGGCGGGCCGAACCGGTCCGGCGGTGCCATCCGGTCGGCGGGAGCCACCCGCTCCGGCGGGCCGAAGCGCTCCGGCGGGTCCAGCCTGTCGGCCGGACCCGGGCGGTCGGCGGGCATCCGTTCGGGAGAGCCACCCCGGTCGCTCCGGTGGGGACCGGCGCCCCTGCCGCCGGCCGCCCGCCGTTCCTCCAGCTCGGCGAGCTGCCGCTCCACCCGGTCGAGGTGCAGGTCGACCTGCCACTCGTCGTACCCGCCGAACCGCACCCGGAAGACGACGTCGTGCACCTCCTGGGCGGTGACGGGTGCCCCGATGGGCTCACCGGCGAGCGTGGCCTCGACCCGGTCCAGAAACGAGTCCACCTCTTCGACCTTGTAGCCCCGCCGGAGCGCCTTGCGCCGGAAACGCTGACCCTGACTCGCCACTATGTCTCCTGGTTCGCTCGCTTCGCCCGCCCATACCGCCTGCTGCGCGGGTCGGCACCGCAGTCGGCACCCCCTCGCCCCACCATGGCCCGCCTGCTCACCGCGCCACCGCCGCCGCAGCCAACTGACCGCAGGCACCGTCGATCTCCCGGCCACGGGTGTCCCGGACCGTGGTCGGGACACCCGCCGCGCGGAGACGACGGACGAACTCCCGCTCCACCGACTTGGGGCTGGCGTCCCAACGGCTCCCCGGGGTGGGATTGAGCGGAATCAGATTCACGTGGGCCAGCCGACCGGCCAACAGCCGACCGAGCAGATCGGCCCGCCACGGCTGGTCGTTCACGTCTCGGATCATCGCGTACTCGATGGACACGCGACGACCCGTACGCTCTGCGTAGTACCACGCGGCGTCCAGCACCTCGGCCACCTTCCACCGCTGGTTGACCGGGACCAGTTCGTCGCGCAGCCCATCATCGGGGGCGTGCAGCGACAGCGCAAGAGTCACCGACAGCCCCTCCTCGGCCAGCCGCCGCATCGCCGGAACCAGGCCGACCGTGGAAACGGTGATGTGCCGCTGGGAGAGGCCGAGCCCTTCCGGAGCCGGCGCGGTCAGCCGTCGCACCGCCGCGACCACCCGTGAGTAGTTCGCGAGCGGTTCACCCATGCCCATGAAGACCACGTGGGACAGTCGGGGCGGCGACCCGGCGACCACGCCGGAGGCGGCGACCCCGGCGAGGTAGACGGCCTGGTCGACGATCTCCGCGGTGGACAGGTTGCGGGTGAGCCCGGCCTGCCCGGTCGCGCAGAAGGGGCAGGCCATCCCGCAGCCGGCCTGGCTGGAGATGCAGACGGTGACCCGGTCGGGATACCCCATCAGCACGCTCTCGACCAGCGACCCGTCGTGCAGCCGCCACAGCGCCTTCCGGGTCGCGCCGTCGTCGCAGGTGACCTCGCGGACCAGTGTCAACAGCGGCGGCAGGAGCGCCTCGGCCAGCCGCTCCCGGCTGGCCGCGGGAAGGTCCGTCATCCGCGCCGGGTCCCGGACCAGGCGACCGAAGTAGTGCGTCGAGAGTTGGCGGGCCCGGAAGGCCGGCTCACCGAGCTCGGCGACGGCCGCCCGACGCTCGGACAGGTCAAGGTCGGCGAGGTGCCGGGGCGGCATGGCCGCACGGCGTGGTGCCGCGGACCCGACCTGGGCGTCGGGGGCGGTCCGGATCAGGGGCAGGCTCGTCATGGCCTGTCCAGTCTCCCACGTCTTTGCGACGACGCACCCCGCCGGAGGTGTCGAGCCCACGGGGTGAGCCGGAGGATCTGTGAGAAGAGACTCCCGGTGCGCATCAGCTCGGCACGATCAGGGCCAGCAGGAGGTATCCGGCCGGGACGGCGAACAGGATCGAGTCGAGCCGGTCCATCAGACCTCCGTGCCCCGGGAGCAGGTTGCTCATGTCCTTGATCTTCAGGTCCCTCTTGATCATCGACTCCGCGAGGTCACCGAGGACCGCCGCCGCCGAGATGGTCAGGCCGAACAGCGCCCCCCACCAGAGCTCGACGTCCAGCAGGAGCCACAGCAGCAGGGCGCTGCCCGACGCCGCCGCGGTCAGGGAGCCGGCGAGACCCTCCCAGGACTTCTTCGGGCTGATCGTCGGCGCCATCGGGTGCCTGCCGAACGCGACCCCGGCGGCGTACCCGCCGGTGTCCGACAGCACCACGGCGGCCAGGGTGACCACGATCCGCAGGTCGCCGTCGGGCAGGACGGCCAGCAACGCGGCGAAGCCGCCGAGGAACGGCACGTACACCGCGATGAGGGTCGCGGCGACCATGTCCCGCTGGTAGCCGGCCGGTCCGTCGCCGAGCCGCCACACCAGGGTCGCCAGCACCGTCACCAACAGACCGAGACTGAGCGCGTCCGGCCCGGCCCACCAGGCCAGCCCGACCATCAGCAGACCGCCCGCGACCAGCGGCACGATCGGCGGGCGGGCCCCGCGGGTGCGCACGGCGCGGGTCATCTCCCAGATCCCGATCGTGACCGCGGCGGCGATCACGGCGAGGAAGGCCGGGCGGAACAGGAACAGCGAGACGAGGACCAGCGTGCCGAGGCCGAGGCCGACCCCGATCGCGGCCGGCAGGTTGCGGCCGGCCCGGCCGGTGCCGGCCGGTTTGCCGGACCGTGTCGCCCGGCGACGGCCCGGTCCGCGTCGCCGTGGCGGTGGTTCCAACCCGGCGTCGGTGGCCGCGGGTGCCGGTTCGGTGGCAGACGGGGCCGGCTCGGTGGCCGGGCGGGGTTCGTCGCGGTGGCCGACGGCGGTCGGCCGGTCGGGCCGCACCTGCGGCCAGCCGATCGGGTTGGTCGGAACGTCCGCCTCGGAGGCGGCGAGTTCGTCGTCGCCGTCCGGGTACGCGGATCGTCCGTCGACCGGGCGCCGGCCCGGGGCCGGGTGACGTCCGGGGAACGCCGTGGCACCGTCCGACGGTGCCGCGGAGACGTACGACGGCACCGCATAGCTGTCGGGCGCGGCACCGGTGTGCCGCGCCCGCACCAGGGTGTCGTCGTCAGCGGCCGGCCACGCTCGGCCGGGCGAGATGTCCCGATACTCGGCGGCACGGGACCCCTGGGGGCTGGGCGGCTGCTCCGGCCGCCGCCAGCCGCGCGGCTCCACGCCGCCGTACGGGTCGACGTGGGACATCAGACCTCGAGCAACTCGGCTTCCTTGTGTTTCACCAGCTCGTCGACGTGCCCCACGTACTTCTGGGTGAGGTCGTCCAACTCCTTCTCGGCGCGCCGGCCCTCGTCCTCGCCGACCTCACCGTCCTTGACGATCCGGTCGAGTTCCTCCTTGCCCCGGCGTCGGATGTTGCGGATCGCCACCTTGGCCTCCTCGCCCTTGTGCCGGGCGATCTTGATCATGTCCCGGCGGCGCTCCTCGGTCATCTGCGGGAACAGGACGCGGAGCTGGTTGCCCTCGTTGCTCGGGTTGACCCCGAGGTCCGAGTCGCGGATCGCCTTCTCCATCGCCTGCAGCTGCGAGGCGTCGTACGGCTTGATGATCGCCATGCGGGGTTCGGGCACGGCGATCGACGCCATCTGGGTCAGCGGGGTGGGGCTGCCGTAGTAGTCAATGATGATCTTGGAGAACATGGCCGGAGAGGCGCGCCCGGTGCGGATCGCGCCAAACTCCTCCTTGGCGTGCTCGATCGCGCGCTCCATCTTCTCCTCGGCCTCGAGGAGGGTGTCGTCGATCACCTGCTCCCTCGCCTCCTTCTGCTGGATGCTGCTTCGAAAAACCGGCTCACGCCGTGATCAACGTCCCGATACGCTCGCCGCTGACAGCCCGAATGATGGTGTCATCACCCTCGGCCCCGAAGACCAGCATCGGCAGCCCGTTCTCCTCACAGAGGCTGAACGCGGCGGCGTCCGCGACCCGCAGCCCGCGACGCAGGACGTCAGAGAAGGTGATCTGGTCAAGCTTGCTGGCGTCTGGATCGGTCCGCGGATCGGCGGTGTAGACCCCGTCCACCCCGTTCTTGCTCATCAGAACCACGTCCGCGTGGATCTCCAGGGCGCGCTGCGCCGCCACCGTGTCGGTCGAGAAGTAGGGCATGCCGGCGCCGGCGCCGAAAATCACCACACGCCCCTTCTCCAGGTGCCGGATGGCCCGCAACGGGATGTACGGCTCGGCGACCTGGGCCATCGTGATCGCGGTCTGCACCCGCGTCTCGATGCCCTCCTTCTCCAGGAAGTCCTGCAGCGCCAGGCAGTTCATCACGGTGCCCAGCATCCCCATGTAGTCGGCCCGCGCCCGGTCCATCCCACGCTTCTGCAGCTCCGCGCCCCGGAAGAAGTTGCCGCCACCGACCACGACCGCGACCTGCACACCCCGACGGACCACGGTGGCGATCTGCCGTGCGATCGACTGCACCACGTCCGGGTCGACGCCGATCGCGCCGCCGCCGAACACCTCTCCGGAGAGCTTCAGCACCACCCGACGGGCCCGCCCAGGAGGCGGTGCCGTGGGGTCGTCCGCCGCCGAGGTCCGGTCACTCACAACCTGCGTCATCCGACCCGCCTTCCCACGCCGACACCCGGCGCCATGTCACCCAACTGCCGCTGCTGACCCTACGTGACGAGGAGGCCGTGGTGTCCGTCACGTACACCAGCGGCCTCCTCTCCGTGTTACCTGTCGCCGGGTGGCCGGGTCCGCCGGACCCGACGAGGAAGCGGTTCCCTCAGGCCTGTCCGACCTCGAACCGGACAAACCGGGTGACCTCGATGCCCGCCTCAGCCAGTACCTGCTTCACCGACTTCTTGGGATCGGTCACCGAGGCCTGTTCGAGCAGCACGTAGTCCTTGAAGAAGGCGTTGACCCGACCTTCGATGATCTTGGGCAGGGCCGCCTCCGGCTTGCCCTCCTCACGGGCGGTCTGCTCCGCGATACGCCGCTCCGACGCCACCGTCTCGGCCGGTACCTCGTCCCGGGTGACGTACTTCGGCCGCATCGCGGCGATCTGCATGGCGATGCCGCGGGCGTCGGCGTCCGCGGCCTCGTCCGTCCTGCCGGTGTACTCCACCAGGACGCCCACCTGCGGTGGCAGGTCCTGCGACTTGCGGTGCAGGTAGACCGCGACGTTCCCGTCGAGCTTCGCGAAGCGGCTGAGCACCAGCTTCTCACCGATCTTGGCGGACTGCTCCTGCACCGCGTCGGCCACGGTGCGGCCGTCCGGCAGGGTCGTGCCGAGCAGCGCCTCGGCGTCGGCGACGCCCGCCGCCGCGCCGTGCTCGACCAACTGCTGGGCGAGGGCGATGAAGTCGGCGTTCTTCGCGACGAAGTCGGTCTCGCAGTTGAGTTCGAGCAGCGCCTTGCCCGAGTGCGCCACCAACCCGTTGGCGGCGGTCCGGCCGGCACGCTTGCCGACGTCCTTCGCGCCCTTGATGCGCAGGATCTCGACGGCCTTGTCGAAGTCACCCTCGGCGTCGGTGAGGGCCTTCTTGCAGTCCATCATGCCGGCGCCGGTGAGGTCCCGGAGCTTCTTGACGTCCGCGGCGGTGAAGTTGGACATGACTCTCTCTTCGGTGTGTAACGCGGCTGATTCGGTGTCTACTGCGGGGTGTACCCCGATTCCGGGGCGCCGTGCTCACGCCGGAGCCGGGTCCGCCGATCCCGGCGGGCCGGCGGACCCTCCGGCGACGTCACTCGGCGGCGACGCTGGCCGGCTCGCCGGCGGCCTTCTTCTCGTTGTCCTCGATCAGCTCACGCTCCCACTCGGCGAGCGGCTCGTCGGCGCCCGGCTCGGGCTTCTCGTCGGCACCGCGGCGCTTGCCCGAGCGGGCGATCAGCCCCTCACCGACCGCCGAGGCGATGATCTTGGTCAGCAGCTCGGCCGAACGGATCGCGTCGTCGTTGCCCGGAATGGGAAAGTCGACCTCGTCCGGGTCGCAGTTGGTGTCGAGGATCGCGATCACCGGGATGCCCAGCTTGCGGGCCTCGTCGACGGCGATGTGCTCCTTCTTGGTGTCGACCACCCAGATCGCGGCCGGCAACTTCTGCATGTCCCGAAGACCGCCGAGGGTACGGGTCAGCTTCTCCTTCTCACGGGCGAGCTGGAGGGTTTCCTTCTTGGTGTAGCCCTGGGCCGTACCGGAGAGGTCGCCGAGCGCCTCCAGCTCCTTCATGCGCTGCAGCCGCTTGTAGACCGTCTGGAAGTTGGTCAGCATGCCACCGAGCCAGCGGTGGTTGACGTACGGCTGGCCAACCCGGGTCGCCTGCTCGGCGATCGCCTCCTGGGCCTGCTTCTTCGTGCCGACGAAGAGGATGCTGCCGCCTTCGGCGACGGTGTTGCGCACGAAGTCGTACGCCTTCTCGATGTAGTCGAGGGTCTGCCGCAGGTCGATGATGTAGATGCCATTGCGCTCGGTGAAGATGAAGCGCTTCATCTTCGGGTTCCACCGCCGGGTCTGGTGCCCGAAGTGGACGCCGCTCTCCAGCAGCTGGCGCATGGTCACTACGGCCATGGTGGGGTGCTCCTTCAGTTGTCCCTGGTTGTCACGCCGGGCCAGCCGGCCTGGCGTCCTGGCGCCTGATCGCCGGCCGTAACTGAGCCCGGTTTCGCCACCGGGACCAGGGGGCCGTCGCCCCACGGGTGAACCGTGGAGAGGGCACGCGAGGTCGACCGCCACACGGCGGCCGCCAGTCGTCAAGTGTACGCCTCGGCTCGATCCGTGGCGCGCAAACCCCGGTACCCGCCCCGGCCGCCCGCACCTCCCGCCGGCCGGGGCGGGTACCGCCGCCGGCGGCGACACCGGCGCCGGTCGGACAGCCGCCCGGCCGGCGCCGGAGGACGCGGGCCGCCCGGCTCAGCCCACGGCCAGCCCCGCGGCCACGAACAGCACGAGTCCGACGGTGAGGTACCCGGTCGGCGGCCTGAGCCAGGCCCGAACCGGATCCCCGACGGCGGCGGCACCGGTGGTCAGCCCGTAGAGCCCGGCGGCGAAGGCCGGTATCCCCAGCACCAGGAAGGTGCCGGCGAGTATCGCCGGAGGCGAGAGTCTCTCACCCACCGCGGCGTCGAGGAACAGCCGGACCGCCGGTACCTCGAAGACCAGGGTGAGTACCGCCAGGATCACCGCCAGCGCCGGACGGCGGCTGGTGTACACGCCGTCGGTGCCGTCGGCCACGGGTGACGGCGCCGACGGGGGGCCGGGCCGCCGGGCCACGGCGTCCCGGTCGATCGCCTCCGTGTGGTGCCACGCGGCACCGGTCCGCCCCGGTCCGTCGTCGGCCGGGGCGTGGAGATCGACCTGCGGCACCAGGCCCGTGGGTTGGTTCAGCGGACCCGCCGTCTCGCCCCTCTGCCCCGGCTGCACGACCGGGTAGCCGGCCAGGGGCGAGTGGCCGGTCGCGGCGGAGTCGGCGGCGTGCACCCCGCCTCCGGCGTCCGGACGTGCCGGGTCAGCACCGTCGCCGCCGTCGTGCGACGCGCGTCCGGAGGCCGCGAGGAGGGATTCCGCCGGCCGTGGCGGGCCGTCCCGGTCCACCGGCCGGACCGCGTCCGCGCCGACCTGCAACGGATCACCGGGGCCTGTCGACCTCTCGGGCTCACCGCTGCCGCCCCGGGCGTGGGCGCTGTGCCGACCTCCCTCGGCGTCGCGTCCGACCGGTCCGAGATCACCCACGATGCCGCCACCGGCGGCGGGCCGGAGGTCGTCGGTGCGGGTCGCCTCCCACGGAGCGGTCGGGTGGCCCGTCCCCGGCGGCGTCGCCGCAGCGTCGAACCGGGACGCGACGGTCTCGGTCGACAACGGCACCTCCACCGACGGCCCGGGCGCCCCGTGGCGTCCGGACCGGGTTGGGTAGCCGCCCGCCTCCGTCGGGTCGTCGGTCTGGGACGGGCCGGCGAAGAGGGCGGGATCGTCCCGGTACCCCGGTCCCGGGCCGGTGGTCAGGCCCCGCGACGCGCCGTACCCCGAGACGTCGCCGTACCGCTGCGTCGCCTCGTCGACGGGGACGCCGTGCTCGCCGCCGGACCCTGGTCCGCCACGCCACCCCGCGGCGGGGCGTGCGGAACCCGGGTAACCGTCCGGTTCGGGTTGCCACCGCGGGTCGGCGTACCCCCGCTCGTCGATCTGCCAGCCGGGAATCCGGTCATCCGGAAGGTCGTGTCGGTGATCCACGGGCAGGCACCGTAGGTGACCTCCGCAGGGATCCGCCACTCCGCTGACCCAGATGCCGGGTTTCTCATCGCTGTCTCGTTTCCTCGGCGGCCGCGTCCGCCGCCCCGCTTCTCGTCTCCGTCGTCCCCTCCCGCTCCCCCGTCCCCGCCGTCACCAACCGCCGAGGCGGTGTGGGCCGGGTGGGCGGGCGGCGCCCGGTGGCTGGTCACCGTCCCGCCCATAGCACATCGACCTCGTGATCGTCCGCTCGTCCACAGCTCACCCGGATGCACACAACCCCACCCCTCCGGCTTGCCGGCGACGTCCGCGACGGGGCACCGTCCTCCCCCGTGACAGGACGGCGGCGAGCGGTCGGCGAGTACGGCGAGCGGTGCGCCGTACGGCACCTCGTCGAGTCCGGGCTACGCGTGGTGGCCCGGAACTGGCGGTGCGCGTACGGCGAGATCGACATCATCGCCTGGGACGGGGACGTCCTCGTCTTCTGCGAGGTCAAGACCCGCCGAGGCGACGCCTTCGGCACGCCGGAGGAGGCTGTCGTCGGACCCAAGGCCCGCCGACTGCGCCGGCTGGCCGCGGAGTGGCTGCGCCGCACCGGCACCCACGCCGAGCAGGTCCGTTTCGATGTCGTCGCGGTCTACCCGGCGCGGGCCGGCGCCGCCCGGGTGGAACACCTGCGGGCTGCCTTCTGAACTTCCGAGCCCGCGTCGGTTGGCACTTCTGAACCCGGGTCGGTTGGCCGACCCCGACGCGCACGGCGGCCTCGCCCCGATGCCGGCACGGTGCCGAACCAACGCGCCGGCCGACGAGGGGCCGTGACGGCGGCGACGGACGCCCCTGCCGGCCGCCCACGAGCCGGTCCCGACACCCACCCGGACGAGATGATCACCCTGGTTCGGGACTCCTGGTTCGGGCTCCGGGAACCTCCGCGCGGGCCGTCAGCGGCGCGAGCCCATAGCACATCACACGCATGATCGTCCGGTCGTCCACAGGGCAGCCGGTCGTCCACACCGCAGGCTCGCCGGTCCCCGGGACCCCGCTCGTTCCGGCACCGTCGGGGCATGACGTCGACATCTTCCGGGGCCGCCCGATGAGCTACGCCAGGGTGCTCTGCGTGGGTCTCGTCGGGGTGACCGGTCACCTCGTCGAGGTCGAGGCCGACCTGGGTCCCGGCCTCCCCACCGTCGTACTCTCCGGGTTGCCGGACACCGCGCTCAACGAGGCGCGCGACCGGGTACGCGCCGCCGTGGTCAACTCCGGGCAACGCTGGCCGAACCGCCGGATCACCGTCAACCTGCTTCCCGCAGCGCTGCCGAAGCACGGCTCCGCCTTCGACCTGGCCATCGCCGCCGCCCTGCTCGGTGGTGCCGGCGAGCTGCCCCTGGCCCCGTTGGACGGGGTCGCCGTGCTCGGCGAGCTGGGCCTCGACGGGACCGTACGGCCCGTCCGGGGTGTGCTGCCGATGGTCGCCGCAGCGGTCCGGTCCGGGATCACCCAGGTGATCGTGCCGGTCGAGAACGCCGCCGAGGCGTCCGTGGTGCCCGGCGTACGGGTCCACGCCGTCGACAGCCTGCACCGACTCGTCGCGTTCATCCGCGACGGCACGCCGTTGTTGGATCCGCCAGCCCATTCCCCGACTCCGCCCCGGCCGGGCCCTGACCTGGTCGACGTGGCCGGGCAGGAGCTCGGCCGGCGTGCACTGGAGGTCGCCGCCGCCGGCGGGCACCACCTGGCGCTGATCGGACCGCCGGGGGCCGGCAAGACCATGCTCGCCGAACGCCTCCCCTCGATACTGCCGGAGCTGGACGACGAGGCCGCGTTGGAGGTGACCGCGCTGCACTCCATCGCCGGGGTACTGCCGAGGGACGGTCGGCTGATCCGTCGGCCGCCGTTCCAGGCGCCACACCACACGGCGACCGTGGCGTCGCTCGTCGGCGGTGGTTCGGGACTGGCCCGGCCGGGCGCGGTCTCGCTGGCCCATCGCGGCGTGTTGTTCCTCGACGAGGCCCCCGAGTTCCAGCGGGGCGCGCTCGAGGCGCTGCGCCAACCGCTGGAGAGCGGTCGGATCTTCCTGGCCCGGGCCAGAGGCGAAACGGAGTACCCGGCCCAGGTCCAGCTGGTCGTCGCGGCGAACCCGTGTCCCTGTGCGAAGCCGGTCGGCGACACCGCGTGCGAGTGCTCGCCGTTGGCCCGCCGCCGCTACCTGGCCCGGCTGTCCGGTCCGCTGCTCGACCGGATCGACGTCCAGGTGACCCTGAATCCGCTGCGGGCGGTCGAGCTGATGGACGCCGGCCGGCTCGCGGAGCCGTCCGCGGTGGTCGCCGAGCGGGTCGCCAGGGCCAGGGCGGCCGCCGCCGCACGCTGGGCCGACGGCGGGTGGCGTGTCAACGCCGCGGTCCCGGGCCCGGACCTGCGCCGCTCGCGGTGGCGGCTGCCGGCACACGACACCCGGGCGCTACGGAAACTGCTGGACCGCGGCGCCCTCTCGGCCCGCGGATTCGACCGGGTGGTACGGATCGCCTGGACGATCGCTGACCTGGACGGTCGCGACCGCCCGGACGCCAACGACATCGACGAGGCGATCCAGCTCCGCACGGGGAGGATCTGATGGCCCGCACGGGGAGGATCCGGTGACCGGCCCTCTCGGGCGAGGTCGACCCGGGCCGGCGCGACCGATCCGGGCGACCGACCGCGACGACGCGACACGACGGGCGGCACCCGACAAACCACCGGTCGACGCCACCGACACGGACGTGGTCAGACGTGCCCGAATCGCGCTGACCTGGCTGGTCGAGCCGGGGAGCCGCGCCGTGTTCCGGCTCGTCAAACGGCTCGGGCCGGTCGAGGCGCTGGAGCGGCTGCTCGCCGGCGACGTTGCCGACGAGCGGCTGCGCACGACGGTCGCTGCCCGGCTCACCGGCGGTGACCCGTGGGAGGTCGCCGACACCGCGACCGAGATCACGAAACGGCTGGGCGCCCGACTGGTGATCCCCGAGGACGACGAGTGGCCGACGAGGCTGGCGCATCTGGAGCAGATGGCGTTGACCCGGGCCGACCGCAGGGTCGACCGGGAGACCGCGCCGCCGCTGTGTTTCTGGGTCCGTGGCGCCGGGGACCTGGGCGAGGTGTTGGAACGGTCGGTGGCGGTGGTCGGGTCGCGGGCGGCGACGCCGTACGGACAGCACGTCGCCGCCGAGATCGGATACGGCCTGGCCGAACGGGGCTGGACGGTCGTCTCGGGTGGTGCCTTCGGCATCGACGCCGCGGCACACCGCGGCGCGTTGAACGCTGACGGCCGGACCGTGGCGGTGCTCGCCTGCGGGGTCGACCGCCCCTACCCGGTCGGAAACGCCGCGCTCTTCGAACGCATCGCCGAGGTCGGTCTGCTGATCAGCGAGTGGCCTCCCGGCGCGGAGCCGCTGCGTCCCCGCTTCCTGATCCGGAACCGGGTCATCGCCGCCGCCACCGCCGGCACCGTGCTGGTCGAGGCGGCGGCCCGCAGCGGGGCCATCCAGACCCTACGCCGGGCACTGGCCCTGCGGAGGCCGTCGATGGTGGTGCCGGGGCCCGTCACGTCCGCGATGTCGGTGGGTGCACACGAGGTGCTCCGGGAGCACCCCGACGCCCGCCTGGTGACCGGCGTACCGCACATCCTGGAGGAGGTGGGCCGGATCGGCGTCGACCTGGCACCACCGGCCCGTGGCCCGGAACGGCCACGGGACCGTCTCGACGACGAGGCCGCGCTGGTTCTCGAGTCGGTGCCGCGCCGTGGCGCCGTGGGCGCGGAGACGCTCGCCTCCCGTGCCGGGCTCCACCTGCGTACCACGCTGCGCAAGCTGTCCATGCTGGAACAGCTCGGCCTGCTCGTCCGGCGTGACGACGGGTACGCGCTGGCGTCGCCCACGCCCCGGGCCACGGTCGAGGCGCCGGCCGTGGACCCGGCCGCCGGAGCCGTCGACCTCGCCGTGCCGAACGGCGGTCCCGCCGACCGTGGCGGGCCCGGTGACCGTGACCCCACCGGTCGGGCCGGCCTCGACCCGGGCGACGGCCTCGACGACGGCACCGGTCTCGGCACCCAGGGTGGCCCTGGTGGCCCGGGGTGGCCGGGAACGCCGTGACCGGGGCGGGGCCGTGCCCGGCGGCGACGGTCTCCGCTCCGGCGGCCAACCCGGGCTGGTGGCGAGGGCGGCGTGCCGGACTTGACGCCGGCCCGGGTGGGGAGCACCGTCGGCTCGATGAGCCGCACCGCACGCAGTACCCGCGCCCTGCACGAGGCACTGCCGCAGCCGCTGCGCGACGCCGTCGACGGGTTCGCCGAACACCTCTCGCGGGTGGAGAACAGGTCCTCCCACACCGTCCGTGCCTACGTGGCCGACCTGGTGTCGTTGCTCGACCACGCGAGTCAGACGGGATGTACCCGGCTGGATGACCTGACCATCGGGGTGCTGCGCGGCTGGCTGGCGCGGCTGCGCTCCCTCGGCGCGGCCCGCAGCTCGCTGGCCCGGCGGGCCGCGGCGGCCCGCACCTTCACGGCCTGGGCACACCGGACGGGGCGGCTGACCGTCGACCCCGGTCAGGTGCTGGCCAGTCCACGGGCCCACCGGACTTTGCCCGCCGTGCTCCGCGCCGACCAGGCGACCGCGCTGGTCCTGGCTCCCGGCCAGGACGCGTCACCGATGGCGACCCGGGACCGGGCGGTACTCGAACTGCTCTACGCCACCGGTATCCGGGTCAGCGAGCTGTGTGGCCTCAACCGGGACGATGTCGACACCGCGCGCCGGGTGGTTCGGGTGCTGGGCAAGGGTGGCAGGGAGCGGTCGGTGCCGTACGGGATACCGGCGCAGCGGGCCCTCGACGACTGGCTACGGGTCGGACGGCCGGCGTTGGCCGGGCCGAGAAGCGGCGACGCCCTGCTGCTCGGCGCGCGTGGCGGGCGCATCCAGGCGACGGTCGTGCGACGGCTCGTCGCGCACCACGCCCGCGCCGCCGGCATTCCCCGGACGAGCCCGCACGGCCTCCGGCACTCCGCCGCCACCCACCTGCTCGAAGGCGGCGCGGACCTGCGGGCGGTGCAGGAGATCCTCGGGCACTCCTCGCTGTCCAGCACCCAGCTCTACACGCACGTCTCCGTGGACCGGCTGCGCGCCGCGTACCGGCAGGCGCACCCGCGCGCCTGACCGCCCAGGGACCGCGTCGACGTGGTCGCCGCCGCCGGTTCCGCCGGCGCCGCGCGGCCCGCCGGCTGGACCCCACGGCCCGCCACAGCGGTCGAAGGTTGTCGACCACGGGGTCGACCAGGTACGACGAGGGGCCTTCGGGCGCACGCGCGGTGGGTAGGATCATGTGGTGAGCATGATCGGGCCGCAGCCGCCCGAGCCGATTCCGGGCGCCCGTCTCCTGTTCTCGCTGGATCCCGGGGTCGCACAGCTCAACCACGGCTCGTACGGCGCGGTCCCGATCCCGGTCCAGCGGGCCCAGCAGCGGTTGCGCGACGAGGCCGAAGCGAACCCGATGCGCTTCTTCACCCGTGGCCTCGCCGACCGGATCGCCCACGCCCGCCGGCACATCGCCGCGTTCCTCGGCGCCGACCCGGACGGTACCGCGCTGGTCGGCAACGTCACCATCGGCACCGCCATCGTGCTGCGGTCGCTGAACCTCGGGCCGGGGGACGAGGTGCTCTGCACCGACCACGGCTACGGAGCGGTGGCGCTCTCCGTCGACCGGGAGGCCCGTCGCACGGGTGCGGTCCGGCGTACCCTCACCGTGCCCCTGCACGCCACCGACGAGGAGGTCATCGAGATCATCCGGTCAGGGCTCCGTCCCGGACGTACGAGGCTGCTCATCGTCGACCACCTCACCTCGCCCACCGCCCGGCTCTTCCCGGCCGCGGCGATCGTCGCGGCGGCCCGGGAGCGTGGTGTGCCGGTCCTCGTCGACGCGGCGCACGCGCCCGGGATGCTGCCGGTCCCGGTGTCGACCATCGGCGCCGACTTCTGGGTGGGCAACCTGCACAAGTGGGGGTACGCCCCCCGGGGCACGGCCGCCCTGGTCGTGGCGCCGCGGTGGCGCCAGCGGATCGAGCCGCTGGCGGTCTCCTGGCAGGAGGATGCCGGTTTTCCGCTCCGGGTCGAGTGGCAGGGAACCCTGGACTACAGCGCCTGGCTCGCCGCCCCGGTGGGCGTCCACACGCTCCGCTCCCTCGGCGCTGACCGGGTCCGGGCCCACAACGCCCAGCTCGCCGCGTACGGACAGTGGGTGGTCGGCCAGGCCCTCGGCGTGGCACCGGCCGACCTGCCCAACCCCGGCGGGCCGATGGTCGCGATGAGGATCCTGCCGTTGCCGGCCGGCCTGGCGACGACCGTCGCGGACGCGACGGCGCTCCGGGAACGGATCAGCCACGAACTCGGCGTCGACGTCGCGATCAACGCGTGGCGGGGCCGGGGCTGGCTCCGGCTGTCCGGACAGGTCTACAACCGGGCCGAGGAGTTCGACCGACTCGCCGAGGGGCTGCCGGCCCTGCTCGCCCGGCACACCTGAGCCGTCCTCAGGTTCGGGCCCGGCCGGCGGCCACCGGCAGCCGCGGCCGCCCGCCGGCATGCGCCATACCAGACCGACGCGTGTGGCGGACGTTGTCCACAGGCAGGTCGGTTGTGCACAGACACCGGTCGGCGCGGTTGCGGCGACACCCCGGCGGGTTGACGCTGCACCACCATGAGACGGACATCGGGCACCCAGCCGGCTCTTCCGGTGCTGCTGTCGTTGTTGGTGCTGTTGGCGCTGACCGTCGTCGCGCCGCCCACGCCGTCGCGGGCGCGGCCGTCGCCGTCGTCGACCCCGGACGCACCACCCCGGGGCGTGCCGGTACGCGGCGCACCCGCGTCGGACGGGTTCCGGTGGCCGCTGGACGGGGTGCCCCGGGTGGTACGCCCGTTCGACCCACCGCCCGAGCCCTGGCTCCCGGGGCACCGTGGTGTCGACCTTGCCGCCCCCGACGGGGCGACGGTCCGGGCGGCGGGGGCCGGCACCGTTCTCTTCGCGGGGATGATCGCCAACCGCCCGGTGATCAGTGTCAGCCACCGGGGCGGTCTGCGGACCACGTACGAACCGGTGCGGCCCGCCGTCGCCACGGGTGATCCGGTCGCGGCCGGTCAGGCGCTCGGTGTGCTCCTGCCCGGACATCGCGGGTGCGTGGTGGACGCACCCGCCTGCCTGCACTGGGGGCTACGGCGTGGAGAGGAGTACCTCGACCCGCTCCTGTTGCTGGGCCTTGGCCGGGTCCGGCTGTTGCCGCTGGCGGCCCCGGCCGGATCCCGCCCGGCGGGGCCGTTCGGCAGGCGGCGCGCTCGCCGTGCGAAACGGGGTCAGCCCCCGAAGCCGGTATCCGTGGGGAGGGAGATGTCGGGCTTTTCGAGCTCTTCGACGTTGACGTCCTTGAACGTCATGACCCGAACGTTCTTCACGAAGCGGGCAGGGCGATACATGTCCCAGACCCAGGCGTCGTGCATCTCCACCTCGAAGTAGACCTCGCCGTCGGAGTTGCGCACGTGCAGGTCGACCTGGTTCGCCAGGTAGAACCGCCGCTCGGTCTCCACCACGTAGGAGAACTGGCGAACGATGTCGCGGTACTCCCGATAGAGCTGCAGCTCCATCTCGGTCTCGTACTTCTCGAGATCTTCCGCGCTCATCCCATTCCGCCTTCCATGGCAACATCTTCCCCCACCGGAGCGGACGGCCGAGGCCGCTCGCTCAACGCCACGCCGACGGTACTCCCTGGCTGGGCCGCCTGCGCTGTCGACTCGTCCACCCGGAGCCGGGCCGGGCGACGGATCCGGGGCGGATGATCGATCCGCCCGGAGACCGTGGCGACGTTGACGTACGAATAACGGTGTTCCGGGCACGGCCCGCGCTGTTCGAGCGCGGCGGTGTGCTCGGCGGTGATGTATCCCTTGTGCTCGGCGAACCCGTATCCGGGGTACCGGCTGTCCAGCTCCGTCATGATCCGGTCCCGGGTGACCTTGGCCAGCACGCTCGCAGCCGCCACACAGGCCGCCACCTGGTCACCCTTCCAGACGGCGAGCCCGGGCACGCCCAGCCCGTCGACGCCGAAGCCGTCGGTCAGCACGTACTCGGGGACGACGGTGAGGGAGGCCAGTGCGCGGCGCAGCGCCAGCAGGTTGCAGACGTGCAGTCCCCGGAGGTCCACCTCGGCCGCAGGGATGATCACCACGGCGTGCGCGAGAGCCCGCTCGACCACCTCTCGGTAGACCCGCTCCCGGGCCGCCGGGGTGAGGAGCTTGGAGTCGGCCAGTCCGTCGATCTCGCCACGCCGTCCCTCCGGCAGCACCACCGCGGCCGCCACCAGCGGACCCGCGCAGGCGCCTCGGCCCGCCTCGTCCGCCCCCGCGACATACCGGAAGCCACGCCGCCGCAGCGCACGCTCCATCGCGTAGATGCCGCTCTCGCGGCGGATGACCGTACGGGGTGGGGTCAGCACGCTACTCGCTCTCCAACGCCCGGCGCAGGACCTCCGGCAGGTCCGCGGGATAGAACCGCTCCGTCGTCCGCGCCAACTCCTCCATCGTCCACCACCGGTGACCGTCGATCGTCTCCCGCTCGATGGCTTCGAATCCGGCGGTGTCCACCTCCCAGGCGTCAATCCGTAGCAGGAAGAACTGCTGGTCCTGGCGGTACCACCGGCCGCCGAAGGTGAACTCCGTCACCTCCCGCCAGACCGGCTTGCCGAGCTCGTCCGGCGAAACCCGAAGCCCGGTCTCCTCCGCCAGTTCCCGGGCCGCCCCGGCCGCCGGCTCCTCGTCCGGACCGAGTCCGCCGCCCGGGGTGAACCAGTACCGGTGCTCGGGCCGTGCCGGGTCCCAACCCCGGAACATCAGGAGACGGTTCTCACCGTCGAGCAGAAGCACTCGGGCAGCCTGCCGTGGGGTGAAGACGGTCATCCGACCAGCCTAGTCCTGCGTCGGGCCGGATCCCGCGCCCGCCGCGACCGGTGGCCGGCTACGGGTTGGGGATGGCGTCGTAGGAGTCCGGCACCGACAACCAGGTGGCCCGGCTGAACGGCCAGAAGATGGTGAAGGCCCTTCCCACCACGGCGTCCTCCGGGATGGTCGCGACCTCGATGTTCTGTTGGCTCTGCTGCCAGTGCTCCAGCGAGTCGCCCGAGGCGGAGCGATGGTCACCCATCACCCACAGTCGCCCGGGCGGCACGGTGATGTCGAACTCCGTGTCGGCGACCGGGTCCCGCAGACCGTTCTCCGAGTAGACGTACGGCTCGTCCAGCGGCTGTCCGTTGATCAACAAGCGGTTCTGGTCGTCGCAGCAGACCACCCGGTCACCGCCGACCGCGATGACCCGCTTGATGAAGTCCTCGCCCTCCGGGTTACCGGTCCACTGTGTCGGAGCCTTGAAGACCACGATCTCGCCCCGCTTGGGCGACCGGAAGTGGTAGATCAACTTGTTGACGAGCACCCGGTCGTAGATCTCCAGGGTGTGCTCCATCGACGGCGAGGGGATGTAGAAGGTCTGCAGCACGAACGCCCGGACCAACACCGCGACGAGGATCGCCACGCCGAGCAGGATGGGCAGTTCCCGCCAGAACGAGTTCCCCTTCTTCGGCTTGTCGGTCTGCTCGTCAATCACGGGAGGAGCCTACGACGCCGGGTATGGAATGTTCGCCGAGAACGCGCGGTAACGAGCAAAGAGCCGATGATTGGCATAGCAATGGCCGTATCTCCCATGTGTGGAGCGTTGCGGGAAACCTCGCCCAGGGCGGGCGCGGCGGTCGGGGCGGGCAGGTCCTCGAAGGTCTCCGGCACCGTCAGGGAGGTCCAGTGGGACACCGGCCACACGATCACGAACGCGCGACCGATGACGTTGTCGATCGGCACGGTTCCCTGGCAGCGGGCGTCCTGCGACACCAGCCGGTGGTCGCCCATCACGAACAGCTGACCCGGTGGCACCACGACCTCTTCGAACCGACGTGAGCGGCACTCCTCGCGGTTCGGCGGGACGTCCAGTGGGGAGTCCGCGAGCACGTACGGCTCGTCGAGCGGGACACCGTTGACGGTGACCCGACCCTGGTCGTCGCAGCAACCGACGCGGTCGCCGGGGAGCCCGATGACCCGCTTGATGAAGTCCCTGTCGCCGGGACGGCTGACCCCGACGAGGTCGCCGAGGGTCCGGCCGAGCTTCGCGAGGAACCCGGGATCGGGGTCCTCGGCAAGCTGCGGCGTCCACTCCGCCGTGCCCCGGAAGACGACGATCTCACCCCGCGCCGGGTCCCGAAGGTCGTACACGATCTTGTTGACGAGGACCCGGTCCCCGATCAACAGGGTGTCCTCCATGGACCCCGACGGGATGAAGAAGGCCTGCAACAGGAAGGTGCGGATCAGGACGGCGAGACAGAAGGCGACGACGAGCAACAGGGGAAGCTCCTGCCAGAGCGGCATCGGCCTGCGGGTACGGCGGGCTCGTCGAGGCCGACGACGCCATGGATCGACGTCGTCCTCTTCGTCCACCCTACGTACCACGCTTCTCCCCGGTCCCGAGATATCGCCCTGTCGCCGGGCTCGCTCGACGACGGCGCACCGCGAGCGGTGGCGCGGGGCCTCGGATCACCGCTCCGGCCTCACGCCGGACGCCGTGACCACGCTGCCGCCCACGCCGTCAGCCTAGCCGGTCCGGGCCCGGACGGCACCCCGCGATCGACGTCGATGCGGCCAGCCGGGGTCAGCCGATCCGCTTCTCGCGACGCTCCTTGATCTTGGCCTTCTTACCCCGCAGCTCGCGGAGGTAGTAGAGCTTGGCGCGGCGGACGTGACCGCGGACCACGACCTCGATCCGGTCGATCGTCGGGCTGTTGACCGGGTAGGTCCGCTCCACGCCGACACCAAAGCTGATCTTGCGGACCGTGAAGGTCTCCCGCGGGCCCGAGCCCTGGCGCCGGATGACGACGCCCTCGAAGATCTGGACCCGGGACCGGTTACCCTCGACGACCCGGGCGTGCACCTTGATGGTGTCACCTGGCCGGAAGTCCGGGATGTCGGTCCGCTGCGACTGGGCGTCAAGAACGTCCAGGGTGTTCATCGCTCATCCTCGAAGGCTCACGGCGCACCGGTGTCGGCGCGCGGATGGGTGATTCTGATCCTCCGGCGGTCCCGGGCGGGACAACCGGTGGGGGATCCTCGCAGCCGCCCGTGGTCACGGCCGGCTACGGCAACCTCATTACTCTGCCATATCGCCGACCGGAGGCTGAAATCCGGCCCCGACCAGAAGCGCGACGTCCTTCTTGTCCAGCTTCTCCGGCGGCAGCGCGGCGAGCATGTCCGGCCGGCGGGCGGCCGTCCGCAGCAGCGCCTGGTCGCGCCGCCAGCGCGCGATCCGCCCGTGGTCCCCGGAACGGAGAACCGCCGGCACCTCGTGCCCCCGCCAGGTCGGCGGCTTCGTGTAGACCGGCGCCTCCAGCAGGCCGTGGGCGTGCGACTCCTCCGCGAGCGAGTCGGCGTTGCCCAGCACGCCGGGCAGGAGCCGCGTCACCGCCTCCATGATCACGAGGACCGCGGCCTCGCCACCGAAGAGCACATAGTCGCCGAGCGAGACCTCGGTCACCGGCATCCGGGTCGCGGCGTGGTCCAACACCCGCTGGTCGATCCCCTCGTACCGCCCGCAGGCGAAGATCAACCAGGGCTCGGCGGCCAGTTCCTGCGCCATCGCCTGGGTGAACCGCACCCCGGCCGGGGTCGGCACCACCAGCCGCGGCGGCGGGGCCACCCCGACCGGGGCCAGGGCGTCGAGCGCCTCTCCCCACGGCTCCGGCCGCATCACCATCCCGGGGCCGCCCCCGTACGGGGTGTCGTCGACCGTGCGGTGCACGTCGTGCGTCCACTGCCGGAGGTCGTGCACCGCGACCGTCAGCACCCCGGCCGTCCGCGCCCGCCCGATCAGGGACAGCTTCAGCGGTGCCAGGTACTCCGGGAAGATCGAGACCACGTCGACCCGCATCTGCGGCAGGGCTCCCCTCATGTCCTCTTCCGTGGCGGACCGGCCCGCATCGGCCGCCGGCAGCCCCGCGGTCACAGGTCGAGCAGCCCGCCGGGCGGATCCACCACCACCCGTCGGCCAGCCAGATCCACCTCGGGAACGATCGCCTTGACGAACGGGATCAAGGCAGAGCGTCCGTCCGGCCGGCGCAGCACCAACAGGTCCGAGGCGGGCGCGTGGTCGATCCGGGCCACCTCGCCGAGCACCTCGCCGGCCGGGGTGACCACGGCGAGCCCGACGAGCTGGTGGTCGTGGAACTCGTCCGGATCCTCCGGTGCCGGCAGGTCCGCGCTGTCCACCAGGAGCAGGGTGCCGCGCAGGGCCTCGGCGAGGTTGCGGTCGTAGATCCCCTCGAAGGTGACCAGCAGGCGTCCCTGGTGCCAGCGGGTGGCCTCGACGGTGAGCCGCTCGGGAACCCGGAACAGGCTGCCGTGGGCGGTCACCGGCGGCACGCCGGGTGGGATCTCCGCCGGGTCGGTACGCAGCACCGACCCGGCGGCGAACCGCGCCTCGGGATCGTCGGTCCGCACCTCCACGGTGACCTCGCCACGGATGCCGTGCGGACGGCCTATCCGGCCGACGGTCAGGAGCATGGCCACCAATCAGTACGAGTCGATGATGTCGACGCGTACCCCGCGTCCGCCGATCGAGCCGATCACCTGGCGCAGCGCCTTCGCGGTCCGACCGGCACGGCCGATCACCGTACCCAGGTCCTCGGGGTGGACACGGACCTCCAGCCGCTTGCCTCGCCGGGATTCGACCAACCGGACCCGTACGTCCTCCGGGTGCTCGACGATGCCCTTGACCAGGTGCTCGAGTGCCGGCCGGAGGGGGACGTCAGCCCTGCTCGCCGGAGTCCGCACCGGCCTGCTCCTCGGTCTTCGCCTCCCCGGCCTCGGCCTGGGCGGGGCGGGCCGACTTCTTCGCCGGCTTGGCGGCCGACTGCTCGGCGAGCCCAGCCGCTGCCTTGGCCTCGGCCTCGTAGATGGCCTTGCGGTCGGTCCGCTCCGGCGCCACCAGCAGCGGCGGCGGGGCGGGCAGACCCTTGAACTTCTGCCAGTCGCCGGTTTTCTCCAGCAGCCGCTGGACGGCCTCGCTCGGCTGAGCGCCGACGGAGAGCCAGTACTGCACCCGGTCCGACTTGACCTTGATAACCGAAGGGTCCTCCTTCGGGTGGTAGATCCCGACGAACTCGATCGCCCGACCATCGCGCTTCGTCCGCGAGTCGGCGACGACGATACGGTATTGCGGGTTGCGGATCTTGCCCATCCGCAGAAGCCGGATCTTTACGGCCACAGTGTGTTCGCTCCTGTTGCGATGTCCACCGGCCCGGTGGCGGGCGGTGCGCGGGCGAGAGCCGACCGGCACAGTGGGGGTGAGCCGGGGACTACTCGACGGACTGGCGACACGTCCGGGTAGAGGGCGCCGGACGCGCGCGGGATACCAGCGACCTATTGTGCCAGACCAGGACTCGGAATCTCACGTCGGCCGGCCGATTCGCCGGGAGATCCGTGTGCGGGAGGACACCACACCCCGGGAACGGATCACCGCCGAGACCCTCGTCACCGGACCTCTCCGGCGGCGGGCGGTCACGGGCTCTGGCCCGGCATGCTCCGCAACAACGGGACGGCCCGGGTGAGCGTACTCACCCGGGCCGTTTGCCCCGGACCCCGGATGGGCTCCGGGTGTCGTCTCCGCCCGCCCGCGGGCGCCCGGG
>CALGAM010000176.1 GCA_937951935.1 uncultured Micromonospora sp. | reverse complement strand
GGGACGGAACGGGTCCTCGGTCCCCGCCGGGACCGTCCCGTCCTCCGGCTCCCGCACCGAGACCGACGGCGGCGGACAGGTACGCCCCAGCCAGGAGCGGACCAACCCGCCGCCCTCGCCGGTCCGGGCCGCCGCCTCGACGTACCCGTAGGCGGTCGGGTAGCTGCGCCGCAGCACCGCCAACGCCGGCGCCGCCTCGCCACCGGTCTGGCCGTACATGGCGCCGAGCAGGGCGATCTTGGCCCGTGCCCGGTCGCCGCCGAAGCTCTCCCGGGCCAGCGCCGCGTAGAGGTCACCGGAGCCGGCCGCGGCGGCGAGCCGGGCGTCGCCGGAGACCGCCGCCAGCACCCGGGGCTCCAGCTGCCCGGCGTCGGCGACCACGAGCCGCCAGCCCGGGTCGGCCCGGACCGCCCGCCGGACCACCTTCGGGATCTGCAACGCACCCCCACCCCGGGTCGCCCACCGGCCGGAGACCACCCCGGCCGGCACGTACTCGGGGCGGAACCGTCCGCCGGAGACCCACGCCTGGCGCCAGGCCCACCCGTGCGCGGTCCAGATCCGGTAGAGCTCCTTGTACTCCAGGATCAGCGGCACCGCCGGGTGGTCCACCCCACGCAACACCCAGGACCGGGTACTGGGCAGGTCGTGGCCGGCCCGGGCGAAGGCCCGGAGCAGCTCCGCCGGGGACTCGGGGTGCAGCTGCCGTACGCCGAACGCCTCGGCGATCCGGGCCGCCAGTTCGGCGAGCCGCCGCGGTGGCCCGCCGACCGGCGACGGTTCGCCGAGCAGCTCGACCAGGAGCTCGTCGTGGATGTCGGACCGCCACGGCAGCCCGGTCGCACCCATCTCGACCGCGATCAGGGCACCGGCCGACTCGGCGGCGACCAACAGCCGGAAGCGGTTCGGGTGCTCGGTCGCGCCGATCCGGGCCTGCTGGTCGGCGTACACCCGGACCAGCACGTCGATCCCGAGCGGCGGCGGGCCGGCGGCCACCTCGAAGAGGGCGCCCTGGTGGTCGCCCGGGGGCGCCGTGGCCCGCGGTGGCGGGTCCGCCGGCACCGGGGCGCCGATCAGCCGGGCCCACGCGGCGGGCAGCCCTCGCGGCTCACCCCAGCGCCCGGCGTAGCCGAGCAGCAGCGCCTCGGTCAGCTCGACATCGTGACAGCGGTCCACCCGGACCCCGGCCCGGAGCAGCCCGGGGTAGATCGCGGCGGTCGACGCCCACACCCAACGGGGTCGGTCCCGACGCTCCCGCTCCGCGACCGCCGCGGCCAGGTCCGGCACCCGCTCCGGCGGACCGGCGGACCGGCCGTCGGGGCGCAGCGGCGCCAGCGTGCCACCGCCCCCGTCCTCGTCCGCGACCACCGCCACCAGCACGAGCCCGATTCTGCCCGCACCGACCGACACCGCCGCCTCACGTCGGCGACCGTCCCTCGGGCCGTTGCACGAACACGCCGATCGTGTCGGCGACGACGACACCGAGCAGGACGAGCGCCACGCACCCGGCGACGGCCAACAGAGGCAGGAAGACCATCGCCGGTGCCATGACGACCAGCACGCCGATCCCGACCAGCCAGGGCCGGGCGACGTGGACGAAGACCTCGTGCCCGAGCAGGGCACGGCCGGCGAGGAAGAGTGTGGGGCCACCGACGATCGCCGCGACCCAGCTGGGATGGCTGTCGCCGAACGGGTGTGTGACGAACAGTTCGTCCCCGGCGGTGGTGACGACGACACCGGCCACCATGATCAGGTGGGCGTATCCGGCCCAGGTGGTCTCCCGGGCCGGGTCGGCGGAACCGGTGATGGCGGCTCCGAGCCTCTCCCGGGGGCGGTAGAAGTACACCCACCACAGCAGCACGGTGATGGTGAACGAGATTCCGAACGCGCCGAGCCGGTTCAGGTCGTACTCGTGCTGGTGGAAGGCCCGGGCGGTGACGACCACGGTCTCGCCGAGAGCGATGATGACGAACTGGCGGTACCGCTCCGCCAGGTGCTCCCCGATGGAGCCCCACTCCCAGTCGGGAGAACGGCCGATCCGCGGGGTGGGCCACCGGGCCAGGGGCAGGAGGTAGTCCATGCCGAGGGCGACCGTCCAGAGCAGGATCCGCGCTCCGCCGTCGAGGCCGGCGCCGGCCAGCCAGAGCACGCCGGAGAGGCCGAACCAGAAGATCCCCCGCAGAGGGCGGTTGCGCAGCTGGTGGTGCCGCAGGAACACCGCCAGCACGCCGCTGCGCAGCAGGTGGATGCCGACGTAGCCGGCGGCGAAGATGTACCCCCGGCCGGCGAACGCCTCGGGAATCGCCGTCGCCACCACGAGGCTGCCGAGCATGATCGTGATGATCAGCATCTGCACGACGGGCTGCCGGGAGTCCAGGGTCTCGGTGACGAGATTGGTGTACGACCAGATCCACCAGACCGCCAGGAGCAGCAGCAGGGTCCGGTAGGCGCCGAGCGGGCGCAGGTCGGTGAGCAGGGCCTCGGCCAGCCGGGCCAGGATGAAGACGAAGACCAGGTCGTAGAAGAGCTCGACCGGGTGGCCCGCTGCGGCTCGGTCGGGTCGCGGACCAGTCCGAACACCCCGCCCGTCGTCATCCGGCCCGCCCCAGAGCTCGCGACGACCGGCTCGGCGGTCGCCACCCCGGCGACGGTCACCGACCGGCGCCCTCACCATCCGTCCAACGGAGTCGTACCACGGCAGGACGGCACCGGTCAGCGGTTCTCGCGGATCGACCGGCCCGGCGACTGGTGCCCCGCCAGCGGAGCGGGACGACGAGCCGACCGTGGGGGACGAGCTGGTCCCACCATGCCCGGGGCAGGTCCCACGCACCGACGGTGACGATGATCCGGTCGTACGGTGCGTTCGATCGCCCCCTGGGCGCCGTCACGGGTGAGGACGACGACGTGGTGAAAGCCGGTGGCGTCGAGGTTGCGGCGGGCACCGGCGGTGACCTCGGGGTTGATGTCGATGGTGGTGACGCGGCCGTCGGGCTCGGCGAGGGTGGCCAGCAGGGCGGCGTTGTAGCCGGTCCCCGCCCCGATCTCCATGATCCGGCTGCCGGGCCGGACGTCGAGCGCGTCGAGCATGGCGGCGACGACGTTCGGCTCGGAGGCGCAGCTCAGGCTGCTGCCGTCGGGAAACCTGTGGGTGACGACGGCGATCTCGTCGTGGGCGTGGTCGAGTGGGACCCGCGGCACGTACCGGTGGCGCTCGACCGCGACCATGGTCGCGCCCCTCCTCCGACACCCGCGCTGGCCGCCCTCCCCGACCGGTACCATCACCCGCGCCCGCGACGGATCGACGCCGCGACACGCCCGCGTCCGGAGGGCCACCCGCGGGACGCCGGGCGGCGCCGCCGCACCGACCGCCGCCGCCGGCTACTTCACCGCTCCGGCGGTGAGACCCGACTGGATCTGCCGCTGGAAGATCGCGTACACGACGATCATGGGCAGGATCGCCATGCTGAGCGCGGCGAAGAGCCCGGCCCAGTCCGCCTCGTAGCCGGCGCTGACCGAGATGTCGGCGATGCCCTGGGTGAGCACCCACTTGTCCTTGTCCCCGGCGAGCAGTACCAGGGGAAGCTGGTACTGCGACCACTGTCCGATGACGTTGAAGATCCCGACACTGATCAGCCCCGGCCGGGCCATCGGCAGCATGACCTGGAAGAACAGCCGGGTGTGCGAGCAGCCGTCGATCATGCCGGCCTCGGCGACCGAGGTCGGCAGGGTCTTGAAGAACGCGGCCAGGAAGAAGACCGTGAACGGCAGCGAGTAGGCGATGTAGACCAGCACCACTCCGGTGTGCGTGTTGAGCAGGTGCAGGTTCTCGACCACCTTGAACAGCGGCACCAGCGCCAGGAAGACCGGGAACGCCAGGCCGGAGACGAACAGGAAGTAGAAGAACCGGTTGCCGACGAACCGGTAGCGGGCCAGTACGTACGCGGCCATCGAGCCGAAGAGCATGGTGCCGGCGACGCCGAACCCCACCACGATGACGCTGTTGATGAAGTACCGCCCCACCCGGGCCTCGTTCCAGGCCCGGCTCCAGTTCTCCCAGCGCAGCTCGGCCGGCATGGTCCACGGGCTGCTGAAGATCTCGGTGGTGTTCTTGAAGGAGGCCAGGAAGGTCCAGAGGATCGGGGCGATCACCATCACCGCCCAGACCGCCAGCGCCACGTGACCCAGGCCGGCCAGCACGCGCACCTCGGACCTGGTCCGCCGGGCCCGGCCCGCGTCCCGGGCCGGTGCCTCCGCCCCGGTGCGGCCCGCCGGTGCCCGCCGCGTCTTCGTCGTCGTTGTCATCTGCGGTCCCATGTCAGTACTCGACGCTTTCCCGCCTGGACACCCGGAGCGTCAGCGCCGCGAACGTGATGGTCAGGAAGAAGAGCGCGACGCCCATCGCCGAGGCGTAGCCGTACCTGCTGTAGACGAAGGCGTTGCGGTAGATCTCCATCGCCAGCACCGTGGTGGCCCCGTCCGGCCCGCCGCTGTCCACCGAGAGGACCGCGACGATGGCGAAGGCGTCGAAGGCCGCGATGCCGAGATAGACCCAGGCCACCTGGAGGGTGTCCCAGAGCAGCGGGATCGTCACCCGGAAGAACATGGTGACCCGACTCGCGCCGTCCAGCTCGGCCGCCTCGTAGATCTCCGTCGGGATCGACGCCATGCCGGCCGAGAAGAGCACCACGTAGAAGCCGACCGCCTGCCAGACCAACACCGCGATGATCGACCAGAGGGCGAGGTTCGGGTTGATCAGGAAGAAGACCGGCTCCAGTCCGAGCTTGACCAGGATGCCGTTGATCAGGCCGGACTCGTCCGGCCGGTAGACCATCTGGAACAGCACCGCGATGATCGCCACCGCGAGCACCTGGGGAAAGAAGAAGACGACCCGGTAGAACCCGGAACCCCTGACCCCCACCCGCTGCCCGCCGCGGCTGCCGCCGCCCACGTTGAGCATGAAGGCGAAGAACAGCGCGATGGCTATGGTGATCAGCGGCAGGGCAAGCAGGAGCACGCCGTGGTGCCGTACCGCCTTCCAGAAGACCTCGTCCGACAGCAGCCGTTCGAAGTTGCCGAAGCCGATCCACCTCGGTGCCCCGATCCCCCGCCACTCCGTCATCGAGAGCCAGAACGCCTGCAGGTACGGCGAGACCACGAAGACGGTGTAGAGCGTCACCGGCACCGCGAGGAAACCGATCACGAACGGGTACTTGCCCTGCCGCATGACCACTCCGCTCCGGCCGATCAGCGCGTGAACTTCGCGATGCTGCTGTCGTTCTTGATGGCGTCGGCCCGCCGCTGGATCCGCTCCGCCCACTCCTCGGCCGAGGCGCGGCCGAACATCAGCTCGTTGGTCGCGGTCCGGGCCTCGGTGTCCAGCTCCTTGTACCAGTTGTCGAACATCATGTTGAAGACGTTCTGCCCGGCCGCCCGCAGCGCCGCCTGCGAGCTGGCCACCCCGGGCGGGAACTGGTAACCCTCGCTGGCGGCCGGCACCACGGTGGCCGCGCCGACGGTCTCGGTGAAGCCGCGGGCCCCGGCCTTGGAGAGCATCTGCCGCATGTACTCCATGCCGCCGCGCGGGTTCTTGCTCTTCGCCGAGACGAAGTACCCCTCACCGGCCGCCGCCCGGATCGCCCCGTGCGGCAGCTTGTCGGCCGCGGTCAGGCTCGGCATCGGCATGATCTGGTACTCGAATCCCGGCGGCGTGTCCTTCTTCTGCTCGTTCTCCAGCCAGTCGCCGCTGGGGTAGAAGGCGAGCTTGTACTGGTTCTGCCGCAGCTGCACGTCGGTGTGCTTGAGCCCCTCGAAGCTCTTGTCCGAGAAGTGCTTGCCGATCTCCGCCCAGGCCCGGGCGGCCTGGATCACCGCGTCCGCCTTCCAGGCGTCGGGCTCCAGGTTGTCGATGTTCCGCAGGATCTCCGGCCCGCCGACCTTGGCCGCCTGGGAGAGGATCACGTTCCACATGTAGTAGGCCGCGTTCGCCCCGGCGTAGCCGAACGGCGTGATCCCCTTGGACTTGATCTGCTCGCAGAGCGCGGTGAACTGTTCCCAGGTGGTGGGGGCGGTCCAGCCGTTCTCCCGGAACAGCTTCCCGGAGTACCAGATGCCGTAGACGGTCGAGACGTAGTACAGGACGTACGGCTTGCGCTGCCCGTCCGGGGTGTTGAACATGCCCTGCTCGACCACGCCCGGCATCACCGTGTCGCGGACCTTCTTGTTCGGGTCGTCGACCGACGGCGCCTCCCACAGGTCGGTGAGGTCCTGGAGCTGCCCGTCGGCGACCAGGGCGCCGAAGTCGAGGAACTTCTCGCCGGAGTTGTTGACGAACTCCGGCGGGTTGCCCGAGGCGAAGCGCGGCTGCAGCACCGTGGAGACCGCCTGGGTCGACTGGTGGATGATCTTCGCCTTCGGGAACGCGGCCTGGTACAGCTTCTGGTGCACGTCGGTGGCGTACCTGTCACCGTAGCCGCCGTTGAAGATCACCACCTCCAGCGCGGCGTCCTCCTTGACGCCGAGCGGGTTCTGCGCGGTCTTCTCACCGGTGGCCTGCTCGGTGCCGCCGCTGTCGCCGCCGCCGGTCGCGCAGGCGCCGAGCAGCCCGGCGACCGGGGTGACGAGCAGACCGGCCGCGGCGGCCCGGCGCAGCACGTCCCGGCGGGTGGCTCCCGGCGCGGCTGACTCGGCCGGCGTGGTACCGGCCGGAGGGGCGGGGTGGGCCGACGGTGTGTCGGGAGTTGCGGACATCGTCATCTCCTCAGGTTGAGACTCGGTTCGGGCCGGTCGGGACGCGCCGGTCGGCCCGGACCGGCCAGCGGTGCGGGGGTGTGTCCCACGCCGGCTGCCGGAAGCGGCTCCCGGCAGCCGGCGTCGGGGGAGGCCGGGCCGGAGGCGGGGGGATCCTCCGGCCCGACGGGGGACGGTCGGCGCCGTCGGCGAGGGCGCCGGTGCGGCCCGACGATCGGTGTGTGGTGGTGGAGCGTCACGGTCCCGCCTCTCTCACCGCCTTGTGGCCGCTCACGGCCCGGGCCGTCCGCTGGAACGCGGCGTGGGCGCGGTCGTGGGTGCGCTGGGCGACGGCGATGTAGAGCAGGTCGAGGACGACGAGCTGCGGATGCCGGGCGGAGAGCGCGTCCGGCCGGAAGGTGGTCGCCTGGCTCGCGGTGAGCAGGACGATGTCGGCCAGCTCGGCCAGGGGCGAGCGGGGGAAGCCGGTGAGGGCCACCGTGGTGGCCCCGTGACTGCCCGCCTCGGCGAGGGTCTCGATGGTCTCGCGGGTCTGTCCGGTGTGGGAGATGCCCAGGGCGACGTCGCCCGGGCGCAGCAGCGCGGCGCCGGTGAGCCCGTCGTGCACGTCCCGCCAGGACCACGCGGCGACCCCGATGCGGTGCAGGCTGAGCTGCATCTCCTCACCCACCAGGGCGCTGCCGCTGGCCCCGATGATGTTCACCCGCCTCGCCCGGGCGATGGCGTCGGCGGCCCGCTCCACCTCCCGCAGGTCGAGCAGGGTGGCGGTGTCGTGCATGGCCTGGGTGTCGGCCGCGATGATCTGGCCGAGCACCCGTTCCAGCGGGTCGGTCGGCTGGATCTCGCGGCCGATGTCGACGGTCCAGCCGGCGGCGTGCGCCCGCCCGGTCGCGGCGGCGATGCCGAGGCGGAGGTCCGCGTACCCCTCGAAGCCCATCGCCCGGCAGAACCGGGAGACGGTCGCCGGTGAGGTCCCGCTCCGCTCGGCGAGCTCGACGATGGTCGCCCGGGCGGCGCCCGCCGGGTCGCTCAGCACCTGCTCGGCGACGCGTCGCAGGGCACCGGTGAACTCGCCCAGCTGGGCCCGGACCCGGACCAGCACGCTGTCTGCCGGCGGCAGGCCAGCGGCGGCCCGCAGATCGCGCCCGGCGTCGGCCACCGCGGCGCCCGCGGTGGTCTCCGCCCCCGGCTCGGCCATGGCCCACGCCCTTCAGAAAAGGAAGTTAACTGTTAACGGTAAAAGTTCTTACTGAAACCCCCTGCTTGTCAAGACGATGAGTGAAGTTTTCAAACTGTTACCTGTCCCCGCCCCGGCACGGCCTCGCGGATCTTGCCTCCGGCAGTCGCGCCGAGCAGCATGGACGCCACATCGAGGCAGGCGGGAGGAGGCCGGATGACCGACGCCATGGTGCTGGGACTCGACGTCGGCGGCACGTCGACCCGGGCCGCCGTGGTCTCCCTGACCGGCGAGCGGCTCGGAGGCGGCCGGGCCGGCGGCGGCAACCCGACCAGCCACGGCGCCGAACGAGCCGCCGAACAGCTCCGGATCGCCCTCGCCGCCGCGCTCACCGGCCTCGACCCACGACGGGTACGGGCCGGCGTCATCGGACTGGCCGGAGCCGGCCGGCTCCTCGCCGACAGCGCCACCCGGAGCGCGTTCGACCGCGCGTGGCGCGACGTCGGGCTCACCTGCCCGTACGAGACGGTCGGCGACGCCCTGGTCGGGTACGCCTCCGGCGCCGCCGAGCCGGACGGCACGATCCTGATCGCCGGCACCGGCGCCATCGCCGCCGAGGTGCGCGACCTGACCCTGGGCCGGACCGCCGACGGGCACGGATGGCTGCTCGGCGACGCCGGCAGCGGCTTCTGGCTCGGCCGGGAGGGGGTCCGGCACACCCTGGCCGCCCTCGACTCCGCAACGCCACCCGACCGGCTCGGCACGCTGATCCTCACCGAGCTGCTCGGCTCCGCCGAGGTGGCGCCCCGCCCCCGGGACACGGTCGACGCCCTCGTCCAGGCGGTGACCCGACGTCCCCCCGTCGAACTGGCCCGCCTCGCCCCGCTGGTGCTGGACGCCGCCCGGGCGGGCGAGCCACCGGCCGCCGCGATCGTGGCGGAGGCCGCCGACCGGCTCACCGCCAGCGTGAGTCGGATCCGGTCGGCGGACGACGCCAGCCCGATCGTGCTCGGCGGCGGGCTCCTCACCGGAGACACCCCGCTCGCCCGGGCGGTCCGCCCGGTGCTCGCGGCGCGCTGGCCGGAGGCACCGCTGCGCGACGCCGGTGACGGCGCCCTCGCCGCCGCCTGGCTCGCCGCCCGGACCCTGCCCGAGGTCACCGACCCGGCGGCCCTGCACCGGCGGCTGTTCCGCCCGGCCGGCTGACCACCCGAAAAGGTCGTGGCTGCTCTCGCCAGGGTTGCCGGCCTGCGGCTGTGTGCCGCGGTCGGCGCGTGTACGGCCGGCCACCGCCGGGGCTTGGCCGCCTCCTGACGGCCGGAGGCGGCCCGGGTCAGCGGCCGGAGAGCGTCACCGGAGCTGGCCGGCGGTCAGCCCGGCCTGGATCTGGCGTTGGAAGGCGACATAGACCGCGAGCACCGGCAGCATCGCCAGGGTGAGCCCGGCGAAGAGTCCGCTGAAGTCGCCCTGGTAGCCCTGGCTGATCGCCAGCGCCGCCAACCCCTGGGCGAGGACCCACTTCGACTCGTCCCCCTGCATCAGCACCTGCGGGAGGATGAACTGGTTCCACTGGCTGAGGAAGTTGAAGATGCCGACGCTGATCAGTCCCGGCCGCGCCATCGGCAGCATCACCCGGAAGAAGAGCCGGAAGTGCCCGCAGCCGTCGATCAGCGCCGCCTCGGCGATGGAGGTCGGCAGGGTCCGGAAGAACGCGGTCAGGAAGAAGACCGTGAACGGCAGCGAGTACGCGGCGTAGACCAGGATCAGCCCGGTCCAGGTGTTGAACAGCCCGATGTTGCGGACCACGAAGAAGAGCGGCACGAGGGCGAGGAAGACCGGGAACATCATGCCGCCGACGAAGAGGTAGTAGAGCAGCTGCCGGCCCCGGAACTCGAACCGCGCGAAGACGTACGCCGCCGCCGCGCCGAGCAGCATCGTCAGCGTCAACGAGCCGGCGACCACCACGGCGCTGTTGAGGAAGTACTGGCCGATCCGTGCCTCGGTCCAGGCCCGGGCCCAGTTCTCGAAGCGCAGCGCGCCCGGCAGGCCCCACGGATCGGAGAGGATCTCCGCGTCGCTCTTGAACGAACTGACGACGACCCACAGCAGTGGCAGGGTGGTCAGCAACGCCCAGAGCGCCAGGAAGCCGTGCGAGAAGACGTTGAGCACGCCCGTCTCCCGACGCGGCGGCCTGTCGCCGGTCCGAGCCGACGCGGTGCCGGAGGCGGCCGTTCCGACCGGTACGGAGGTGTCGACGGTGGTCATGCGTACTCGATTCGCTCACGCCGGGCGGCGCGCAGGGCCAGCACCGCCACCGAGAGGGTCAGGAAGAACATCACCACGCCGATCGCGGAGGCGTACCCGAACTTCGTCTCGCTGCCGAACGCGGTGTTGTACATCCGCAGGCCGATGACGTCCGAGGAGTGGTTGGGGCCGCCGTCGGTCATCTGCTGGACCAGGATGAAGCCGTCCAGCGCGGCGATGGCGAGGTAGATCCAGGCCACCTGGACGGTGTCCCAGAGCAGCGGGATGGTGATCCGGGTCAGGGTCGTCCACCGGGAGGAGCCGTCGAGCAGTGCCGCCTCGTAGATGTCCCGGGGGATGGCCTGCATCGCCGCGCCGAAGAGAACGACGTAGAACCCGACGTTGCTCCAGACCATCACCGCCAGCACCGCCCAGAAGGCGGTCCGGGGGTCGCCGAGCCAGGTCGGCGCGGGCAGGCCCAGCGCGCGCAGCGCGCCGTTGAGCAGGCCGTTGTTCGGGTTGTAGACCTCCTTCCAGACGTAGGCGATGATCACCACCGAGAGGACCTGCGGGAAGAAGTAGACCAGCCGGTAGACCGAGCTGCCGCGCACCCCGACCACACCGGCGGTCCCGCGCCGGCCGCCCATGTTGAGCATGGTGGCGAAGAAGAGGCCGAGCGCGATGGTGAGGATCGGCAACAACACCAGCAGGATCGCGTTGTTCTTGACCGCGTTCCAGAGGTACTCGTCGCGCAGCAGGGTCGCGAAGTTGTCCAGGCCGACGAAGTTGGCACTCGCCGAGTAGCCGAGCCAGTCGGTGGTGGAGATCTGGAACGCCTGCAGGTACGGCGAGAGCACGAAGATGCCGTACAGCAGCAGCGGCGGCACCAGGAAGGTGATGATCAGCGGGTACTTGCCATGTTTCACGTGAACGACATCCTGCCCACTCCGCGCGGGAAGACCGTGTCCCGCGACCGACACGGTGTCGGGGGTCGGCCGGGCCGACCCCCGACACCGTGACCCGACTACGCGCGCGTGTACTTCCTGATGCTGGTGTCGGCGGCGATCTGGTCGGCGCCCTTCTGGCACGCGTCCAGGAACTCCGCCGGGGTGCAGCGGCCGCTGAAGAACTCGCCGCAGGCGGCGTCGACCAGCTCACGCTCCAGCTTGCGGTAGTAGTTGTTGTAGACCCAGTTGAAGCCGTTGGAGCCGGAGGCCTCCAGCGCCTTGACCACGCTGCTCAGCCCGAACGGCAGGTCGACGCCCTGCGTGGAACCGGCGACCACGGTCAGGCTGGAGACCCGCCGGGTGAAGTCCTGGGCGCCCTTCATCGAGAGCATGGTGCGAAGGTACTCCAGACCACCGGCCCGGTTCTTGGCCTTGGCCGGGACGATGAACGGCTCACCGGCGGTGCCCCGGATCGCCTCGAACGGCAGCTTGTCACCGCTGCCCAGGCTGGGCGTCGGCGCCACCGCCATGTTGAAGCCCTCCGGGGTGACGTTCTTCTGCTCACTCTCCAGCCAGGAGCCGCAGGAGATGAAGGCGGCCTTGCCCTGGCACCAGGCGGTCTGGGACTGGACGTGGTCGAGGCCGGGCGAGCCGGAGAGGATGAAGCCGTCCTTGACGATCTGGTACCACGCGTCCGCCGCCGCCTTCATCGCCTCGGACTTCCAGGCGTTCGGCTCCAGGTTGTCGATGGCCTTGGCGACGTCCAGGCCGCCGAACTTGACGGCGGTGGAGATGAGCGGCCAGCTCATGTAGCGGGGGTGCTTGCCGGCGTACGTCCAGGGCGCGATCCCGGACTTCTTGATCTCGCGACACAGCGCGATGTGCTCGTCCCAGGTCCTCGGGTACTCCCACCCCCGCTCGGCGAAGAGCTTGGTGGAGTACCAGATGCCGTAGACCGTGTAGGTGTAGTTGAGGACCAGGAACCTGCCGTCGTAGGAGCCGACCTCGACCGCGCCCGGCAGCAGGGTCTCCCGGACGGTCTTGCCGGCGATGTCGAGGCTGGGCGCGTCCAGCAGTTCACCGAGGTCGGCGAGGGCGTTCTGCGAGACCAGGCCGTTGAAGTCGATCTGCCCGGCGCCGGAGTTGTTCACCACGTCCGGCGGGGTGCCGTCCACGAAGCGCGGCTGCAGGGTCTTGTTGATCTCCTGCGTCGCCGAGTGCTTGATCTCAGCCTGTGGATATTTCTCCTTGTACATGGCCTCGTGGGACTTGGCATACTCTTCCCCGAAGCCACCGTTGAAGATGACCACCTCGAGCGGCGCGTCCTCCTTCACGCCGAGCGGGTTCTGCGCGCTCTTGGTCCCCACGTAGGTCTCGCCGCCGTCGCCCTCCTCGTCGCCGCCGCCGAGGGCGCAGCCGGTCAGCAGACCGGCGGCGGGGGTCGCCAACAGGCCGGCCGCCGCCGTACGACGCAACAGGTCACGTCTGTTCATAGCTTCTCCTCGGATCCGGTCAGGCCGGCGCCGCGACCGGTGGAGGCGGCGCCCGCCGTCGAGGCAGGGGGTCATCAGGTTGTTACGCGTGTGGTGCGTACGTGTAAACCTTGTGGTTGCTTGTCTTCACTTCAGCGCGAGTTACTGAAGGATTCTTACGGAAGCCGGTGTCCGCAGCAAGACCTGACGGCCGAACCGTTACGGACCGGCAATCCATCCGGCGGTTGCCGCATCCTGCACCGCCGCCCCCGGTCAGGTCGATAGCCTGACGCCATGCGCCGCCTGCGGGAGCTCGCCGGCCGCACGCCCGCCCGACGGGAACGCTACGTCGACCTGCTCCGCGCGGTGGCGATCACGATGGTGGTCGTTGGTCACTGGCTGATCGTCGTGATCGACCACGACCCGTCCGGACGACTGCGCGGCCACAACGCCCTGGAGGAACTGGTCCGGGCCCGCCCCGGCACGTGGCTGTTCCAGGTCATGCCGCTGTTCTTCCTGGTCGGGGGCTACGCCAACGCCGCCTCGCTGGAGGCGTACCGGCGCCGGGGCGCCGGAGGGGGCGACTGGCTGTGCGACCGCAGCGGCCGGCTGCTGCGACCCACCACCGCCCTGCTGGTCCTGCTCGCCGGCGTCGCCCTGCTGGCCCGCCTGCTCGGCGCCGAGCCGACCCAGGTCCGCACGGTGGTCTGGTACGCCACCATCCCGCTCTGGTTCCTCTCCGCGTACCTCTGCGTGGTGCTGTTGGCCCCGGTGACGTACGCGCTGCACCGGCGCCTCGGCCTCACCGTGCCGGTGGTGCTGCTGGTGCTGGTCACCCTCGGCGACCTGGGCCGGCTGCTCGCCTGGGGCTGGCTGTCGTACGGCAACTACCTCTTCGGTTGGCTCGCCATGCACCAGGTGGGATACGCCTGGCGGACCGGGGCGCTGCCGATGCGCCCGCGGGTCGGGGTGCCGCTGCTGGTGGTCGGCCTGCTCGCCCTGCCGCTGCTGACCCTGGTCGGACCCTACCCGACAAGCATGATCAATCAGCCGAACCTGCGCATCCAGAACATGTCACCGCCCAGCCTCGCCCTGCTCGCCCTGGCCACCGCCCAACTCGGCCTGATCGTGCTGCTGCGGGACGCCGCCGGGCGGTGGCTGCGCAGGCGGGGTCCGTGGACCGCCGTGATCGGGGTGAACGCCGTGGTGCTCACGGTCTTCCTGTGGCATCTCACCGCGGTGATCCTGCTGGCCGGGGCGTTGGACGCCCTCGGCGTGCTTCCCACCCCGCCGGTGGGCGGCACGGCCTGGTGGCTCTGGCGGATCGCCTGGCTGGCCATGCTCACCGTCGTCCTGGCGGTGCTGGTCGCGGCGTTCGGCCGGATCGAGCTGCGCGGGACCCGCCGCCCCGAACGCCGCCCCGGCTGGCTTCCGGCCGCCGTCGCCCACGCCCTCGCCAGGCCACCGGCCCGGCCGCTGCTGGTGGTGCTCGGGTTCGGCGCGACCGCGGCCGGGCTCCTCGGCACCAGCGTGGCTCCGAAGGGCGGCGCGTACCCGCTCGGCCTGCCGACCGCCGCCCTCGTCGCGTACCTCGCCGGCACGGCCCTGCTCCGGCTGCTGCGCGCCGTACCGACAGACCGGCACCGGTGAGACCGGCACCGGCCGCCGGGACCGGACGAACTGCCCGGCCCCGCCCCGCGGTGCCACGGCGCCGGACTACTATTGCCTGTGCTCAACGGACAGCTCCGGCGGATGGAGTCCTTCTCCTTTCCCTCCCGCTCGATCGATCCGGCCACCGGGGAGGTCAGCCTCGAGTACGCGCTGACCGGCCCGGACGGCGAGCTGCGGTTCACCGAGCGGGTCACCCTCGCGGTCCCCGACACCCCACCCACACCGCAGACCCGCGCCACGCTCGACCGGGTACTGGAGCTGCTGCACCTGGCCGCCGGGGTCAGCTACTACAAGGTGGCGGCGCCGCCCCGGCTGCTCCTGCCGGCGCCGCTGGGCGAGGCCGCGACCGCACTGGTCACCGCCCTCTACACCAAGGGCCTCGCCGAGTACGCCTACCGCAACCAGCTGCCGCACGTGCTGGACCTGGTTCCCGAGGTGCCGCCGGGCCGGCCCGCCGAGCCCGCCACCGTCGACAACGCCGACCGGCGGCCGCTGTCCGCGGTCGGCGGCGGCAAGGACTCCATCGTCAGCCTGGAGGCGCTGCGGCGGGCCGGGCTCGACCCGGTGCCGTTCTCGGTCAACCCCAACCACATCATCACCTCGGTCATCGAGGCCTCGGGACTGACCCCGCTGACCGCCCGACGCCGGATCGACCCGGCGCTGATCGAGCTGAACGCGGCCGGGGCCCGCAACGGGCACGTTCCGGTCACGGCGATCAACTCGCTGATCGCGGTCGCCACCGCCGTCCTGCACGGGCTCGGTCCGGTCGTGATGTCGAACGAGCGCTCCGCCTCCGACCCGAACCTGACCTGGAACGGCCACGAGGTGAACCACCAGTGGTCCAAGGGCGTCGAGGCCGAGGGGCTGCTGCGGGCGGCCCTGGCCGGGCACGCCGGGCTGACCGAGCCGTACTTCTCGCTGCTGCGCCCCCTCTCCGAGCTGCACATCGCCCGGCTGTTCGCCCGGTTCACCCGGTACGACGCCGTGGTCACCAGCTGCAACGCCGCGTTCAGGCTGCGCGATCCGAGTGCCCGCTGGTGCGCGGACTGCCCCAAGTGCCGGTTCATCTTCCTGGCCCTGGCGCCGTTCATGCCCCGCCGGCGGCTGGTGCAGATCTTCGGCACGGACCTGCTCGCCGATCCAGCCCAGGTCCCGGGCTACCTCGAACTGCTGGGCATCGAGGCGCACAAGCCGTTCGAGTGCGTCGGCGAGGTGGCGGAATCGGTGGTCGCGCTCGGGCTGCTCGCCGAGCACCCCGACTGGCGGGACGCGGCGGTGGTGCGGACCCTCCGCGCGGCCGTCCCGGCCGGGGCGTGGAGCGCGGCGACCTCCACCGACGTCTTCACCCCGTCCGGGCCGCACTTCGTCCCGCCGGCCTACGCCAAGGCGCTCACGGCGATCTGCTGACAGGTCCCCGCTCCTGACCCGCGCCGGCCGGGGCGCCCGGCCCGGTCAGCTCTCCCGCACGGCGTCCAGGGCGAGCAGGGCGACGTGCAGCGAGAGGCAGTCGTCGACCGAATCCAGATCGACCTTGAGGATCCGACCGATCCGGGCCAGCCGCTCGTAGAACGCCGGCCGGGACAGGTGGGCGGCGGCCGCCGCCGCCGACTTGTTGCGCCCGTTCTCCAGGTAGGCGCGCAGCGTGCCGAGCAACTGTTCCCGGGGGTGTTCGGCGTCGTACGCCAGCAGCGGGCCGAGTTCCCGCTCGACGAAGGTCTGCAGCCTCGGCTCGTCCCGGAGCAGGTGCAGCAGCCCGGCGAGTCCCACCTGCGGCAGCCGGAACACCTTCACGTCGCGCCGGCCACGCCGGGCCGCGTCGGCGACCTGACGGGCCTCGATCAGGCTGCGGCGCGCCTCCCGGAGGGTGCCCACCCCGGAGCCGGCCGCCACGATCACCCCGCCGGGCCGGGACGCCGCGTGGGGTGCCCCGGTCGTCAGGTCCCGCGCGCCAGCCCCCGTCCCGCCCCGCCGCCGGCGGTCGCGATCCCCCGGGCCCGCGCCGACACCCGGGGCGTCACGTCCCCCGGTCAGCCCGCCCCCGCCCCCGCCCTCGCGCACCCGCTCCAGGGCGGTCGCGAAGGCGGTCAGCGCCGCATCCTCCTCGGCGGCGCCGCGCAGCGCCAGCAGCACCCCCACCGCGTGGTCGTCCAGCGTGCTCGACAATCCGGTCAGCCCGGCGTCCCGCATCGCCTGGCTGACCGCCTCGGCCAGGTCGCGCAGGCGGGCCGGATCGACCGCGGACGCCCCGCCGTCGTCGGCCCGGTAGCGGACGACGACGCCGACCAGGTGCCGCCGGTCCAGCGGTACGCCGAGGGCACGGGCCCGCAGCGCCACCTCGTCGACCGGCCGGGCGTGGTCGAGCAGCGCGGTGAGCAGGTTGCGGTGAATCTGCCGCTCCAGGCCCTCGGCGTCGCGTCGGATGAGCCGGCCCAGCGCCAGGGTGGAAGCTGCCCGCTCGATCAGGATGGTCAGCCGGGTCGGCGGGGTCGTGGCGGCTGTCGAGAGGTCCTTCGGCCAGCGCAGCAGCAGCCGCCCCCAGTCCTGGCCCCGCGCACCGACCATGGTGACCAGCCAGCCGGCGTCCGGGTCGTACGACGTCCGCCCGGTCTGCCGGATGCGCCGGGAGTGCTGCTCCCAGCCGCGCAACAGCAGATCCGCGTTCTGCCCGGCGGTGGCGTAACCGAGCACCCGCCGGGAGAGGTTCTCCAGCACCACCGGGCACCCGGCCAGCTCGGCCGCCTGCCGGACCACCTCGGCCGGCTCGGCTCCCTCCACCGAGAGCTCCGTGAAGCGCTGGTGGATCTCCTCCGTGGCCCGCAGTTCGGTGAGCTGCGCGTCGACGATCAGGGCGTGCACCGCCTCGGTGATCGGGACGAACGGGGTGACCCGGTGCAGCTCGACCAGCGGGAGGGTACGCCGCTCGGCCGCCGCGACCATGCTCCGCGGCACCGAGCCCCGGTACCGCCGCCCCAGTTCGACCAGGAGTCCGGAGACCCCCACGTCGGCCAGCTCGTCGATGAACGCCCGTAGGCCGGCGTCGTCGGCGGGAAGTCCGATTCCGGTGGTGAGGACCAGCTCACCCCCACTGAGCAACGCGGCGATGTCGGGTACCTCGGCGGCGTGCACCCACCGGACCAGCCGGTCGAGCCCGGCGTGACCGGCAACCACCCGCGGCCCACCGTGCCGGACCGGATCGAGCGCCAGCACCTCACGCACGGTCGGAAACACGCGCTCGACGGTACCGCCCGAAGGGCGGTGGGCCCCGGGCACGGCACCAGCCCACCCGGTGTTTCCGACGTCCGTCCCGGTCAGGGGCCGTCGCGCCTCACACCGGGTCGTCCCGGCCCAGTTCCCAGAAGGCGACGGCGGCGGCCGCGGCGACGTTCAGCGAGTCCACCCCGCGTCGCATCGGGATCACCACCCGGGCGTCGGCGGCGGCGAGCGCGGCCGGGGACAGGCCCGGCCCCTCCGCGCCGAGCAGCAGCGCGGCCCGGGTGCGCTGCGCCGGGGCGAGCCGCTGGATCGGCAGCGCGTCCGCCGCCGGGGTCAGGGCCAACACGGTGAATCCGGCCGCCCGGACCAGCTCCAGGCCGTCCGGCCAGGGCTCCAGTCGGGCGTACGGCACCGCGAAGACCTCTCCCATGCTGACCCGTACGCTGCGCCGGTACAGCGGGTCGGCGCAGGAGGGCGACAGCAGCACGCCGTCGACCCCGAGCGCCGCCGCACCCCGGAAGATCGCGCCCAGATTGGTGTGGTTGTTCACGTTCTCCAGCACCGCCACCCGGCGGGCGCCGGCCAACACCTCCGCGGGGCTCGGCAGATTCCGGCGGTGGAACGACGCGAGGACGCCGCGATGCACGTGGAAGCCGGTCGCCTGTTCCAGCACGGCGGGGCTGGCGGCGTAGACCGGGGCGTCCCCCGTCGCCACGTCACGGAGCTGGTGGACCCGCTTGGCGTCGACGAGGAAGGACCGCGGCCGGTACCCGGCCCGCAACGCCCGGCGCAGCACCAGCTCGCCCTCGGCGATGAACAGCCCGTGCGGGGGTTCCCACCGGGTCCGCAGCTCGACGTCGGTCAACGCGCGGTAGTCGCCGATCCGCGGGTCGTCCGGGTCGGTGATCTCCTCGACACCGGGGCTCGCGGTCGCGACCGCGACGGCGGGCGCGGCGTCCCGGGGTTCGGGTGGTGCGTCGGGTGGGGAAGGTGGGTGCTCGGGCACGCGCCGATTCTCCCCCGGCCCGGGTCGGCCGTCGTCGCGGGGACGAGCCGGGCGCGCTCCGCGACCGCGGCGGCCCGCACCGGGGATGACGCGGCGCCCCCGGTCGAGGACGACGGCCGCGGTCGCTCGGTCAGGAGGTGGCGGTCCCGGGGAGAGGGCCCAGTCCGCCACCGGCCGGGGCGCCCGCCCCGTCACCGGCCGGGACACGGGCGGCCACCGCGTCGGGGCTGCTCGCCCTGGTCAGCGCTGCCCCGCCCGGCTTCGGCACCAACCGTCCGGCCCGCCACGCCACACCGATCCCGGCGGCGAGCGCGACGACCGCGCCGAGGCTGTGCAGCGCCGCCGCGACCGTTCCGCCCAGGCCGAGCATCGGCGCCGCGATCATCACGAGTGCGCCGTCGGCCTGGGTGAAGACTCCGGAGTGGTACAGGGCCAGCCCGGTCAACCCCCACCCGAGGGTGTAGAGCGCGGCGCCGACGACGGCGGCGACCCGGCCGGCCGCCCCGTAGGGCGCGGACGGGTCGGGCAGGCCGCCGAAGGGCAGCAGCAGCATCGCCCCGGCGACGCCGACCACCAACCCGGCGGCGGCGAGTGTCCGGGTCCGGGCGGCGACGAGCAGGCCGGTGACCGCGGCGGCGGCGACGACGCCCAGCCAGATCGCGGCAACCCAGCCGAGCAGGAGCGGCAGCCGCCCCCGGGTGTGGAAGGGCGCGTCACCGGCGCCGACCAGCGTCACCGATCCGTACACGACGGCGTAGCCGGGAAGGACCCAGACGGCTCGTCGGGCGATCCGCCGTACCGACCAGGCCCAGGTCGCGTCACTCGCCGGGCGGCCCGGCGTCCGTTCGTACGTGAAGCGGAGCACGGCGAACCCCCCGTACGGCCACCGCCCGGAGCGCGGGTCGACCGTGTAGCCGATCGCGGCCGGGGCGCCGTTCCGCGCGGTGGATGCGCCCTTCTCCGAGGTCGCCCCCTGCGACGGGCGTGCGGGGGGCTGCTGTCGGTCGCGGGGACGGTTCGGGTGAAGGGTCACGGGCCACCACCTCGCCTGGCTGCTGCCACGGGTGGGCGTGAGCGTCGGTCGCCGGATCCGGCGCTCGCGCCACCCGTTCAGCACCGATGGTGTCAGGTGCCGGGACACCCCGACCGTGCTTCGGCGATACGCCCCGCCGTGCGCCGGCGGTCCGGTTTCCGCGTCGTCAGGCGCGGTCCGGCGTGCGCTGCTCCACGGGACCGTCGATCAGGCTGGCCGGCGGGACCGGCTCGGGCGGGGGCAGCTGCTGCGGTCCGGCGTCGGCCCCCGCCTCGGCGGCGTGTGCCTCGTCGGCAGCCTCCCGGGCCGCCGCGGCCGCCTCCTGCGCCGCTGCCTCCGCCTCCCGCTCCACGGCATCCGGGTCGGCCGCGGGGTGTGGCTCGTCGCCGGCCGCCCGGCCCAGCCCGCCGAGCGCTCCGCCGAGCCCTTCGAGGGCCTTGGTCAGCTCCGCCGGCACGATCCAGAGCTTGTTCGACTGCCCGTTCGCGATCTGGGGCAGCGCCTGCAGGTACTGGTAGGCGAGCGCCTTCTGGCTCGGGTTGGCCTGGTGGATGGCGTCGAAGACGGTCCGGATCGCCTTGGCCTGCCCCTCGGCCTGGAGGATCCGGGCCTGCCGCTCACCCTCGGCGCGCAGCACCGCGGCCTGCTTCTCGCCCTCGGCGGTGAGAATCTGTGCCTGCTTGTGTCCCTCGGCGTTCAGGATCGCGGCCCGCCGGTCCCGCTCGGCCCGCATCTGCTTCTCCATCGAGTCGCGGATACTCGGCGGCGGCTCGATCGCCTTGATCTCCACCCGGGTCACCTTGATCCCCCAGCGTCCGGTCGTCTCGTCGAGCACGCCGGACAGGTGCCGGTTGATCTCCTCCCGGCTGGTCAGCGCCCGCTCCAGGTCGAGTGAACCGATCACGTTCCGCAGGGTGGTCACGGTCAGCTGCTCGATGGCCTGGAGGAAGTCGGCGATCTCGTACGTCGCCTGCACCGGGTTGACGACCTTGAAGTACAGCACGGTGTCGATCGAGACGACGAGGTTGTCAGAGGTGATCACCGGCTGCGGTGGGAAGTTGACCACCCGCTCCCGCAGGTCGACCTTCTCACGGACCGCGTCGATGAACGGCACCAGCAGGTTGAGCCCGGGCTTGAGGGTGCGGTGGTACCGGCCCAGTCGCTCGATCACGTCCTCGCGCTGCTGCGGCACGATCCGTACCGCCTTGATCAGCGTGATCACCGCGATCAGGGCCACGGCGCCCACCAGTAGGCCGATCACGTCAACCACACCGCTCACCTCCCGGCATCCGGTTTCTCACCCGTTGCGAACTCGTCCCGCCAGACCAGGGCGGTCACGCCTCTGACCTCGATCACCCGGACGCGCTCGCCCGGCGTCAGCACCTGGCTGGCATCGTAGGAGCGGGCCGTCCAGATCTCACCACCGATCTTGACCAGCCCACGCTCGGCGTCGACCTGCTCCAGCACCACCGCCGTGGCGTTGGTGATCGCCTGTACGCCGAACGCCTGCTCCGCCTCGCCGGTCAGCGCCGCCTGCCGGTGCCGCTGGATGGCCGGTCGGGCGAAGAGCAGCGTGAGCCCGGACACCCCGGCGAAGACCGCCGCCTGCACCGGTACCGACGCCCCCAAGGCCGCCGCGCCCGCCGCGGCGAACGCCCCGATCCCGAACATGATCAGAACGAACGTCGTCGTGAAGATCTCCGCAACGGACAGGACGACGCCCACCACGATCCACAGCAGCGGCCCCACCCATCGATCGTGACACGGGCACGCCAACCCGCCCGTCACGGGGATCGCCACGGGTAAGATCGCTACCCCGGCGGCCCGGCCCGGCGGCCGGCTCCGGTGCCCCACGCCACCCAACACCGGCGGCGGGCCCGCGCCGCCGGCCCGCCCGTACGGGTTGACCCGATTCTTCCAGGAGGAGGCACGCGTGGCCCCGCCGTCGTCGGAACCCCGCCCGCTGCTGCCGGAGACGATCCGGCGGATCGACACGCTCGTCGCACACGCCCAGGCCGAGGGTCGGGCCCCATCGCTGATCGTCGGCGTGCTGCGGGACGGCCGGCTGGTGCACGTCGCCACCGCCGGGCAGACGCCCGTCCCCGATCCCGATCTCCAGTACCGGATCGGTTCGATCAGCAAGACGATGACCGCCGTGCTGCTGCTGCGGCAGCGGGACGAGGGCCGGCTCGACCTCGACGATCCGCTGGAGCGCCACCTGCCCGGCACCCCGCTGGGCACGCTCCGGCTGCGCCACCTGCTCAGCCACGTCGGCGGCCTGCAACGCGAACCCGACGGACAGTGGTGGGAACGGTCCCCCGGCGCCGACCTGGACACCCTGCTGGCCGGGCTCACCCCCGAGAAGCTCACCCACCCGCCACACCACACGTTCCACTACTCCAACCTGGCGTACGGCCTGCTCGGCGCGGTACTGGAACGGGTCACCGGACAGCGGTGGTGGGACCTGGTCCGGACCCGGCTGCTCGACCCGCTCGGGATGACCCGCACCACCTACCAGGCGACCGAACCGTTCGCCCGGGGCTACGTCGTGCACCCCTGGCACGGCACGCTGCGGGAGGAACCACGAACCGACACCGGCGCGATGGCCCCGGCCGGCCAGCTCTGGTCCAGCACCCGCGACCTGGCCCGGTGGGCCGCGTTCCTCGCCGACCCGGACCCGCGGGTGCTGGCCCCCGCGACCCTCGCCGAGATGTGCACCCCGGCGGCCATCGCCGACCCGGACGCCTGGACCGCCGGCTACGGGCTCGGCCTGGAACTGCACCGCGTCGGCGACCGGATCTTCGTCGGCCACGGCGGCTCGATGCCCGGCTACGTGGCCACGCTCTCGGTGCACCGGCCGTCCCGGACCGGCGTGGTCGGTTTCGCCAACGCGTACGGCTTCCGCACCGGGGCGCTGTCCCCGCTGGGCCGGCAGGTGCTCACCACCGTGCTGGACCTGGAGCCCGCGCCCCCCGTCCGGCCCTGGCGGCCCGCCACCGCCCCTCCGCCGCCCGAGATCGCCGAACTGACCGGCCGGTGGTGGTGGATGGGTCGGGAACTGGAGGTGAGCTGGGATCCCGAGACCGAGGAGCTCGTCTGGACACCGCTGATCCCGCCGGGCGCGGTGCCCTGGCGCTTCGCCCGGGACGCCGCCGGGCGGTGGCGCGGCCGCTCGGGGGCGAACAACGGCGAGTTCCTCACCGTCCGGCGGGACGCCAGCGGCGCGGTCACCGCGCTGGACATCGCCACGTTCGTCTTCACCCGCAGCCCGCAGGACTGATCGGCGACGCCGTCCCCCTCCCCCGGAGCGCCGTACCCCGATTTCGCCGTCCCACCGGCAGCCCGGACCGGTCCGGAACCCGTCGCCGGGATCCACGCCCACCCCGCCGTGGCGGGCTGACCGGTCCGCCGCGCGCGGCCACCGTGGGAGGGCGGCACCGCGGCTCAGGACGGTTCGGTCACGAAGTCGATCAGACGCTCCATCGCGTTGATCAGCGGGGTCTCCACGTCGCGGAAGCTGTTCACCCGGGACAGGATCCGCCGCCACAGCTCGGCCGGTTCGGCCACCCCGAGCGCCGCGCAGACCCCCTCCTTCCACGGCTGCCCCGGTGGCACCACGGGCCAGGCCGGGATCCCGACCGCGGCCGGCTTCACCGCCTGCCAGATGTCGACGTACGGGTGTCCGGCGACCAGGACGTGCGGCGAGGTGACCCCGGCACGGATCCGGCTCTCCTTCGAACCGGCGACCAGGTGGTCGACGAGGACGCCCAGCCGCCGCCCGGGGCCGGGCCCGAACTCACGGACCCGCTCCGCCAGCGCGTCGACGCCGTCCAGCGGTTCCACCACCACGCCCTCGATCCGCAGGTCGTCGCCCCAGATCCGTTCCACCAGCGCGGCGTCGTGGATCCCCTCGACCCAGATCCGGCTGGCCCGGGCGACCCGGGCTGGCGCCCCGTCCACGGCGATGGATCCGGAGGCGGTCCGCCGCCGGGCCGCCGGCGCGGGTTTCGGTGCCGGCCGGCGCAGCGTCACCGGCCTGCCGTCGAGCAGGAACGCCGCCGGCAGCATCGGGAAGTGTCGCCGTCGTCCGTGCCGGTCCTCCAGCACCACGGCGCCCGCCTCGAAACCCACCACCGCACCGCAGAAGCCCGAGTCGGCGTCCTCCACCACCAGGTCGGGCTCGGCCTCCACCTCGGGTACGACCGTGCGTCGCCGCCAGTTCCCGGCAAGCACGTCGTCGCCGTACATCCGTCCCATGGGGGCGACGGTAGTGCACACCGGGCCACCGGTGACGTCAGCACGCCCGGGCGGGCGCGGCGAGACAGGGGCGGGCCGAGCACGTACCCTAGCCGCATGTCTGGCGCACCGGGCGCGGCGATCCTGACGGCACGCCGCTCGAGCCGCTTCGTGACCTGGGTGCGGGCATGGCGTGCCGGCCTGGTGCCGTACGACGAGGTCGCCGACGAGGTCGAGCACGGCGAGGAGCACCACGTCGCCGACGCTCCCGGCACCTGGACCGACGTGCCGCTGCGTGAGGCGCTCGCCACGTTCTCCCGGCTCTCGCCCGACGAGATCCGGCTGGTGCTGCCCGCTCCCGGCGACCCGCGTGGACTGCCCGGCCCGGGCCCGTTCACCTCCGCGGCGCTGCTGGCCGGGGAGGCGGTGGTGGCCCGTGGTCTGGGGGTGATTCCCGAGGTACGCACCCACACCTCCGGGTCGGGGGTGACGTTCGAGACGGTGCTCTGGCGGGTCTACCCGCTGCCCGAGGACGCCCCGGCCGCCCTGCGGGGGCACCCCGACGCCGCAGAGGCGGAGGCCGAACTCGCGACCGCCCTCGCCACCGCGACGGCGGCGCTGACCCGGCTCGACGTCGCCCGGTGGCGTCCGGAGCTGGCCGGTGCCCTCGCCGCGCTGCGCCGGCCGGACAGCGCGGCCGACCTGCCGCCCGGCTTCGATCCACGCGCCCGACGGCTGTTCGCCCGGGCGAGCGTGCTGGACCAGGTGCTCGCCCTGGCCGAGCACGTCGCCCCCGGCGGCTCGGTGAACGCCTACGAGGCACAACAGCGTGACGCCGCGCTCCGCCCGCTCACCGCCGCCTGCCGGCGGGCGATCGTCGCGGCCTGCAACGCACCGCTGTCGGTCTAGCCCGCGGCCGGGCTCCGTCGGGTCCGGTGGCGACGCCGAGGCGGGCGTGGGCGACGCCCGGTGCCCGGACGCCGCCGACGCACGCACCCGATCTCAGCCGGGTCGGACCCGCTTGCGGCCGAGGCCGAGCCGCCGGCCGTGCCGGCGCCGGATCCGCACGCCCCGGACGCCCCGGGTCACCGCGCTCGCACTGCGCGTCGCGTGTCTGCCGCCCCGTTCGGTCCGCAACGGCCGTTTACGCCCGGCCTTGGACAGCTTGCGGCCCAGGTACACGCCCACCTGGGCCGCGAGCTCCTCGGCCCGCCGGGCGAAGGCGAGGCGGCGACGTCGTGTCCGGTTCCGCACCGACCTCAACCGTTCCGTGGCCCCGGTTGCCCTCGCGCGCCGCATCGGCACCACCTCCCCACCCGGGACTTCCCACCGCCGGGCCGGGCAATCCCCGCCCACCCGGTGGGATCGGGTCGGAGACAGGCGCGTGCTGGTGTGGCCGACGGACGGGCCGGGAGGCGGGGCGGGCAGCGGTCACGGCGGTACCGGCCAGGCCGACCAGGGCCCGGCCGGGTCAGATCTCGTCGATCAGGTCGGCGACCGAGGAGACGATCCGCGACGGGCGGTACGGGTACCGCTCCGCCTCGGCCCTGGTGCTGATCCCGGTCAGCACCAGGATGGTCTCCAGCCCGGCCTCCAGGCCGCAGAGGATGTCCGTGTCCATCCGGTCGCCGATCATCGCCGTCGTCTCGGAGTGCGCGTCGATGGTGTTCAGCGCGGAGCGCATCATCATCGGGTTGGGCTTGCCGACGAAGTACGGTTTCACCCCGGTCGCCTTCGAGATCATGGCGGCGACCGAGCCGACCGCCGGCAGCACACCCTCGACCGACGGCCCGGTCGGGTCGGGGTTGGTGCAGATGAACCGGGCGCCGCCGGCGATCAGGCGTACCGCCTTGGTGATCGCCTCGAAGCTGTAGGTGCGCGTCTCCCCCAGGACGACGTAGTCGGGGGCGTAGTCGGTGAGGACGTACCCGACCTCGTGCAGGGCGGTGGTGAGGCCGGCCTCGCCGATGACGTACGCCGTGCCGTTGGGCCGCTGGTCGGCCAGGAACTGCGCGGTGGCCAGGGCGGCTGTCCAGATCGCCCTCTCGGGTACGTCGAATCCCATCCGGTTCAGCCGGGCCTGGAGGTCCCGGGGGGTGTACAGCGAGTTGTTGGTGAGGATCAGGAACGGCTTGCCCGAGGCACGCAGCCGCCGGATGAACTCGGGCGCACCCGGCACCGGCTGCCCCTCGTGCACCAGTACGCCGTCCATGTCGGTGAGCCAGCTCTCCACCGGCTTACGCTCCGTCACGACCCACCACCTCCGGGCCGGATGACTCGCTGGCTTGACTGGTTCATCGCTCTCCTGATCATGGCCGAGGCTGTCGGCATGGTGCGACCCCGCGCCCGGTGGCCCGGGCGTGCGTGCTTTCGGCCACAGCCGGGTCGGGCGTCAGGGACGCCGGGACGGCGGGCAACAACCGGCCGCGCAGGCGTCCCAGGCGGGCAGCGTACCGAGCCGGCGTCGCGGGACCGTGTCCGCCGGGTTAAGCCGCTCGGTCACCAACTCCCGGACCATGGCCACGAACCGTGGATCGGTTCCGGGGGTGGCGGCCCGGACGTAGTCCAGGCCGAGCTGCTTGGCCGTGGCGGCCGCCTCGGTGTCGAGGTCCCAGACCACCTCCAGGTGGTCGGAGACGAAGCCGATCGGGCTCACCACGACCGAGGTGACCCCCTCCTCCGGCAGGGTCCGCAGGTGGTCGTTGATGTCCGGTTCGAGCCAGGGCACGTGCGGCGGCCCGGAGCGGCTCTGCCAGACCAGGTCGTACCGCAGGTCCGGGGCGGCCGCGGCGGCGACCAGCCGGGCCGTCTCGCGCAGCTGCGCCTCGTACCGGCCGCCCTCCGGCCCGGACGCCGCGGCCATGGAGACCGGCACCGAGTGGGCGGTGAAGACCAGCCGGGTGGTGGCCCGGCGGGCCGCGTCGAGGGTGTTCAGGGCTGCGACGACCGCGTCCGCGTGCGGCTCGACGAAGCCGGGGTGGTCCCAGTACTGCCGTAGCTTGTCGATCCGGGGTGCGTCCGGGCCGACCGCCGCCCGGGCCGCCGCGATGTCCTCCAGGTACTGCCGGCAGGAGGAGTAGCCGGCGTACGCGCTGGTCACGAAGCCGAGCGCGGAGCGGATGCCGTCCGCGCGCATCTGGGCCACGGTGTCGGCGAGCATCGGGTGCCAGTTCCGGTTACCCCAGTAGACCGGCAGGTCGATCCCGTTGGCGGCGAAGTCGGCCCGGATCGCGGCGAGCAGGTCCCGGTTCTGCTGGTTGATCGGCGACACCCCGCCGAAGTGGTGGTAGTGCTCGGCGACCTCGGCCAGCCGCTCCGGCGGCACGTTCCGGCCGCGGGTGACGTTGGCCAGGAACGGCAGGACGTCCTCGGGCCGCTCGGGGCCGCCAAACGAGATCAACACCAGCGCGTCGTACGACATGCGGCCATTGTTCCCCGCCCGGCCGACCGGCTGCCACGAGCCCGTCGCCGCCGCGGTCGCGGTCACCCGACCCGCCGGCACGGCCCCGGCCCGCCGTGGCCCCGCCGGCCGGCGACCTCAGACGCCGAGGGCGTGGAACCCGCCGTCGACGTGGACGATCTCGCCGGTGGTGGCCGGGAACCAGTCGGAGAGCAGCGCCAGACAGGCCCGGGCGGCCGGCTCCTGGTCGGTGAGGGTCCAGCCCAGCGGGGCCCGTTCCGCCCAGGCGTTCTCGAACCGTTCGAAGCCCGGGATCGACTTGGCGGCCATGGTGCGCAGCGGGCCCGCGGAGACGAGGTTGCTCCGGATCCCCTTCGGACCCAGGTGCAGGGCCAGGTAGCGGGAGGCCGACTCCAGACCGGCCTTGGCCACGCCCATCCAGTCGTACACCGGCCACGCCCGGGTGGCGTCGAAGGTGAGCCCGACGATGGCGCTGCCCGGACCCATCAGCGGCAGGGCCGCCATCGCCAGCGCCTTGTACGAGTAGGTCGAAACCTGCACGGCGGTCGCCACGTCCTCCCACGGCGCGTCGAGGAACCCGCCCCCGAGGCAGCTGGGCGGCGCGAAGGCGATGGAGTGGACCACCCCGTCCAGGCCGTCGACGTGTGCGCGGACCCGCTCGGCCAGCGTGTCGAGGTGCTCGCTGTTGGTGACGTCGAGTTCGATCACCGGGGCGGGCTCGGGCAGCCGCTTGGCGATCCGCTCGACGAGCGACATCCGGCCGAAGCCCGTGAGCACCACGGTGGCGCCGTTCTCCTGGGCGAGTTTCGCCACCGAGAACGCGATCGACTGGTCGGTGATGACCCCGGTGACGAGCAGCCGCTTGCCGGCCAGCAGTCCAGACACGTGTACGTCCCTCCTACGCTCGGGCTCGATGGTTTCCAGGACGGTTCGGGTGGTCAGTGGCCCATGCCGAGACCACCGTCGACCGGGATGACCGCGCCGGAGATGTAGCCGGCGGCGTCGGAGGCGAGCCAGGTGACGACCCCGGCCACCTCGTCGGCGGTGGCGATCCGGCCGGCCGGGATCGATTTGAGGATCTCCGCCCGACGCTCCTCGGAGAGGACCGCCGTCATGTCGGTGTCGACGAAGCCGGGAGCCACCACGTTCGCGGTGACGTTCCGGGTTCCCAGTTCCCGGGTGATCGACCGGGCCACGCCGACCAGGCCGGCCTTGCTCGCCGCGTAGTTGACCTGACCCGCACCCCCGCTCAGCCCGACGACCGAGGAGATGAAGATCATGCGTCCCCATCGCCCGCGGACCATCCTGGTCGCCGCCCGCCTGGCACAGCGCCACGCACCGGTCAGGTTGGTGTCGAGGACCGAGGCGAACTGCTCCTCGGTCATCCGCATCAGCAACGTGTCCTGGGTGATCCCGGCGTTGGCGACCAGCACCTCGACCGGGCCGAACTCCGCCTCGACGGCCGAGAACGCCGCGTCGACCTGCGCGCTGTCGGTGACGTCGCACTGCACGCCGAACAGGTCGGCGGGTGGTTTGCTGCCCCGGTGGGTCACCGCCACCCGGTCACCCTGCTTGGCGAAGGCCTGGGCGATGGCCAGGCCGATGCCCCGGTTGCCCCCGGTCACCAGCACAGTTCGGGCCACGGCGTCTCCTCCTCCTGATCTGGCTGCGGCGCACGATGGTGCGCGATGGAGACTAGGCGCTACCGGTAGGTAAGCAGTAACCGGGGCGCCCCGCACCAGCCCGGGATGACGTGGGACGTCGCCCGTCGCGGGCACCGGCGCCGAGGATCGGACCGCCACGGTCCGCAGCCGCCCCCGCCGATTTCGATCCGGCGACGGCCCGGGTGTACGATGGCTCGCGTTGCCGGCCTTTCGACGTGTGGAGGTGATCGCTGTGCGAGATAGCGATCCTTCCAGTCATGGCCGGGCCGTTCGTCAGTCCGCCTGAGCCATGACGTGCCGGGCCGACTGACCCCGCCTCGCTCCACACCGCAGCTTCGCTCCCCGGATCGTCGTCCGGGAGTGCCCGTGGGCTGTGTGCCTGCCGGACATGACGGTGTCATGCCGGGCCGCCGGTGTGGAGTCGCTCGGCCACGACTTCGTGTGCGCGCTCGCTGATCCCCGATCCACCCACCGCCCGGCCCTGCGCCGGCCAGGGGAGTCCTCAGTCGCCACCGGAGAGTGAAACATGCACCGTTACGTCGCCCCGCTGGGCTTCACCCTCGCTGCGGCCTGGGTCGTGGTGCTCTTCGTGCTGGTCCACTCGGCCCCGTGACTCCACTCGGCCCCGCAACCGACCGGAACCGTCGCCCCGCCCGCACCCGACCCTTCGTCCGGCCGCGTGGTGCCCGGCCGGTCCGTGCGGACCGGCCGGGCACCACGCGCGACCGCTGGCCTCAGACCAGCCGGGAGGTCCAGAGCAGACTCAACCCCGCCGCGCAGAGCGCCAGCAGCAGCGCTACTCCCGCGTACCAGTGGGTGATCTCGCGTGGCTCGATCCGGTACCCGATCGAGCTGCCCATGTCCTGGTACACCTGCTTCAGCTCGCTCATCGAGGCCGCCTCGTAGAAGTACCCGTTGGTGGTCTCGGCGAGTTCGGCCAGCGCCAGTCGGTCCACCGGCACCCGCTGCACCTGGCCACCGATGTTCACCTGGCCGGAGTCGGTGCCGAAGGCGATCGTGGAGACCGGTACGTTCGCCGCCTGCGCCGCCGCGGCGGCCTCCTCGATCGACCGTCCCGCGGTCCGGTAACCGTCCGAGAGCAGCACGATCCGGGCCGGCGGGATCCCCTGGGCGCCGTCGGCCGGCACCGTCCGGATCGCCTCCAGGCAGGTGAAGACCGCCTCACCGGTCGCGGTCGCCTCGGCCAGCACCAGGCCGTCGATCGCCTGGGTCACCGCCACCCGGTCCTTGGTCGGCGGAACCAGCACGTTCGCCGACTTGGCGAACGACACCAGCCCGACGTTGTACGTCGGCGGCAGCTCGGCGACGAACTGCTTGGCCGCCTCCTGGGCCGCCTCCAGTCGGTTGGGCGCCACGTCGTCGGCCTCCATCGACAGCGAGACGTCGATGGCGAGCATGATCGTCGCCCGTTCCAGCGGCTCCCTGCGGTCCACCGACGGGCGCGCCAACGCGGTGGCGAGGACCAGCAGGGCGAGGAGGAGGACGCCGGCCGCGGCGTGTCGACGCCAGCCCAGCCCCTTCGGGGCGAGCGTACGGAGCAGTTCCACGTTGGTGAACCGGAGCGCGTACGTCCGGCGGTGCAGCTGGCGCCAGACGTACGCCGCGGCGAGGGCGAGCACCGGCAGCACGGCCAGCAGCCACCATGGTTCGAGAAATCGGATCATCGTGTCGTCCCCCGGGTGCGCGCGTGTCGCTGCGCGGCCACGAAGCGCACCATGTCCAGCAGCCAGTCGGAGTCGGTCCGCAACCGCAGGTGCGCCGCGCCGGCGGCGCGCAGCGCGTGGGCGATCGCGGTGCGTTGGGCGGCGGCCGCGGCGGCGTACCGCTGCCGCAGCCGTGGATCGGCGGTCTGTACCTCGTGCAGCTCGCCGGTCTCCGGATCGACGACGGGCAACACCCCGACGTCCGGCAGTTCCAGCTCACGCGGGTCGACGATCTCGATGGCGAGCACGTCGTGCCGGACGCCGAGCTTGCGTACCGGTCGCCCCCACTGCTGCGGCGGCGCCAGGAAGTCCGAGATGACCACCGCCACCCCGCGCCGCCGCGGCGGCCGGTTGAGCGCGTCGATGAGGGCGCCGAGATCGGCCCGCCCGGGCCGGATCGTGGTCCCGGCGATGGTCCGCAGCAGACCCTGCGCCTCCTTGCGCCCGCTGCGGGCCGGCAACCGCAGGATGCCGGGGCCGGCGGCGGTGCCCGGCCCGGCGCCGACACCGCCGCTGCCGATCACCGCTCCGACCCGGTTGCCGCCCCGGGCGGTCAGGTGGACGACCGCCGCCGCGGCGGCGACCGCCAGATCCCGCTTCAGGCAGCGGCCGGTGCCGAAGTCGAGGCTGGCCGACAGGTCCACCGCCAGCCAGGTCTCCAACTCCCGGTCGGCGACGGTCTGCCGGACGTGCGGCACGGTCGTGCGTGCGGTGACCGGCCAGTCCATCCGTCGTACGTCGTCGCCGGGGCGGTACTCCCGGGACTCCCCCGCCTCGGTGCCCGGACCGGGCAGCAGGCCGAGGTAGTCGCCCTGCAGGAGCCCGTCCAGTTTCCGGGTGACCAGCAGCTGCAGCCGGGAGAGGACCGCCTCGACCCGCCCCGGACCCGCGCCGGTCGCCGCGCCGCCCACCCGGCCCGCGTCGCCGCTGGTCGCCGTCCGCTCCCTCATGCCGACGGGCGCCCCGGCCAGGCCGGACCGGAGACCGGCGGCGGCACGGCTCCGGGAGCGGGTCCGGACAGGACACCCGGCACGGGAGCAGCCGGCGGGGTGGCGTGCTGACGAGGCGCGACGGACGGAGGCGGGATGGTCGACATCACCCGGTCCACCACGTGGTCGGCCGGGATGTTGTCGGCGAGCGCGTCGTAGCTGAGCACCAGCCGGTGCCGGAGGATGTCGGGGGCGATGTCCTGGACGTCCTGGGGCAGGGCGTAGTCGCGACCGCGCATCAGGGCGAGGGCGCGGGTGGCCCGGACGATGCCGAGCGAGGCGCGCGGACTGGCGCCGTACTGGATGAGCTGGGCGACGTCGGGCATGCCGTGCTCGGCCGGTGCCCGGGTGGCGACGACCAGCCGTACCGCGTAGTCGATCAGCGCGTTGTGGACGAAGACCTGGTCGGCCTTCTGCTGCAGCGCGAGCAGCTCGACCGGGGTGAGGACCGAGACCGGTTCCGGGGCGCGGACCCCCATCCGGTAGACGATCTCCCGCTCCTCGGCGTCGGTCGGATACCCGACAATGACCTTCAACAGGAAGCGGTCCCGCTGCGCCTCGGGCAGGGGATAGACGCCCTCCTGCTCGATCGGGTTCTGCGTCGCCATCACCAGGAACGGGTTCGGCACCGGGTAGGTCTGGCCACCGATCGAGACCTGCCGCTCGGACATCACCTCGAGCAGCGCGGACTGCACCTTCGCCGGTGCCCGGTTGATCTCGTCGGCGAGCAGGAAGTTGACGAAGACCGGGCCCAGCTCGACGTCGAACTTCTCGCTCGACTGCCGGTAGATCCGGGTGCCCACCAGGTCCGCCGGCACCAGGTCCGGGGTGAACTGGACACGCGCGAACGTACCGCCGACGACCTTGGCGAGGGTCTCCACGGCGAGGGTCTTCGCCACGCCGGGCACCCCCTCCAGCAGGCAGTGCCCGCGGGCCAGCAGGGCGACGAACATCCGCTCCACCATGCGGTCCTGCCCGACGATCACCCTCTTGACCTCGAACAGCGCGCGTTCCAGCAGGGTGGCGTCCTCGGCCGGGGTCGTCGTGCCCGAGGCGGGGGCGCCCCGGGAGACGTCGGGCGGAGTAGGGACGTCGGGCGTGGTCGGCTGGGCCACCGGTCCTCCACAGCAGGGTCACGGAATGGGATGCGTCGGCAACGTGCCGCTCCAACTCTCGCACGTCAACTTGAGAAGCCGCGAAGGGAGAACGGGATTCGCGGACCCCGGTCGCGCCGGGGCGCGGCGTACACTCGCCGCCGTGAGCGACCCGTTCCCCGGCGAGGACCCGCTGACCTGTTCCGCCCGGGGCTGCCGCGCATCCGCGATGTGGGCCCTGCGCTGGAACAACCCCCGCCTGCACCCGCCGGAACGGCGGAAGGTCTGGCTCGCCTGTGCCGAGCACCGGAGATCGCTCGCCGACTTTCTCGACGCGCGTGGGTTCCTCCGCGAGGTCGTCGCGGCCGGACGATCGCCTACGCTCGACGCGTGAGGCGAGCGAGGCGCGCGACGTGAGCGGACGGGGTGACATGAGCGGACCGGAGGACACCGGATCACCGGGCGGCGCCGACGTACCCGGCGGCGTCGGCGGGACGGGAGAGGCCGGTCCCGCCGGCGCGGGCCGGCCGGCACCCGGTGCGGATGCCGGCGGGTACACCACCACCCCACCGACCGGGCCCGCACCCACCACCCCACCGACCGCGCCCGTCGACCCCCTCGAACCGTGGCCGGAGACCGTCGACTGGCAGCCGGTGTCCCGGGACCTGGTCTGGGTGGAGGCACTGCGGCTGGGGATAGGCGTGGTCATCGTGCTCGCCGGTCTCGGCGTCGGGTTCGCCCTGACCGGACACTGGCTCTGCGTCCTCGGCCTGGTGTTGACCGTCCTGGCCACGGTGTGGCGGCTGACCGTCATCGTGCGCGCCGTCAACGCCTGGGGATACGCCGAGCGCGACCACGACCTGCTGGTCCGGCACGGCCTGCTGGTCCGGCGGCTGTCGATCGTGCCGTACGCCCGGATGCAGTTCGTCGACGTCACCGCCGGGCCGCTGGAACGGGCCTTCAACCTGGCGACCGTGCAGTTGCACACCGCCGCCGCCGCGAGCGACGCCCGGGTGCCCGGGCTGCGTCCCGCCGAGGCCTCCCGACTCCGGGACCGGCTGACCGCCCTCGGCGAGGACCGGGCGGAGGGCCTGTGACCGCGGGCCCGGCCACGGAACCCCGGCGGCGGCTCCACCCGCTCAGTCCGCTGCTGCACGGCGCGAAGTCCCTCGTGGTGATCGTCGCCGCGCTCTCCTGGTCCACCCTGTCCCGGGTCGGGATCGCCTGGTTCGCGGTGCTGGTGGCGGTGCTGCTGGTCGGCGCGCTGGTGCTGTCGGTCGTCAGCTGGTACTTCACCGGCTACCACGTCGTCGGTCGGGAGCTGCGGATCCACGAGGGTCTGCTGTGGCGGCGGACCCGGGCGATCCCGCTGGAGCGCCTTCAGGCGGTCGAGGTGGTGCGACCACTGCTCGCCCAGCTCACCGGCCTGGCCGAACTCCGGTTGGAGGTGGTCGGTGGGGACAAGACGGAGGCGCCACTGGCGTACCTCACGGTGGCCGACGCCGTCACCCTGCGGGAACGTCTGCTGACGCTGGCCGGCCGGACCCCGACGGCCGGTGTGCCGGCCGCGGGTCTGCTGCCCGGGCAGCCGACGCCGGTACCACCGGGTGAGCAGGGCGGTCCGTCGGCACCGCCCGCCGTGCCGGTGCCGGGACTGCCGGGAATCGTCATCGGCGCCGGCACGGTTCCCGGCCGGCACCTGCACACCGTCGCGAACCGGGACCTTCTGGTCAGTCAGCTCCTCACCCCGCAGGCGTTCTTCCTGCCGTTCGGGGTCGCCTTCGTCCTGGCGCAGTTCCTCACCGAGGGCTCCTGGTCGTTCATCGCCGTCGCCAGCACCCTCACCGCGATGGCCGGAGTGATCCTCCAGCCGATCCGGCGGGTCCTCGACGACTGGGGGTTCCAGGTGGCCCGCGACGACGCCGCGCTCCGGGTCCGGCACGGGCTGTTGGAGACCCGGGCGCAGGCCGTACCGCTGGACCGGCTGCAGGCCGTGACCGTGACCTGGCCGCTGCTCTGGCGGACGAAGGGCTGGCTGCGACTGCGCCTCTCCGTGGCCGGGTACGCGTTCGGCGAGGCGGGCGAGCGGAACCACCCGGACCGGCTGCTGCCGGTCGGTGACCTGGCGACCGCACAGCGGATCATCGCCGAGGTCATCCCCGGCGAGACACTCTCCCGCACGCTGACCCCGCCGCCGGCCCGGGCACGCTGGCTTCATCCGCTGGCCGCCAACGCCCTCGGCGCCGGTCTCTCCGCGCAGGTCTTCGCGGTCCGCTCCGGGCTGCTGACCAGGGAACTGCTCGTCGTGCCGTACGCCCGGATCCAGAGTGTCCGGGTCGTGCAGGGGCCGGTGCAGCGGCGGCTGCGGCTGGCGACCGTGTACGCGGACACCGCGGGCGGGCCCAGCGCGGCCGCCCGGGACCGTGACGTGCGCGAGGCGTGGGCCCTGGCGGCGGAGTTGACGGCGCGGGCGCGCGCCGCCCGGCTCAGCGCCCGAGGTTGACCGCCCGGTCGGGTCCTCCCTCGCCCTCGCCGTGTCGCCCGGGATCGCCCGGTGTCCCGCCCGGGTCCGGATCCGGTGCCGGCTCGGAACCCTCCACCGCCGTGCCGTCGCCGCCGGTGGTCCCGGTGGCCGCCCCGGGCCCGCCCGCCCGGCGGGCCTTCCTGGCCGCCCACCACCGTTCGGCCAGACCGACGACGAGGAAGGTCAGCCCGACGTACACCCAACCGACCAGGACGTCGATCATGTAGTGCTCACCGGCGTAGACCAGGGTGAAGGTCATCGCCAGTGGATAGGAGAGCAACAGCGGCCACCAGCGGCGCCGGGTGGCGCCGAGGAAGTACACGACCACGAAGAGCGCCCAGGCGGTGTGCAGCGACGGCATCGCGGCGACCGGGTTGGCGGCGATCTGGCCGGCGTTGAGCAGGTTGCCGGCGCCGTGCATGCCGAGCTCGCGCCAGCCGCGGGTGGAGATGCGGGCCACCTCCTCCAGCATCCCGTACTGTGCGGCCCACCAGGGCGGTGCCGCCGGGTAGAGGAAGTAGGTGGCCAGGCCGGCGGCGCAGAGGAAGCCCCAGCGGCGCATGTACGACGCCCAGCGGGCACGGTCGCGCAGCCACAGCACCACCGCGGCGGCCAGGGTGACCACGAAGTGTGAGAAGTACACCCAGCTGACCAGGACGTCCCACCAGTGCACGCCCTCCGGGTCGTAGAGGTGCCGCTGCAGCCAGATCGTCGGCACCTCGCCGTCGAGTACCCAGCCGAACATCCACCGGTCGGCGGCGATCAGCTCGACGGCGTGCGGGGTCGCCCCGTTGTCGGCGAACCCTCGGGAGAGGTTGTACACCGCCAGCAGCAGCACCACCGGCACCCAGTCCCGGGCGAAGCCGAGATGGGTGCGCCATGGTCGCTCGCTGCGCCACGCGATGGTGGCGGTCCACAGCCAGACGAAGGCGTAGACCGGGTCGGTGGGAAGCCCGATCAGCAGCCAGCAGGTGACGAAGGCCACCGCCCAGATCGACATGGCGACGAGGCGTCGACGACCTGGGCCTCCGACAGGGCGGCCGGGGGAAACGGGTGCTGTGGCGGACGAGGTGTCCCGGACGGTGGCGCGCATCGCGTTCAGGTTAGTGGCGCCCGAACCGACGGCCGCGGCAGGGACGGCGCACGGCACGGGTGCGGCGCACACCCGGGGTCCGCCCGCCCCGTGGGCGCGTCGGCTGGTCCCCGTCAGCCCGGTGTCGGTCCCGATCAGAGGGATCCAGGGCCTAGGCTCTGCTCATGGAGCAGGAAACAGCCACGGCGCGGTCTGGGCCGCAACAGCCGGAGCAGCTCTTTCCGCCGGGCCTCACCGCCCGGGTCGAACTGACCGTCACCGACGCCGACACCGCGCAGACGGTCGGCTCGGGCGACGTGCCGGTGCTGGGGACCCCACGGGTTTTGGCGCTGGCCGAGGCGGCCACGGTGGCCGCGACCGCGAGCCGGTTGCCGGCCGGGACGACCACGGTGGGAACGCGGGTGGAACTCGACCACCGGGTGCCGACGCCGGTCGGCCGCACGGCCGTGGCCCGGGCGCGGCTGGCCAAGGTCGACGGTCGGCGCCTGCTGTTCGAGGTCACCGTGACCGAGGGGACGACGACCGTCGCCGAGGGTCGGGTGGAGCGGGTCCTGGTCGACCGGCAGCGGTTCCTGGCGCGGGCGTTCGGGTCGGCATGACCACCCGGAGCGAGGCCGTCGGCCGGGGCGGCCGCCCAGACCGGGACACCGGCGGGCGCGGCGGGGAGACGTCGTGACCGTCGCCTTCACCGAGGTCGCCGACCGGGTGTACGTGCTGCGCCAGCCGGTGCTCGACGTCAACGTGACCCTGGTCGTCGGGGACGGGGCGGCGCTGGTGGTGGACACCCTCTCCACCACGGCCCAGGCCGCCGAGCTGGCCGCCGCCGCCCGCCGTCTCACCCGGGACCCGTTCATCCTGGTCAACACCCACCACCACTTCGACCACTGCTTCGGCAACGCCACCCTGGCCGGCGACCCGCCCGGTCCGATCTACGCCCACCAGTTCACCTGCGAACTGCTCCGGGACCACCCGCAGCTGGTCCGCCGGCAGGCCTACGACGAGGTGCTTCCCGCCGAACCGGAGCTCGCCACCGAGGTGGCCCGGGTCCCGGTTCTCGCCCCCACCCATCCGGTCGGCGCCGAGACGACGCTGGACGTCGGCGGCCGGCCGGTGGTGCTGCGGCACCTGGGCCGGGGCCACACCGCGGGGGACCTGGTGGTGCTGGTGCCGGACGCCGACGTCCTGGTCGCGGGCGACCTGATCGAGGAGAGCGGGCCACCGGCGTTCGAGGACGCGTACCCGTTGGAGTGGGTGGAGACCGTGGCCGCGCTGCTCCGCCTCACCACGCCGGCCTCGGTCGTGGTGCCCGGGCACGGCGCGGTGGTCGGACCGGACTTCGTCCGCCGCCAGCACGAGGATCTGGCCGCGTTGGCGTGGCTGATCCGGGACGGCCACGCCGACCACTCCCCCGCCGAGCAGATCGCCCGGCACGCTCCGTTCGAGCCGGGGGTGGCGCTGACCGCCGTCCGGCGCGGCTACGCCGAGCTGCGCGGCGACCTCTGAGTCGCCCCGGGCGGCCCTGTCGTGGGGGTCGTTC
>CALGAM010000175.1 GCA_937951935.1 uncultured Micromonospora sp. | reverse complement strand
CCCGGCGACGGGCTGGAACTGCTCGCCGCCGCCACCGGGCACGTCCCGTCGGCCGGCTGGGCCGACGTCCCCTGGGTGAGCGCGCCGGAACTGGCCGCCCAGCTCGACCCCGACCGGATCGCCCGGATCCTGATGCAGCTCTGCGCCGGCCTCCCCGATCCCGTTCCGGAGCAGGCCCGCGAGCCGCTCTGGCCGTACCTGCGACTGGCCCGGCACGCCGTGGCGGCGCATCCGCGGCACGGGCTGATGCTCGGGGCGGCCTCCGCCCTGGCGCGCCGGCTCGGCGCGACCACCCTGGCCGTCGACTGGGCCAGCCAGGGCGCCCGTGAGCTGCCGTCAAAGCTCACCGAGGTGTGGCTGGGCTACGCCTACCGCAGTGCGGGGCGTACCGGTGAGGCCCTCGCCGCGCTGCGTCGGGCGGTCGCACACGACCCCGACGACCTGTCCGTGTACGCGGACCTCGCCGGCACCCTCGCCGACCACGGCCGGCTCGACGAGGCCCTGGACTGGGTCGATCGGGCGCTGGCCCGCGACCCGACGTTCGACTGCGCGGTGCACACCGGTCACCGGCTCCGCTACCGACGCGACGGCGACCTGGCACACCTGGTCGCGCTCGCCGACTTCGCCCGGGAGCACCCGGACGACTCGCACGAGCACAACGACCTCGCCGAGTGCTGCCACGGCCAGCCGTGGCTCGGCGGGATCCCGCCCGCCACCGATGCGGCCGCCACGGCGCTGCGGGAGCTGACCCGCGCCGGCGATCCGGCGACCGGAGGACGCATGTGGCTGCGCGCACCGGAGCCGCCGAGTGCGGTGCGCGCCCTGCTCGCCGCGGCACCGGGCGTCACCCTGGCCGTCGGCCGGGTACCCGGGCCGGACCCGCGGCTGCCGCGCCGCCCGGTGACACACCGTCTCTGGCACTGGGACGGAACGACGCCGGTGCCGGCGGTCCCGGTGCCGTCCGAGGCGACGGTGGAACGGATCCGGCGGCTCGCCAGCCCCGTCTGGCCCCATCCCCCGGCCGCGTACGACACCGCGATCAGCCTCGCCACCGTCGACCTCGACGACCTGCTCGGGCTGCTGGCGCACCCACCCTCGCCCCCGGTGACGGAACTGGGGCGGGTGGTGTCCAGACACGACCCGACACTGTGGACCCGCTCGGTCCAGGTCTGGGCCTGCCTCGGCCTGCTGCACCACCGCACCGACGAGCCGTGGTCGGAGTCGACCCGCCGCCGGGTGCTGCTCGACCTGGTGTGGGGTGTCGAGGACTGGACCACCGAGGCGGCGCTGTACGCCCTGGTCACCGCCGCATGGGTGGACCCGTCGGTGCGGGCCGAGGTCGCCCGGGTCGCCGCCGAACGCCTCGCCGACGCCGTCGGGGTGGCCCGGATGCGGCCGGTCTCCGTCGTGCAGTCGCTGGCCTGGCTGGTCCTGGCCACCCCGCAGGCCGATCCGGCGGCGGTCGCCAGCGCCCGGCAGGTGCTCGCGCTGCCGCCGCCCGGGCGGACCGTGCCCCGGCAACGCCGCCTCGGTCACCTGTGGGGACGCGTGTGGCAACGCCTGACCGGGCGGGCGTGACCTGTGGCAACGCCCCCACCGGGCGGTCGTGACAGGGCGGCCGGCGGTTCAGGCCGGCTGCGGCTGGGCCGTCCGTGCCGCCGACGGGTCGTGCTCCGGTGCCGCGGCCAGGTCGATGCGGAACGCGTGCAGGTCGACACCGGGCATCGGAGACCAGTCGCGTTCTGGCGTACGCACGAAGCCCAACCGTGCGTAGAGCCGGTGGGCCGCGGCGGCGAAACTCCGGGTGCACAGCACCACCCGGTGGCAGCCGAGCTCGCGCGCCCGCGCCAGGCAGGCGCGCACCAGCGCGCTGCCCACGCCCCGGCCCTGTGCGGCGGGGTCGACCGCCAGCATCCGGAACTCGGCCTCGCCCGGCCCGGACAGCTCGGCGTACGGCGTCCCGGGCAGCACGAACAGGACCGAGCCGAGCACCTCGCCGGTCGTCTCGTCGACCGCCGCCAGCAGCTCGCCGGCCCGGGCCCGGGCCGGCACGTCGGCGAGCTCCGCCGCGTAGTGCGGGGCCGCGTCGAGCTGTCCGTCCGCCCGGTAGGCCGCCACCGAGAGCCGGGCGATCGCGGCGTAGTCCGCCGGCTCCGCGGGGCGGACCAGGACACCACTCATTCGATCACCGCGATCAGGTCGCCGTCCTGCACCACGTCGCCCTCGTTGACGGCGAGCTTCCGCAGTACGCCGCTCGACTCGGCGACCACCGGGATCTCCATCTTCATCGACTCGAGGATCACCAGCGTGTCGCCCTCCGACACGGTGTCTCCCTCCGTGGCCACGACCTTCCACACGTTCGCCACCATCTCGGCGCGGATCTCCTCGGCCATCGGCCCTCCCTCGTCGGCGCCGTCGCCGGCGCTTCTGCCTGCGAACGGTATCCAATCATGGGATCGCCCGGTCACGACGTACGACGGCCGCCCGGTCCCGAGGTCGGGGCCGGGCGGCCGGGAGGACCCGGACGGGCACGGCAGACACGAGACATACAAGAGGTATGAAACCGGCACGAGAGGCCGACCGTGCCCGGGACCGAGACGCCGGAGGCGCGGGGCGTGAAAGGATTGCCCGGCGCGGGTACGGTGCCACCGCCGCCCGCCACCACACCCACTGTCGGATGTTGCTTGTGACGGGAGGTCACGATGGCCAAGCGGTCGCGGAAGAAGAAGGCGCGCAGGAAGAACGCCGCCAACCACGGCAAGCGCCCCAACGCCTGACGCAGGACGGCGACCAGACGCCGGACCCGGACGACGGCCGCGGGAACGCCACGACGGCCGCGCCCTGCCGTGCCTCACGCGGGACCCGGCCGGTCCGGCCGGGTCCGGCGGTCGCCACCCCCCGGGTGGGTACGGCGTGTGGGGGCGCCGGTCAGACGGTCATCCCAGGATCAGTCGGGCAGTCGATCCCTGGCCTCGGAGCCGAAGACCATCTCGGCGAGCTGGATCCGGAGCCGCTCCCGAAGCGCCGCGGGTGCGGTCTCGTTGCCGCAGCACCGGGCCACCAACGCCTTGACCTCCCGCTCGATGCCGTACTCGCGCAGGCACGGGGAGCACTCGTCGAGGTGGTCACGAATCCGCATCCGCCGGTCGTCGTCACACTCGAGGTCGAGGTAGACGTAGACCTCGGCCAGCACCTCACGGCAGTCGGTCTCGTGCGGTTTCCCACAACCCATGCTCGCTCACACCTCCCGGCCGGCGGTGGCGGACCTGGTCGCCGGGGCCGACGTGAAGCCCCGCTCGGCAGCGTAGCGCTCAAGCAGCTTGCGTAGGTTCCGTCGACCGCGGTGCAGTCGTGACATGACGGTGCCGATCGGCGTGCCCATGATGTCGGCGACCTCCCGGTAGGAGAACCCCTCGACGTCGGTGAGGTAGACGGCGAGCCGGAACTCCTCCGGAAGTTGCTGCAACGCCTCCTTCACGTCGCTGTCCGGAAGCCTGTCCAGTGCCTCCGCCTCGGCAGAGCGCAGGCCGCTGGAGGTGTGCGACTCGGCCTCGGCGAGCTGCCAGTCGGTGATCTCCTCGGTGGGTGCCTGCACCGGCTGCCGCTGCCGACGACGGTAGGAGTTGATGTAGGTGTTGGTCAGAATCCGGTACAGCCACGCCTTGAGGTTCGTGCCCTCTTCGAACTGGTGAAACGCGGCAAACGCCTTCAGGAAGGTCTCCTGGACCAGATCCTCGGCGTCGGCCGGGTTCCGGGTCATTCGCAGGGCGGCCGCGTACAACTGGTCGAGGAAGGGCAGTGCGTCACGCTCGAACCGGGCCCGACGCTCGTCCGTACGCTCGTCTGTTCTTTCCGGTCGTGTCAACCGCACGTCCCCCTCGCCTCGATGCCGAGCCGGCGCCGCGGTCGGTACCGCCGCGACACGAGTCGGCTGTCCCGCCGAGGATACGCGGAAACCACGGCCGGACGGTTCGGTTCGGGGATGACCGGGGTACGTCGGAGCCCGGTCACCCGGCGTTCGAGAGAGCGGCCCGGTTCGCCTGCGCTCCGGACGCCGCGCCTCGCGGCCGTGCTCCAGACTCCGTGTCTCGGTCGGCACCGGTCCAACCCCCCTCGCGCTCGCGTGCTACCCGCCGGGTAGCAACGCAACCGTGCGGTGAGGCATTCCGGAGGATCCACCCGTCCCTGGCCCCGCCGTGGAGGGTCCGGCCGGATCCCTCCACCGCTGGGACCAGGAAGGGCCTGGGAGGACGAGGCCGGGCGCCGTCGCGAACCCGGCGGGCCCGCCCGGTGTCCGGCATCACGTGAAGCAACGACCGCCCCGATCCGCAGGACACGGCCGGCGCCGCCCCGGGTCAACCCGCCCAGCCCCGCGCCCGCAGCCAGCGCAGCACCACCTCGGCGGTACCGTGCGGATCACGCCGCAGGTCGTGCCCCTCACCGGGTCTGACCTCGACGTGTACGTCCGCGGTGGCCTCTGGTACGCCGAACGGGTCACGGTCGCCGTTCACCACCAGCACCGGCACCCCCGCCGCCAGCTCCGCCGCCCGGGACCGCTCCGGTTTGCCGGGCGGGTGCAGGGGGAACGCCAGGGCGACGACGCCCGCGGCACCGCAGTCGCGGGCGGTACGGCAGGCGACCCGGGCGCCACTGGACCGGCCGCCCACGAGCAGGGTCGGCCGGTGCCGAAACCGGTCGAGCACCGCCCTCGCGACCGCCGTCCACGCCTCGTCGAGGTGGCGGGCGGGGGCGGGGGCGCGTCTGCCGGCCACCCGGTAGGGCTGGGTCACCCGGACCACCCCGACCCCGGCGGCGACCGCCGCGTCCCGGAGCGCGAGCAGGTCCGGGGCATCGGTGGTGCCGCCCGCCCCGTGACCGAGAACGAGCAGGGTCGTGGGATCGGGACGCGGCAGGTCGTACTCGACCCGGGCCGGTCCCCGCGGAGTGTCGATCTCGTCGCTGCGGTGCACCGCGTCACCGTACGGCAGACCACCGGTGCCGGCCCGGGCGGACAGCCCGTTCACCGGCGGGAAACCCGTCCCTCGGAGAAACGCGGAGAGAAGCATCGACCGGGCCGACGACGCGTCGACGGCGTGCGCCGGCCCGGTCGACGTCAGCGACGACCGGAGGTGACCGGAACGAGGGTCAGCAGACGGTCCCGGACCGGCGGGCCGGCGTCACCGGCCGCGGCCGGATTGGCCTCGACCTGGTCCCGCCAGGCGACCAGCATCGCCCGGCGTTCACGCGGCGTGGTCCCTCCCCAGACACCGTGGCAGTCACCCACCTCCAGTGCCCAGGCCAGGCAGGGCCCCTGCACGTCGCAGGTGCGGCACAGCGCCACCGCAGAGTCGGCCGGCTCATTCGGCGCCGGAAAGAACGTTTCCGGGTCGACACTCTGGCATACCCCCCTGGTCCGCCAGGCCTCGTCGACGCGCCGCTCATTGAGGGCCCGAATCAATCTCGGGTCCCGTCGCGCCGCGTCGACCTCGTGCGGGCGTGGCATGCGCGCCCGTGTCATTCACCCACCTCCCCCGTGGGACCGACAAAGATCGGTGAGGGTCGCTCGCCCCGTGCGAGCCGACACCACTGCCGGCGCTGTGTTCTACCGCACTTTGACAAGGGGTGACAAGGGCTGACCGAGAAGCTTGTGAAAGTCTTTACGACTTTCCGTCGCGAACAGTGCCAAATCGGCGTGCACGAATACGCGGTTCCGCGGTCAGAACAATGTCGACGCCGCCGGCTCCTCCGGTAACGCGCGCAGCGGCGGGGCCGGGACCGCGGCGATCAGATCGGGCCCGTTGTTCCGCACGTCTCCGACCGCCTTTCCGACCGGTCGGATCTCCAGTCCGCCCAACCACTCCTCGGTCGGCGGGGCCAGCAGGTCGCCCGGCTCACCGCCGCCGGCCAGCCAGTCGTCCCAGCGGTCACGGGGCAGCAGCAGCGGCATCCGGTCGTGGATTCCGGCGAGGTCACCGAGCGCGGCCGTGGTGACGACGGTGCAGGTCAGCAGGGGCACGTCGGCGCCGCGCCAGATCGACCACAGCCCGGCGAGGGCGAGCACCGAGCCGTCGCGGGGCGTCATGTAGTACGCCTGCCGGACACCGTCCCGCCGGGTCCACTCGTACCAGCCGTCGGCGGGAACGAGGCAGCGGCGGCGGGCGAACGAGGAGGCGTACGCCCGGCTCGTGGCGACCGTCTCGGCGCGGGCGTTGATCATGCGCGCCCCGGCCCGGACATCCCTCGCCCAGGGCGGCAGAAAACCCCACCGGGCGACGGAGAGCACGGCGGCCGCACCGGCCCCGCGCGCGGTCACGGCGTCCTCGGCCGCCGCGGCGTCACGGACGATCGGCACCGCGGTGGTGGGTGCGACGTTGTAGTTGGGGCGGAGCTGGTCACCGGTGTCGTCGTACGCCTCGAACAGCGCGCTCAGGTCGGCCGCGCTGCGGGTCGTCGCGTACCTGCCACACATGGGCACACGCTAGCGTCTCGGCCACGCCCCCGCCGTTCCCCCGGCGGCCCGCCGTCCCGTCTGTCGGGAGCGGCTGGGCCGACGACCGGCCGCAGCGGCGTACGAGGCAGACTGTGACCGTGGCGAATTCGACCGCGACCCGCCCGCCCCGCCCCTGGGCCGCGCCGGTGGCGACCGAGCCGGTCAGGGCGTCCCTGCGGCTGCCCGGCAGCAAGTCGCTGACCGCCCGGGCCCTGGTGCTCGGCGCGATCGCCGACGCCCCCTCGACGGTGCACCACCCGCTTCGGGCCCGCGACACCGAGCTGATGGCCGGCGGGCTACGGGCGCTGGGCACCCACGTCTCCACCGAGGACGACCAGCGCTGGCTGCTCCGGCCCGGCGCCCTCCGCGGCCCCGCCCACGTCGACGTGGGGCTCTCCGGGACGGTCATGCGGTTCGTACCCCCGCTCGCCGGGCTGGCCGAGGGGGACGTCACCTTCGACGGCGACCCCCAGGCACGGGTCCGGCCCCTCGGCCCGCTGGTCGAGGCGCTGCGCGCCGTCGGCGTCCGCATCGACGCCGCGCCCGGCGGCGGACTGCCCCTCACCGTGCGGGGTGCCGGAGAGGTGACCGGCGGCGAGGTCGTCATCGACGCCTCTGCCTCCAGCCAGTTCGTCTCCGGACTGCTGCTCGGCGCGGCGCGGTTCACCCGCGGCATCGTGGTCCGGCACGAGGGACCGCCGGTCCCCTCGGCACCGCACCTGCGGATGACCGTGCAGATGCTCCGGGCCGCCGGGGTCGTGGTCGACGACAGCGTGCCCGACGTGTGGGCGGTGGAGCCGGGCCGCGTCGCCGGACGGGACTGGGACATCGAGCCCGACCTCTCCGGGGCGGTGCCGTTCTTCGCCGCCGCCCTGGTCACCGGCGGGAGCGTGACGCTGCGCGGCTGGCCGCGTCACAGCCTGCAGCCGGTCGACACGCTGCGCTCGCTGCTGGAGCGGATGGGGGGCGAGGTGACAGTCGACACGGACGGCCTCACCGTCCGCGGCACGGGAGGGGTACACGGAATCGATGCCGACCTCTCCGAGGTCAGCGAGCTCACCCCGGTGCTGGCTGCGCTCGCCGCGCTGGCCGACTCGCCGTCCCGGCTCTCCGGGGTGGCGCACATCCGCGGCCACGAAACCGACCGGCTGGCCGCACTGGCCCGGGAGCTGACCTCCCTCGGGGCCGAGGTCGTCGAGGCCCACGACGGGCTGGAGATCCGGCCACGGCCCCTGCGCGGCGGCACCTTCGCCACGTACGCCGACCACCGGATGGCACACGCCGCCGCGGTCGTCGGACTGGCCGTACCGGGAGTCACCCTGGACGACGTGGCGTGTACCTCCAAGACCATGCCCGAGTTCCCGGCACTATGGTCGACGATGGTGACCGGCGGCGGGCACCGGTAGCCGGGGTGGGTCCGGCCCGACCCCGCCGCCGGTGAGGACACGGGACGAGGCAGGGGGCCGCACTGGCGGGCAGACGGCGCGAGTACGACGAGGACGACGTCCGGGTCAGGCCGGGCCGTTCGTCGCGTCCGCGTACCCGTACCCGACCCCGACACGCCGAGGCGGTCGAGGGTTTCGTGGTCGCGGTCGACCGGGGTCGCTACACCTGCGTGATCGGGGACGACCCGGCCGCGGACACCGCGGTGACGGTGACCGCGATGCGTGCCCGCGAGCTGGGCCGCCGGTCGGTGGTGGTCGGCGACCGCGTCGCACTGGTCGGGGACACCTCCGGCGCGCCGGGCACGCTGGCCCGGATCGTCCGGATCGCCGAACGGCGTTCCGTGCTGCGGCGGACCGCCGACGACGACGAGACCGCCGTCGAGGGACGGCTGGAACGGGTCATCGTCGCCAACGCCGACCAGTTGGTGATCGTCAGCGCGCTGGCCGACCCGCCACCCCGGACCGGCTTCATCGACCGGTGCCTGGTCGCCGCGTACGACGCCGACATCGAACCGCTGCTCTGCCTGACCAAGGCCGACCTGGCGCCCCCGGACGACGTCCTCGACTACTACGCCGAGCTGGACCTGCCGTACGTCCTCGTCGAGCCCGCCGCGGACCTCGGCGAGTTGCGCCGGCTGCTCGGCGGGCGCGTCTCGGTGCTGGTCGGCCACTCCGGGGTGGGCAAGTCGACCCTGGTCAACCGCCTGGTTCCGGATGCGGAGCGGGCGGTCGGCGCGGTCAGCGCGATCGGCCGCGGCCGGCACACCTCGACCAGCGCGGTCGCGCTGCGCCTGCCGCCGGTGCGCGGGAGACGGGGGCACCCCGGCTGGATCATCGACACGCCCGGCGTCCGCAGTTTCGGCCTGGCCCACGTCTCGGCGGAGAGCCTGCTGCACGGCTTCCCCGACCTGGTCGAGGGGACGGCGGAGTGTCCGCCGAACTGTGAGCACACCTCGGGTGAGACCGACTGCGCGCTGCCCGCCTGGGTGGCGGCCGGCAACGCCGACCCACGACGGCTGGCGTCCTACCGCCGGCTGCTGGCGTCGCGGGCCGGTGAGACCGAGTAGGGCGTACCGGACGGTCGCGCCGGCCGCGCGCATCGGCCGGCCCGGATCGAGTAGGTTTCCCGGCATGGCCCGGTACGCGGACGACCTGTCCCTGGCGCACATGCTCGCCGACACCGCCGACTCGATCTCGATGGCCCGGTTCCGCGCCCTCGACCTGCACGTGGAGTCGAAACCGGACCTGACGCCGGTCACCGACGCGGACACCGCCGTGGAACGGGCCGTGCGGGCGGCCCTGGCGCAGGCCCGCCCGCATGACGGCGTTCTCGGGGAGGAGTTCGGCTCCTGCGCCCCGGCGGCAGGTTCCGGCACCCGGCGGTGGGTGATCGACCCGATCGACGGCACCAAGAACTTCGTCCGTGGCGTACCGATCTGGGGCACCCTGATCGCCCTGATGGACGGCGACCAGCCGGTCGTGGGGTTGGTCTCCGCCCCGGCCCTGGGCCGGCGCTGGTGGGCAGCGGTCGGACAGGGCGCGTTCGCCGGGCGGGACCAGGCCACGGGGACCCCGATCCGGGTCTCCGGGGTGAGCCGGCTCGCCGACGCCAGCTTCTGCTACTCGTCGCTCGACGGCTGGGAGAAGATCGGCAGGCTCGACGCGATGCTCGACGTCATGCGGACCAGTTGGCGGAGCCGGGCCTACGGCGACTTCTACGGCTACATGCTGGTCGCGGAGGGCGCGGTCGACGCCATGGTCGAACCGGAGCTGTCCCTGTGGGACCTCGCCGCCCTGGTCCCGATCGTCACCGAGGCCGGCGGTGTCCTCACCGATCTGGCCGGGCGCCCCGGGCCGGCGGGCGGCAACGCGGTGGCCAGCAACGGCAGGCTGCACCAGGACCTTCTCGACCGGCTCGGCTGAGACCTCCCGGACGATCGGTTTCGGCGCAACCCTCGCCAGGCGACCGCCCGGTGGGAACCTCCCGGGTCAGCCGGCTCGGTGCCCCGCCGACGTGTCCCGGCCGACCGGGCACGAACCCCGGCCCGGCCGGTCCGACTGGGAGCGCGCGGACCCACCCTCTATCCTCGCGAGGTGTCCACCGGTTGGTGCTTCCTCGCGGCCATGATCGCCGCCTACGGCGTCGCCAACCTGCTCCAGTCGATGGCAGCGACCAGGACGAGGCCGCACCACCGCTTCGACCCGACGCTGCTGCTGCGCCTGGCCAGCCATCGCACCTACCTGATCGGGCTGGCCTGTCAGGCGCTCGGTTTCGTCCTGGCCTTCCTGGCCCGCCGTGACCTGCCGCTCTTCCTGGTCCAGGCGAGCGTGGCCGCGGGGCTCGGCGTCACCGCCCTGCTCGGCGTGCTGGTGCTCAAGTGGCGGCTGCCCGCGGCCGAGGTGCTGCTGCTCGTGCTCCTCCTCACCGGGATCACCGCGCTGGTGTTGTCCGCCCGGCCGGCGCCGTCACGCCAACTCGGCCCGGCCGCCGTGGCCGGTCTGGTCGTCGCGCTCGGCGTGATCGGCGGTCTCGGTGTCCTCGCGGCACGACTGCACGGCGTGCCCGGCTCGGTGGCGCTCGGCTCCCTGGCCGGGCTGGCCTTCTCGGCCGCCGCGGTGGCCGCCCGGCCGCTCGCCTCGGTGCACACGGTCGACGCCTTCCTCTGCCATCCGCTGCTCTACCTGCTGGCAGCCCACTCGGTCGTCGGGCAGCTGCTGCTCGGCCTGGCCATGCAGCGCGGCTCCACCACCGCCGCCGTGGCGGCGATGGACGCGGCCGGGGCGGTCCCCGCCGCGATCGTGGGGCTCCTCCTGCTCGGCGACCGGATCTGGCCGGGCCGGGAGTGGCTCGCCACCGCCGGCTTCCTGATCACGCTCGTCTCCGTGTTGGGCCTGACCCGGTACGCCGAACCGCAGCATCACCACACGCGCCCGTCCGGGACGGAGGAACACGCCCCAAAGGAGGGCGCGGCACTGGCCGCCCTCGGCCGGCAACGGGCCTCCTCGTGACGCCCGATGCCGGGGCCTCCCCGTGACGCCCGGGGCCGCTACTGGCTCGCCGCGGGTTGGCGCCGCCGCGCCACCCGCTCGTAGAGCCGTTCCAGGGCGCCGATCGTCCGGTCCCAGGTGAAGCTGCAGCGGGCCCGGTCCACGGCGGCGTGCCCGTACGCGAACCGCTCGGCCTCGGCGGCGAGCAGCCGGCGCAGGGTGATCGCCAGCGCGCGTACGTCGCCCGGCGGCACCAGCCGTCCCGTCACCTCGTCGACCACCGTCTCCGCGATGCCGCCCTGGGCGTAGCCGACGACCGGTACCCCGCACGCCATCGCCTCCAGCGGGATGCGCCCGGCGCAGGCGTACCGGTGGGTGCAGGCCACCACGTCGGCCGACCGGTACCAGGCGGGCATCTCGTCGTGCGGCACCGGGCCGACCAGCCGAACCCGGTCGGCGACCCCGACCTGCTCGGCGACCTCGCGCAGTCGGCGGGCCTCGGCGTGGCCGTCGAGGTCGCCGCCGGGCGGACCGCCGACGATGACCAGCTCGGCGTCCCCGACCAGGCGCATCGCCCGTACCAGGTCCTCCTGACCGTGTCCCGGGCACAACCCGCCGGCCGCGAGGATCCGCGGCCGTTCGCTCCGGGGCACCGCCTCACCCTCCGGCGTGAACAGCTCGGTGTCCACCCCGGCCGGCACCACGACCACCGAGGCTCGTTGCAGACCCATCCGGGTCAGCTCGTCGACCTCGTCGCTGTGCTGGGCCACCGCCAGGTCCACCGCCCGGGTCAGCGCGAGTTCCAGCGGGATCCGCTGCTCCGGCCCGGGATAGTCGGCACCGAGATGGCGCCGTTGCTCGATGCCGAGGGAGTGGAACGTCTGGACCACCGGAATCAGGGTCTGGCGAACCGCGCTGGCCGCCGCCAGGCCGCCGATCCAGAAGTGGCCGTGCACCACCTCCGGGGTCCACCCGGCCGTCCACCGCTCGGTCAACCAGCGGCCGAGTGCGGGCACGTGCGGCACCAGTTCGCCGGACGGAATCTGCCGGGTCGGCCCCACCGGGGCCCGTTCGACCTGGTATCCGGCGATTTCGCTCGTCAGGGGCAGTTCGGGGTCGTCGAGCCGCTCGTAGACCCGTACCTCGTGGCCCCGGCTGGCCAGTCCGGCGGCGATCTGGGCGACATGCTGGTGCGTGCCGGCGTACCGGTTGCGGACCTCCTGCGGCGGGCCGGCGTGTGCGCAGACGAGGCCGACGCGCATGGGTCACCTCCCAGCATGGCTACCTGCAACGGCCGTTCGATCAGAGGCTCCCATTAACCGCGCCGCAAGAAGCGGAAACCTGGCAAGTCCGGCGCCTGCTGACAGGTCCGGCGATCCGTCGGCGGGCACGGGCGGCCTGGGTTCACGCCGACACCCCGCCCGCCACCGGCGCGGGCCGCGCGGGTTATCCCGTGCCGCACCGGGTAGTGACCCGTCATGCGCGACGACGAGTTTCCGACGCCGGTGTCCGACCCCGAGGCGGAGGGCCTCCCCGACACCGCCGACGACGACTCGACGGCCGGCGACGACGTCCTGACCGGCCGCGAGGCCGACGGCCCCAGCCCCGCCCAGTTGCCGGCCGACCGCCCGCTGGCCGTCGACCGGTTCGGCAACACCGCCGAGGAGCAGCTCGACGGCGAGTCCCTGGATTACAAGATCGCGCGGGAACAGCCCGAACCGTCGGCCGACGACCCCCTGGCCGGCCCGGTCGATCCCGCGATCGCCGCCGAGGCGGACAGCCAGGAGGCCGCGGCCCAGGCACAGTTCGACGCGGACGTGATCGACGACGGCCCGAGTTCCGATCCCCGTTCCCCGGTGTCCCTCTACGACCACGGCCGGCTCGGCGACGCTCCGGGCGCAGGGACGGTCGGCCGGCTGGTCGAGCCGGACCAGGGGGCACGGGACGACGACGAGACCGACTCGGTCGCCCTCGACGCCGGCGCGTCCGGCGGTGGTGCGAGCGCCGAGGAACTCGCCGTCAACGAGATCGAGCCGCCGCCGTCCTCCACCGCGCTGTGAGGACGCGGCCCCGACCCCGTGACGTAAGGTGGAAGTCCCAGGAAAGGACGCGACCAGCAGCGGCGGGAAGGTGATGAACGACTTCGGGGCCCGGCCATCCACCGTTGCCGTCCACGCCTCCGTCCTGCTTCTCGCCCGCTCCTTCGCCCGCGGCGAGGTCACCGGGTTACGGCACGCCGTCGCCGACCGCTCGGCGGCGGCCGGACTCACCGGCACCCGGCTCGACGACTACGTCCTCGCGGTCAACGAGCTGATCACGAATGCCGTCCGGCACGGCGGCGGGCACGGCTGGCTGCGGCTGTGGTGTGCCGACCAGCTCCTGCACTGCACCGTCTCCGACAACGGCACCGGGATCGCCGCCGAACGGCTCGACCCGCGGTACCGGCCCGACCCGGGCGCGCCCGGCGGGTGGGGGCTGTGGCTGGCCCGGCAGCTCAGCGACGAGATGGTCGTGGAGAGCGGACCGGGTGGCACCACGGTGCGGGTCAGCGCCCGCCTCGGTCCGGCCCCGGGCGGCGAAGGCGTCGGGACGGTCCGGGTGCCCGGCACCACGGCGGGGTGACCCGCATTCGACGGGGTCGAACGAGGCGCGCATGACGCCGGCCACGCCGCCGGGTACGGTGCTGCGGGTGAGCGATCACCCTCCCTCCGCCCGGTACGTCGCCGCGATCGATCAGGGCACCACGTCGTCCCGGTGCATCGTCTTCGACGCCGCCGGACGGGTCGTCACCGTCGCCCAGCGGGAACACCGGCAGATCTTTCCCCGGCCGGGCTGGGTCGAACACGACGCCGAGGAGATCTGGTCCAACGTCGACCTGGTGGTCCGGGAGGCCCTCGCCGCCGCGGCGATCGGCCCCGACCGGCTGGCCGCGGTCGGCATCACCAACCAGCGGGAGACGACCGTGGTGTGGGACCGGGCCACCGGCGTCCCCGTGCACCACGCCATCGTCTGGCAGGACACCCGGACCGGCCCGCTGCTGCGCCGTCTCGACGCCGAGTACGGCGAGCAGCGGATCCGGGAGCGCACCGGACTTCCGCTGGCGACGTACTTCGCCGGCCCGAAGCTGCGCTGGCTGCTGGAGCACGTCGACGGTCTGCGGGCCCGGGCCGAGCGGGGTGAGGTCCTGTTCGGCACGATGGACAGCTGGCTGATCTGGAAACTGACCGGGCGGCACGTCACCGACGTCACGAACGCCAGCCGGACGCTGCTGATGAACCTGCACACCCTCGACTGGGATCCGGAGCTGCTCGACGCGCTCGGCGTGCCGGCGGCGATGCTGCCCGAGATCCGCTCCTCGGCGGAGGTCTACGGCACCGCCAGCGGGGCGCTGGCCGGGGTTCCGGTGGCGAGCGCCCTCGGTGACCAGCAGGCCGCGCTGTTCGGGCAGACCTGCTTCAACCCCGGCGAGGCGAAGTGCACGTACGGCACCGGAGGTTTCCTGCTGCTCAACACCGGTGAGTCCCCGGTCGTCTCCCGGCACGGCCTGCTCACCACGGTCGGTTACCGGATCGGGACGCGGCCGGCGACGTACGCCCTGGAGGGATCGATCGCGGTCACCGGCTCGCTGGTGCAGTGGCTACGGGACAACCTCGGGCTGATCTCCAGCGCGCCGGAGGTCGAGGAGCTGGCCCGCACCGTCGACGACAACGGCGGCTGCTACGTCGTGCCGGCGTTCTCCGGGCTCTTCGCGCCGCACTGGCGTCCCGACGCCCGCGGGGTGATCGCCGGCCTGACCGGGTACGTCACCAGGGGTCACCTGGCCCGGGCCGTGCTGGAGGCGAGCGCCTGGCAGACCCGGGACGTGGTGGACGCGATGAACGCCGACTCGGACGTGGCGTTGCGCCGGCTCCGGGTCGACGGCGGGATGACCGCGAACAGCCTGCTCATGCAGTTCCTCGCCGATGTGCTCGACGTACCGGTGGTGCGTCCGGCGGTCAGCGAGACCACCTGCCTCGGCGCGGCGTACGCCGCCGGGCTGGCCGTCGGCTTCTGGCCGGACCTCGACACGTTGCGCACCCAGTGGCGGGCCGACGCGGTCTGGGAGCCGGCGATGGACCCGGCGCACCGGGATCGCGAGCTGCGCAACTGGCGCAAGGCGGTGCAGCGCACCCTGGACTGGGTCGAGGAGGCCGGGTAGTCACCGCCCTCATTCCTGGTCGAGCGCGGCCTCGACCCCTGGGACCTCTCCGCCGCGGTCGGCGGTCCGGCCACGCCAGGTCTCCCCCGCCCCGGGTGCGCCGATCACCCTCGGCGCCGACCGTCCTCGGTCGAGGTCGACGACCGCCGGGGAGCTACCGCGCCCGTGGTCTCCGGCCCGTCAGCCTGCCGAGGACGATCCAAAGAGGAGAGATTGTCGGTCCGTTGCACTAGCCTCACGCGCCGTGAGTCTCTTTGGCAAGATCATGGCCTGGCGATCGGCGTTCGTCTTCTGGGTCGGACTTCCGGTCATCGCCGTCGCCGGCTTCACCTTCGGCATCTTCGATCTGGTTCCGGCCTGGCAGGCGAAGGCCGGCAGCGGCGTCGAGGGCACCTTCACCGCCGTCCGCGAGGACTGCGGCCGGCGCAGCTGCGACTGGCACGGCGACTGGGTCGCCACCGACGGCAGCGCCCGGCGCACCGACGTCATCCTCTACGACGAGCCCGACGGATTGACCGTTGGACAACAGGTGGCGGCCCGGGACACCGGCGCCCGCAACGGCGTCTTCTCGGACGAGGGCGGGTACACCTGGCTGATCATGACCGCGCTCGTGGTGGCCGGCGTGGTGGCGGCGGTGGTCTGGATCCTCGCCCTGGTACGGGTGATCCGCCGTCGCCGTACGCCGGGCCCCGCCGCCACCTGACCCCACCCGCCCACGGGGTGGCTGCCTCGACGTCGCGGCCACCCCGTCCGGACCTTCCTGCACCCGGCTGGCCACCGGTCGGGGCGGGCCCGGTCCGGGCGCCGGCGCCCGCCGCACCGCTCACCAGCGGCGGCCGGTGAGCCGTTCGTAGACCTCGATGTAGCGCTCCCGGGCCGCCTCGACGACGTCCGGCGGCATCTCGGGGGGTGGTCCGGTGCGGTCCCAGCCGGTGCTGACCGCCCAGTCCCGGACGTACTGCTTGCTCAGCGCGTACTGCGGCCGGCCGGGCTGGTAGTCCGCCGCCCACCAGAACCGGGACGAGTCAGGGGTGAGGACCTCGTCGCCGAGGACCAGGGTGCCGTCCGGCGCCCAACCCAGCTCCAGCTTGGTGTCGGCAACCAGGATCCCCCGGTCCGCGGCGATCTCGGCGCCACGCCGGTAGACGGCCAGGGTGATCTCGCGCAGCCGCCGCGCGGTCTCCTCACCGACCTTGGCGACCACGTCGGCGAAGGTCATCGCCGTGTCGTGCTCCCCACCGGGTGCCTTGGTCGTCGGAGTGAAGATCGGCTCCGGAAGGGCCGAGGACTCCACCAGGCCGGGCGGCAACGCGACGCCGCAGACCTCGCCGGTCCGCTCGTACTCGGCCAGGCCGGAACCGGTCAGGTAGCCCCGCGCGATGCACTCGACCGGAACCATCTCCAGCCGGCGTACCCGCAGCGCCCGCCCCGCGAACTCGGCCGGCACGTCGGTGGCCGAGATGACGTGGTGCGGGACCAGGTCGGCGAGCTGCTCGAACCACCACAGCGAGAGCGCGGTGAGCAGCTTGCCCTTGTCCGGGACCGGGGTCGGCAACACCACGTCGTAGACCGAGACTCGGTCCGAGGCGACCAGGATCAGGTCGTCGCCGTCGGCGTACACGTCCCTGACCTTGCCCGAATGCAGCAGTTCCACGGGGCCAGTACATCACGTGGCGGTGCCGCCCCCGTCCCACCCCCGTCCCGCGCCGACGCCGCCCGGTACGCCCCGGCGATACCGGCCGGATGGCCGTTGACACCCGGTGACACCGGCTGTGTAAATGATCCCGGTGTCAGTGATCCGGTTGTCGTCCCGCTGACCGGTGTCAGGAGCTGTCGTGCCTCTCCCCCGCCTCACCCCGACCGGTCGGGTCCGGCGGCCGCTGTGCGCCGCCCTGCTCGCCATCGTGACCGTGCTGAGCGGCTGCACCACGACGGACACCGCCCCGCGGCAGGAGCGGGTCGAGCTCTCGGTCTTCTGGTGGGGCGGGGAGCAGCGGGCGGCCCTGACCAGGCAGGCCCTGGAGCTCTACAGCCGGCGGAACCCGAACGTCACCTTCAGGTTCACCTGGCAGGGCAACGCGGGTTACTACGACCGCCTCTCCACCGAGGCCGCCGCCGGCAACGCACCCGACATCTTCCAGATCGACGACGACTACCTCACCGAGTACGCCCAGCGCCAGATCCTGCTCGACCTGACCGAGTACGTCCGGGCCGGTGAGCTCGACCTGCGCGGGTTCCCGACCGGCCTCGCCCTGTCCGGCCAGGTCGGCGGCCGGACGGTCGCCGTGGCGAGCGCGCAGAACACCCCGGGGCTGGTCTACAACAAGAGCCTGCTCGACCGGCTCGGCCTGCCGGAGCCGTGGATCGGGATGTCGTACCCCGAATACCTGGCGTGGGCCGAGCGGGTGACCAGGCGCAGCGGCGGCAGGGTGGCGGGCACCATGGATCCGTCCGGCGACTACAAGGCCCTGTGGGTCTGGCTACGCGCGCAGCAGAAGGAGCTGTACACGGGCCGGCAGGTCGGGTTCACGGAGAACGACCTGACCCGGTGGTTCGAGATGTGGCGCAACGCCCGGCGCAGCGGCGCCGCGCCACCGGCCAGGGTCGTTCAGCGCGCCAACAGTGGCGACGTCACGCGGCAACTGGTCGTCACGGGCGACGCGGCGGCCTCGTTCGCCTGGTCGAACCAGCTTCCCGAGTTGCAGAAGCTCACCAGGGACAAGCTCGGGGTGGTGAGTTACCCCGGCACGCCGGAGGCGCAGTGGGCCCGGGCGGCGGTCTACTGGGCCGGCTTCCGGGGCACCCGGCACCCCGACCTGGTGGCGCGCGTCATCGACTTTCTCGTCAACGACGTCGAGGCCGGGGCCATCCTCGGCACCGACCGTGGCCTCAGCGCCAACCTCGACGTCCGCAGGACGGTACGGGCTTCCCTGACCGATGAGAGCATGAAGCTCACCGCCGCGTTCGAGGCGAAGATGGCCAACCGGTTCGGGACCGCCCCGGCGCCGCCGCCCCGGGGACACCCCACGGTCAAGACCCTGCTCCTGAAGGCTGCGGAGAGCGTGCAGTTCGGGCGTGCAACGCCTCGCGAGGCCGCCGCTGCCTTCATCAGCCAGGCGAACGCCGTGCTGACGAGCTGACACCTGGCGGCCTGGGCGCCCGTCGACGCCGCCCCGGGCTGGTCGTCCGGCTCGCCCGGCGGGTTCGTCGGTCGTTCAGCGCCGTCCGGAGCGGCGACCGCGCATGACGTACACCAGCCCGACGACGATCACCGCCAGTACGAGCAGGCAGCAGACGCAGGTGAAGACGCTGAACCGTCCGCCGGAGCGCCGCCGGGCCGCCTCCAGCACGACGCCACCGGCCGGGGTCGCGGCCCAGGCCACCGCAGGCGTCAACACCGTCAGAACCGCCGCGCCGAGCACCCCGGTCAACCGGAACCACCAGCTCCTGAGAACCTCCATGTCCCCATCCTGAGGGGTCGGGACAAGTCTCGCCGCGCGCGGCGGAGAACGCGCCGGGTCGCCCGGGGGACCGGGGCGCTCGTGACCACCGCGGCCGCACCGGCGGCGCCGGTCCACACCCGGTCGGTGTGCGGAGCGGTCGGGGCTCTCGCGCTTCCTCACGTCGGCGGGACACCGACGATGCCCGCCGGCACACCAGCCACGCCCGCGTGAGATCACCACGATGAGCTGCTCGATCAACGACAGGAAGAGGCCGAAGAAGTAGAGATCCATCACCATAGTTACCCATGGGGGTACGGTGATGACTTCAAGTAGCCGGTGGGAGCCCGACGTCGACGTGTCGTCGCCGGATCGGTCGGTGCGCATTCTGGCCACGGTTGACGGTCAGATCGAGGTGGCGGTACGCGACCTGCACCGACATACGGACGACACGCTCGCCCGCCAGGTGAGAGCCGCCGCCCGGGTCGCACTCGCCGCCCTGCAGCGGATCGACCTGGGCGCACGCAACCGGCCGGGCTCAGGCGAGCCCGCCGGTGCGGCCCCACCCGGAC
>CALGAM010000174.1 GCA_937951935.1 uncultured Micromonospora sp. | reverse complement strand
CACTTCTTCGGCCGCGACCCGCGCACCCGCAAGCTCGTCGAACACATGACCGACGAGGAGATCTGGAACCTCAAGCGGGGCGGGCACGACTACCGCAAGCTGTACGCGGCCTACAAGGCGGCGATCGAGCACACCGGACAGCCGACGGTCATCCTGGCCAAGACGATCAAGGGTTGGACGCTGGGTTCGAGCTTCGAGGCGCGCAACGCCACGCACCAGATGAAGAAGCTGACCCTCAACGACCTCAAGAACTTCCGGGACCGCCTCTACCTCGACATCCCGGACTCGGTGCTGGAGCGGGACCCCTACCTGCCGCCGTACTACCACCCGGGTGAGAAGTCCGAGGAGGTGGAGTACCTGCGGGAGCGGCGCCGGCAGCTCGGCGGCTACCTGCCGGCGCGCCGGACCACCCACATCCCGCTGCAGATCCCCGGCCGGGAGCGCTTCGCGGACCTCAAGCGGGGATCCGGCAAGCAGAAGGTCGCGACCACGATGGCCTTCGTCCGGCTGCTCAAGGAGATCCTGAAGGACCGGGAGTTCGGCAAGCGCTTCGTGCCGATCATCCCGGACGAGGCCCGCACGTTCGGGATGGACTCGCTCTTCCCGACCCAGAAGATCTACTCGCCGCACGGCCAGCGGTACACCGCGGTGGACCGGGAGCTGTTCCTGTCGTACAAGGAAGCCGTCACCGGGCAGATCCTGCACGAGGGGATCAACGAGGCGGGCTCGGTCGCCTCGTTCACCGCCGCCGGTACGTCGTACGCCACGCACGGCGAGCCGATGATCCCGCTGTACATCTTCTACTCGATGTTCGGCTTCCAGCGCACCGGCGACGGGTTCTGGGCCGCCGCCGACCAGATGGCCCGGGGCTTCGTCCTCGGCGCCACCGCCGGCCGGACCACGCTCAACGGTGAGGGCCTCCAGCACGAGGACGGCCACTCGCACCTCATCGCCGCGACGAACCCGGCGGTGGTGGCGTACGACCCGGCGTTCGCCTACGAGATCGCGTACATCTTCGAGGACGGCCTGCACCGGATGTACGGCGAGAAGCCGGAGAACGTCTTCTACTACCTCACCGTCTACAACGAGCCGATCGTGCAGCCCGCCGAGCCGAAGGGGCTGGACGTCGAAGGGCTGCTGAAGGGGATCTACCGCTACGCGCCGGCCCCGGCCGTCTCGGGTGCGGACGGTGGCGCCGCCCCGCGGGCCAACATCCTCGCCTCCGGGACGGGTATGCAGTGGGCGCTGCGGGCGCAACACCTGCTGGCCGAGGAGTGGGGTGTGGCGGCCGACGTCTGGTCGGTCACCTCCTGGACGGAGCTGCGGCGGGACGCGGTGGAGTGCGAGAAGTACAACCTCCTGCACCCGGGCGAGGAGCCCCGCGTGCCGTACGTCCAGCGCAAGCTGGCCGAGGCCGAGGGGCCGGTGGTCGCGGTCAGCGACTGGATGCGGGCGGTGCCGGACCTCATCGCGCGCTGGGTTCCCGGCAGCTACACCTCGCTGGGCACCGACGGGTTCGGCCTGTCGGACACCCGGCACGCCCTGCGCCGCCACTTCCACGTGGACGCGGAGTCGATCACCGTGGCCACGCTGCGGCAGCTGGCGCTCAGCGGCGCGGTGCCGCCGTCGGCGCCGGCCGAGGCGGCCAAGAAGTACGCGCTCGACGACGTGTCGGCGGCCCCGGTCGGGGAGACCGGCGGCGACTCCTGAGGCCCGCCGGCGACGACGGCGGACGACGACGCGAGGGCGGGATGGCGACCGGCCGCACGGCCGGCCCACCCCGCCCTCGCGTCCCGCTGCCGACCGTGCTTGCCGGGGACCGGCGGGAAGCGGGGCGGTCGGGGTCGGCTCGCCGCCTCGCCGCCTCCCGGTCGGCCGGCCTCAGCAGCCGACGGTGGCCAGGCCGGTGAGCCGGGCAAGGGAGCCCTCCAGGGCGGCGCCGACCCGACGCATCCCCCAGCGCAGCAGGGCGCCGCTGACCGGACCCGCGGGCCAACGCACCATGATCAGCCGAACCGTGGTGCCGTCCTCCTCGGGCGTGAGTTCGACGTACATCTCCGTCCGCGCCTCGGCCCGGGCGCCCGCACCCTCGGCCCGTTCCCGCCAGGCGATCAACGTCGGCTCCTGGTAGGCGATGACCTCCGCGTCCAGCGCCCGTCTGTTGGCGCGCACCCGCTGTCGCCGTCCGACGCCCTCGCCCGAGAGCACCTCGGCCTGCTGTACCCCGGCCAGCCAGTCCGGCAGGTGCTCCGCCCGCTGGACCAGGTCCCACACCGTTTCGATCGGGGCTGCCACCCGTGCGCTGCGTTCGATGAGCATCATCCTTACGTCGCCTCCATTGCGGACAACCTGGTAACCATCGGCAGCTTATTCACGAATTAGGGCAAAATCGGACGACTCAGCAATGACACGCCGGAGCAAACTACTCCGGTGTGGTTTCGGCGCCGCACACCGCGACCCGCCCGGCCGGGGCGGGCTGGCCGGCTCTCACGGCCGGGTTCGGTGGCGGCGAGCCGGAACGTCCGCCGGGGGGATCCGGAACGTCCGCCGAGGGGATCCGGAACGTCCACGGGGGGGAGCCGGAACGTCCGCGGGAGCGAACCGAAACCTGGTGGCGAGCCGCCCCGGGGCGCTGCGTAGGCTTGGGCCGTGACGGTACGCGTACGCTTTGCCCCCTCCCCGACGGGAATGTTCCACGTCGGCGGTGCCCGCTCGGCCCTGCAGAACTGGATCTTCGCCAAGCAGCACGGTGGTGTCTTCGTGCTGCGGATCGAGGACACCGACGCGGCCCGCAACCGGCCCGAGTGGATCGAGGGGATCCTCTCCGCACTGGACTGGATCGGCATCCGGCGCGGAACGTACGAGGGGCCGTACTTCCAGTCCGCCAACGCGGACGAGCACCGCAGGGCCGCCGCCCGGCTGCACGCCGAGGGTCGGGCGTACTACTGCGACTGCACCCGGGAGTCGATCCAGGCCCGGACCGGATCGCCACACCGGGGCTACGACGGCTTCTGCCGGGACCGTGGGCTGGCGCCGGGAGAGGGCCGGGCGCTGAGGTTCCGCACCCCGGACGAGGGCCAGACCGTCGTGGTCGACCTGATCCGCGGCGAGCCGACCTTCGACAACAAGCTGATCGAGGACTTCGTGATCGCCCGGAGCGACGGCTCGCCGGTCTTCCTGCTGGCCAACGTCGTCGACGACCTCACCATGGGGATCACCCACGTCATCCGGGCCGAGGAGCACCTGCCGAACACTCCCAAGCAGCAGTTGCTCTGGGAGGCGCTCGGGGCGAAGCCGCCGGTCTGGGCCCACGTGCCGGTGGTGGTCAACGAGAAGCGGCAGAAGCTCTCCAAGCGGCGTGACAAGGTCGCGCTGGAGGCGTACCGCGACGAGGGCTACCTGGCGGACGCGATGCGCAACTACCTGATGTTGCTCGGCTGGGCCCCGTCCGGCGACCGGGAGATCGTGCCCTGGTCGGTCATCGAGTCGGAGTTCCGACTGACCGACGTCAACCCGTCGCCGGCGTTCTTCGACGAGAAGAAGCTGCGGGCGTTCAACGGTGAGTACATCCGCGCACTGTCGACCGAGGAGTTCATCGCCGCCTGCCAGCCCTGGCTGACCGGCACCGAGACGATCCCCCCGCCGCCCTGGCGTCCCGAGGAGTTCGACCCTGCGGCGTTCGCCGCGGTGGCGCCACTGGCGCAGACCCGGATCGCGGTGCTCAGCGAGATCGTGACGAACGTGGACTTCCTCTTCCTGGAGTCACCCCTGATCGACGAGGCGTCCTGGGCGAAGGCGATGAAGGAGGGCGCGGCCGACCTGCTCGACGACGCCATCGCCGCCTACGAGGCGCTTCCCGACTGGGCCCCGGAGCCGCTCAAGGCCGCGCTGGAGGAGGTCGGTAACCGGCGCGGGCTCAAACTGGGCAAGGCCCAGGCGCCCGTCCGGGTGGCGGTGACCGGACGGAGCGTGGGGCTACCGCTGTTCGAGTCGCTGGCCGTACTCGGTCGGGATCGGACCCTCGCCCGGCTCCGCGCCGCCCGGGCCCGACTGGCCTGAGCCGCGCGCCGCCCGGCGGTCACCGACCGGGCGGCGCGCCGGATCCAGGCTCAGCGCGCCGGATCCTGGGCGGCCGGTCCCGCGCGGCGGGCCGCCCGGGACCGCCACAGCAGCCCGCCCGCCAGCGCGCCCGCTGCCACCACGGCGCCGAGCACCCAGGGCCACCACGGCACACCGTCCTTCTCGGCGATCGGCTGTGCCGCCGCGACCACCGGCTCGGCCGAGTCGCTGGGCGACGGATCGGCGGTCGCCACGCCCGGGGTCACGGGTTCGGTCGTGGGCGGAACGCTCGGCGTCGCGCCGACGGTGAGGGTGAACTCGATCTCCCCCCTGACCGGATGCCCGTCACCCGAGGCGACCTCGTATCGGACGCGGTAACGCCCGGCGGCGACCGGCTGCACCGGCACCGTGACCCGGGATCCGGCGAACGTCGGCTCGCCCCGCGTCACGGAGGCACCGTCCGGACCGGTCACCGTGACCCGGGTCGTGTCGGGATCGAGCCGGGACAGGAAGGTCAGCCGAACCTGTTCCGGTGCCGAGTCGAGCCGGGCACCGTCGCGCGGGTCGCTGCCGGTCAGCGAGTTGTGTGCGGCCACCGGCGCGGCCGGGAGAAGAACACAGAGCACAGCCGCGAGAACGCTCGACACGAGTGCCCCGACACGGGTGACCCCTGGGCGCATGATCTCCTCCGTCCGCTACGATTCGGCGTACTGATCAGTGGTTCGTCTCCGTTGGTCGACCCCGGATCGGAGACGGTTCCACACTTCTGCTCGTTGAGGTGCAACCGAGCGGCGTTCTGCGGAGTCTATAAAGAATGCACGAGGTGGCCGGTCCAATCGGACACCGCCGTGCTCTCCGTCGACCGACCAGCGCGTGACCTGCACGTCATGGCCACCACGAGACGGGGCGAGGAGGTCAGCGATGGCCGGACGAGGAAACCGCACCACCGGGTGGTTCGGCTCGTGTGTGTGGGCCCGTCGGATCGTCGGCGTCGTCGCGCTGCTGGCGGTCGTGAGCGTGTGGCTGGGCGTCGGGAACGCCAACGCCGCCCACGCCGCGACCGACCCCACCTCGGTCGTCATCTCCGGTGACGACCTGCCGGCCCCGGTGACCATCCGGGCGGACAGCCAGCCCGAGCTCTTCGCCGCGGTCTTCGACCAGGTCAGTTGGCTGAAGGGTGACGGGCAGACGACCGCGCCGAAGGCCGCCGACCTGGGCCCGAAGTACACGGTCGTCGTACACGTCGACGAGGTGCCCACGCGGACGTACGACCTCTATCCGCTCGCCAAGGGCGGCCCGCGTGCCTTCCGCCCGGCGAGGCAGCCGGACAGGAGCAAGCCCGGTGCGGCCTGGTTCTTCGGGCGGTTGACCATGGGTGAGGTGCTGCGCGCGGCCGGCGCACCGCTGCCCGAGCAGTCCGTCACGCTGCACGGCGGCGGGATCGGAGGCGGCGAGCGGGTGATCCCGGAGGAGGCGATCGGCACGGAGGAGGACGTCGACCGCCTGCTCGACGAGCTGCAACGGCTGATGCTGCTCAACGGGGCGGTGCTGGTGTCGATCACGATCGGACTGGCCGGCATCGCGCTCCTGGTCCGGCGGCGTACCCGCTGAGCCACCCAACCCGCCGGGCCGACGGGGTCCGGGCCGTCCCGGGCAGGGCCTCACCCGCCGGCAGGGCCCGGCCGGTGCAGGGAGGACCGCCGAGGCGGGTCCCGTCGTGGTCGCCGACTCAACACCAGCGTCGCGCCGGACGGTCGCGACGGATGATCCGGCGGGGTGGGCGGACCGCCCCGTGCCGGTGGCCGCCGGCCCACCCCGGCCGGTCGGCGCGGCAGCCGGATCGGTGGCGTTCGTCCGCCGCGGCGCCCTGCTCCGGACCGCCCGCCCCCGGCAGGCCACCGCCGTGGCCCTCCGGGCCGCCACCCGGGTCCGGTTCGGCACGCTGGTACCACTGTCCGGAACGGGGCCGGGGAACCACCCGGGACCGTTCCGGGATCCACGCCGGGGTCACCGGGCCGGCCGGTGTCGGCTGCCCGTCCGGCTCCCCCGGCCCGCCTCCGGGCTCCCCCACCTCCCGAGGACGCCGGACCGGCACGCCGTCCGGGAAGGACGGGCTGGCACCGCACACCCAGCGGAGCCGGTTGGCCGGTCCGAACGGGTGCGAGGACTCCTGGCCGCCGAGCAGCGGGTGCCACTCGTCCTCGGCACAGCCGTACTCGGCGTCCTGCGCCATCCAGGCCTCCTCACGATCGCCGCTCGGACGGTTCTCGCCCCGGGCAGTGGTGGCGCCAGCGCCGCCGGCACCGGGCCGGACCGGGCGCTCGCGTCGCCGGGACCCTGTCACCGTACTGGTCCGGGACGACGGACTCGACGTCACCGTGAACACAGCAGCGGAATCTAGCCCGCATTGAGGTGAATGTCGCTCGGATTCCCACCTGGCGCCGACGGCCGTAGCCCGGCGGGCGGCCCCGATACATCCTTCGACGGACCCGGTACGGGTCAGCATCGTCGTCGGGACCGAGGGCGCGGCCCGGACGGTGTGATGGGATCAGGGCGTGACGACGTGGCGGCGAATCCTCAGGCGCGGCACCCTGTCGCGGGACCTGCTGCTCGCCTCCGCCACCTTCCTCGGCGGGTTGCTGATGGTCGCCCTCGACCACTACCGGCCGCTCAACTTCGGTTTCCCACGCGCTCCCTCGGCCGTCTTCGTCGGCACGCTCGCCGCCACCTGCGCGGCGATCGCGCTGCGCCGGGTGGCGACCCGGACCGGCCTGGCCCTCGGCACCGTCGCGCTCGTGGCCGATCTGGCCTGCGGCTCGTCGCTGGCCACCATCCTGGCCTACACCCAGGTGCTCTTCGACTCCTGCGTGTACGGCCCACCGCGGTTGTGGCGCCGGCTCCTGCAGATCAACCTCGCCCTCACCGGGGCGGCCGCGCTGCTCGGCGTGGTGCTCGTGACGCCCTGGTCCTGGCACGGTGTCGCACTGGCCGTCCCGGTGGTGCTGGTGGGTGTCCTGCCGGTGGTCAGCGGCATCAGCGTCCGGCAGTACCGCGACCAGGCCGCGGCCGAACGAGCCCGGGCCGAGCAGACGGCCCGGCTGGCCGAACTCGACCGCCGGCAGGCGGTGGCGGCGGAGCGGAGCCGGATGGCCCGTGAACTGCACGACGTCGTCGCCAACCACCTGAGCGCGGTCGCCATCCACGCCAGCGCCGTGCTCTCGGTGCCGGGACTGGACCGGGAACAGGTGGAGCAGGCGCTGCGGGTGATACGGGAGAACAGCGTGCAGGGGCTCGCCGAGATGCGCCGGATGATCGGCCTGCTCCGGGAGCCGGCCGAGGTCGATGCCGGGGGTGCCGAGAGGGCTCCCGGCCTCGGCGACGGCGAGGGGCCGATCCGGGCCCGGCTGGCCGAGGTGGACCGGCTGGTCGAGCAGGCCCGAGCCGCCGGCCTGACCGTACGGTTCGAGACCCTCGGCGAGGCCCGGCCGCTGCCCGTCGCGGTGGACCTGGCCGCGTACCGCATCGTCCAGGAGGCGCTGACCAACGCGCTCAAGCACGGTGCCGGTTCGGCGACGGTGACCGTCGACTACCGGCCCCGGGCGGTCCGGCTCACCGTCGACAACCCGCTGCCCGCCCCCGGCGGCGAGGAGGCCGGAGCCGCGGCCCGCCTCCGCCCGCCTGCCGGGGCCGGGTTGCCCGGCGCGAAGGCCGGCCTGATCGGCATGCGGGAACGGGCCGCCCTGTTGCACGGTCGGTTCACCGCGGGGCCGTGTGGATCGCGGTGGCGGGTGGAGGCGGACCTGCCGACCGAGGCGGAGGCGGACACGTCCGAGGCGGCCACGTCCGAGGCGGAGACGAGCGAACGCGAGACGGCCGAACGCGACACGGCCGACCGTGCCTCGGCCGCGGCCGAGAACACGCAGCAGCCGGCCCCGGTCAGGCCGCCGCCGTCGGGGCGGTCGTCACCGGTGTCCTGGATACGCACCAGACCGGCGAGACCGACGGCCCGGTCGGTCCCACAGCACTGAACGGCAGCAACGGAGGACCTCATCAGTACCCACCACGACCTGTCAGACCCGCCCGTACGGGTGGTGGTCGCCGACGACCAGGAGGCGGTGCGGGCCGGTCTCGTCCTGATCCTGGACGGGGCACCCGGGATCGAGGTGGTCGGGCAGGCCGCCGACGGTGAGGAGGCGGTGGCGTTGTGCCGGCGGCTCCGGCCCGACGTCGCCGTGCTCGACGTCCGGATGCCCCGGCTCGACGGGGTCTCCGCGACCCGGGAGATCGTCGCCGACGGCCTCGCCGACGTCCTGGTGTTGACCACCTTCGACCTCGACGAGTACGTCTTCGGCGCGCTGCGGGCCGGTGCCGCCGGGTTCCTGCTCAAGGACACCGACGCCGAAGGGCTGGTCGAGGCGGTACGTACCGTTGCCCGGGGCGAGGGAATCATCGCCCCGGCGGTGACGCGGCGGCTGATCACGGCCTTCGCCGCCACCGCACCGGGCGCCACGGCCGCGACCCGGGCGGCCGTGGCCGAGCTGACCCGTCGGGAGCGGGACGTCCTGGCCTGCCTCGGGCTCGGCCTGAGCAACCAGGAGATCGCCGAGCGGCTGGGGATGGCGGAGAGCACCACGAAGACCCACGTCAGCCGCATCCTCGGCAAGCTCGGCCTACGCAGCCGCGTCCAGGCGGCCATCCTCGCCCAGGAGCTGGGCCTGCCCACACCGTGAGGCGGCGGTCGTGACCGTGCCGGGGCCGGCGTGTCAGCCCTTTGGCCCGGATCGGGGACGGACCGCGCGTTCCCCGGGCCGGCGCCCGGCGACCGTCCGGGCCGCCGCCGGGACGACGGCGAGCGCCAGCAGCCAGCCGCCGAGGACGTCGGTCGGCCAGTGGGCCAACAGAAACACCCGGGTCAGCCCGATCAGAACCGCGAAGCCCGCCGCGAGCCCGAGCACCACGAGCCGGACCCGGGGTGTCACGCGCGGCCAGAGCAGGTGTACGGCGACCAGGGCGGCCGCGGTCGCCTGGCTGGTGTGCCCGCTCGGGAACCCGTTGCCGGTCACCAGCACGTGGTTGTCCTCGGGCCGGGGGTGGTGCACCAGCCACTGCGACAGCCCCCAGAGCAGCGGCACCAGCACCGTCGCCACGGCGCAGAGCGCGGCGGGGCGGCGCGCACCCCGGGCGGCCAGGGCGGCGCTGACCACCAGACCGGCGACCGTGAACGGCACGGTGGCGGCGACGTCGGTCACCACCCGGACCAGCGCGACGAGGACGGGACCGCGGTCGCCGTACGCCCGGAAGAACTCGCTGACCGCGACGTCGGCGCGGTGCAGCGGCGCCCAGTCGGCGACGGTGAGCACCAACAGGACCAGGAATCCGGCGGCGGCGAACGCCGGCAGGACCGGGGAGGGACGGGCCACCATCGCCGCATGATGTCACGTCGGCTGATTCGTTGTCCGGGCCGCCACGTGGCAGGCTGGGTCGGTGGTCAACGAGACGGGGGAAGGCCCGCTGGCGGCGACGCTGCGCCAGATCGAGCGGGCGGCGGGGGCGCTCGCCACGGCGAGTGTGGCCCGGATGGACGAGACGCTGCCGTGGTTCCGGGAACTGCCGGCCGAGCAGCGTTCCTGGGTGATGCTGGTCGCCCAGTCCGGGGTCCGCTCACTGGTCGAGTGGCTGCGGTCCCGGCCGGCGGGCGCCGACGCCACCGGCATCGGTGGGGCCGACAACCCGCAGGAGGTCTCCGACGAGGTCTTCGCCGCGGCGCCCCGGGCGCTGGCCCGGTCGATCAGCCTCCAGCAGACGGTGGCGCTGATCAAGGTCACCATCGACGTGGTCGAGGAGCAGGTCCCGCACCTGGCCGCGCCCGGCGAGGAGCGGATGCTGCACGAGGCGGTGCTGAGGTTCTCCCGGGAGATCGCCTTCGCCGCGGCCCGGGCGTACGCCCGGGCCGCCGAGTCGCGCGGCTCCTGGGACGCCCGGTTGCAGGCGCTGCTGGTCGACGCGCTGCTGCGCGGCGACTCCCCGGACGTGCTGGCCAGCCGTGCCGCGGCGCTGGGCTGGTCGGACGCGCCGCCGGTGGCGGTGGCGGTGGGCCGGTCCCCGGGCGGTGAGGTCACCGCCGTGCTGCACACGATCTACCGGGTCACCCGGCGGCTCGGGCTGGAGATGATCGGCGGGGTGCACGGCGACCGGCTGGTGGTGGTGCTGGGCGGTGCCGCCGATCCGCTGGCCGCGACCGAGAAGCTCCTCGCCGGCTTCGGCTCCGGCCCGGTGGTGGTGGGACCGGCGGTGCCGAGCCTGGACGCCGCGACCGACTCGGCGCGGGCCGCGCTGGCCGGCTTCCGGGCGGCCCCCGCCTGGCCGGGCGCCCCCCGCCCGGTGGCCGCCGCCGACCTGCTGCCGGAACGGACCCTGGCCGGCGACGCCGAGGCGCGTCGGATGCTGCGTCAGGACGTCTACGCCGCCCTGGTCCGCGCCGGCGGCGAACTGTTGGAGACCCTGGACGCCTTCTTCGCCGCCGGCGGCGTCCTGGAGAGCGCGGCCCGGTCGCTGTTCGTGCATCCGAACACCGTCCGGTACCGCCTGCGCCGGGTGGCCGACGTGACCGGCTTCTCGCCGTTCACCGCCCGGGATGCCTTCGCCCTGCGGATGGCCCTCATCGTCGGACGGCTCGACCCCTCCGCGCCGGTCGGGCACGCACACGGACATTGGTCACCTTCGGGGCAGAGCCCACCGCCAAGGCAGTGACATACACTGATCTTTGTAGGGTCACGACAAAGCTGGTAGTACGGATTGGTGCATCACGGCAAGCACGCCGACCCCGGTGATCCCGCAGAGTCATAATCGTGCTCGCCGTACTCTCCCCTGGCCAGGGCTCACAGAAGCCTGGCTTCCTGACCCCGTGGCTCAGCCTGCCCGGCGCCGAGGCGCGCCTGCGGTGGTGGTCGGTTCTCGCCGGGGTCGACCTTGTCCGGCTCGGCACCGAGGGAGACGCCGACGAGATCCGGGACACCGCCCGGACCCAGCCGCTGCTGGTCGCCGCCGCGCTCCTGGCCGCCGAACACCTCCCGATGCACGAGGTGGCGGTCACCGCCGGCCACAGCGTCGGTGAGCTGGCCGCAGCCGCGCTGGCCGGCGTGCTGAGCCCGGAGAGCGCGGTCACCCTCGCCGGTGTCCGCGGACGCGAGATGGCCGCCGCCTGCACGCTCGAACCGACCGGCATGTCGGCGGTCCTCGGTGGCGACCCGGCCGAGGTGCTCGCCGCGGTCGAGTCCCACGGCCTGCACGCGGCGAACTTCAACGGCGCCGGCCAGATCGTGGTCGCCGGTTCCGTCGACCGGCTGTCCGCGCTCGCCGCCGAGCCTCCCGCCCAGAGCCGGGTCAGGGCGCTGCAGGTGGCCGGCGCCTTCCACACCCCGTACATGGCTCCCGCCGAGGGGGCGCTGGCGGCGGTCGCCGCCGGGATCACCCCGGCCGACCCGACCCGGATCCTCCTGTCCAACGCCGACGGGGCGGCGGTGAACCACGGACGGGAGATGCTGCGGCGACTGGTACGTCAGGTGACCGCCCCGGTCCGCTGGGACCTGTGCATGCGATCCCTGGTCGACCTCGGCGTCACCGCCGTGATCGAGCTCCCCCCGGCGGGCACCCTCGCCGGGCTGATCAAGCGCGAGCTCAAGGCCACCGGCGCCGTCCCGGAGATCGTGACCCTGAACACCCCGGACGACCTCGCCGCCGCCCGCGACCTGATCGCCCGGCACGGCGGCCCGGCCGGTCCCGCACCGGCCACGGCCCCGCTCCGGACGGTGGTCGCCGGCGCCGCTGGTACCTTCACTCCCGAGGGCCTCCGCGAGGGCGACACCGTCGCCGCCGGCCAGGTCGTCGGACGCCTCACCACCCGCCACGGCGTCGTCGAGGTCACCGCGCACGCCGCCGGCGTGCTCACCGAGTGGCTCGCCCGCCAGGATGACCCGGTCGCCCCGGGCCAGCCCGTCGCCCGCATCGGAGGACAACTCTCATGACCGGTCAGCCCTCGAACAACCGGACGGTGCGCCAGTGAGCCGGATCATCGCCCTCGGGCACTACCAGCCATCCCGGGTGCTCACCAACGACGATCTGGCCCAGATGGTGGACACCAGTGACACCTGGATCCGGGAGCGGGTCGGCATCGTCACCCGCCGGATCGCCGACACCGAGACCGTCGCCGACATGGCCGCCGCCGCGGCCGACAAGGCCCTGGCCAACTCGGGCCTGACCGCCGCCGACATCGACCTCGTGGTCGTCGCCACCTGCAGCTCGGTGGACCGCAGCCCCAACGTCGCCTGCCGGGTCGCCGCCAAGCTCGGGATCAACGCCCCGGGCGCGTACGACATCAACACCGCCTGCTCGGGTTTCTCGTACGCCCTCGGCACGGTCGACCACGCCCTGCAGGCCGGCGCGGCCCGCAACGCCATCGTGATCGGCGCGGAGAAGCTCTCCGACTTCACCGACTGGACCGACCGGTCGACCTGCATCCTCTTCGGTGACGCCGCCGGAGCGGCGGTGGTCACCGCCACCGGCCCGGACGAGCCGACCGGGATCGGGCCGGTGGTCTGGGGTTCGGTCCCGGAGCGCGGTGACGCGGTCCGGATCGAGGGCTGGCGCCCGTACATCCAGCAGGAGGGGCAGGCGGTCTTCCGCTGGGCCACCACCGCCCTCGCCCCGCTCGCCCTCCAGGCCTGTGAGCGGGCCGGCGTCGCGCCGGAGGAGATCGCGGCGTTCGTGCCGCACCAGGCCAACCTGCGGATCATCGAGGGAATCGCCAAGCGGCTCAACATGCCGAACGCGGTGATCGCCAGGGACATCGTCGAGTCCGGCAACACCTCCGCGGCGAGCATGCCGCTGGCCCTGTCGAAGCTGGTCGAGCGGCGGGAGGTGCCCTCCGGCGCCCCCGTGCTGCTCTTCGGCTTCGGCGGCGGCCTCACCTACGCGGGCCAGGTCATTCGCTGCCCCTGAACCCTCCGCCGGCCCGGGGACGTACCCCGGCCCGTCGGTCATCCCGGCGGACAACCCCGCCGTCACCATCCACGATGGAGAGGAAACAACCGCAATGACCCGTGACGAGATCACCGCTGGCCTCGCCGAGATCCTCGAAGAGGTCGCCGGGGTGAGCCCGGACGACGTGTCCGAGGAGAAGTCGTTCACCGACGACCTCGACGTCGACTCGCTCTCCATGGTGGAGGTCGTGGTCGCCGCCGAGGAGAAGTTCGGGGTCAAGATCCCGGACAACGACGTGCAGAACCTCAAGACCGTCGGCGACGCGGTTTCCTACATCGAGGCCCACTCCTGATCATGAGTCGTCCCGACGTCGTCGTCACCGGGCTCGGCGCGACGACCCCGCTCGGCGGGGACGTCGCGTCGACCTGGGAGGCAATGCTGGCAGGCCGCTCCGGGGTACGGGCGCTCACCCACGAGTGGGCCGCCGAACTGCCGGTCCGGATCGCCGCCGAGCTCGTGGTCGAGCCCGCCGAGAAACTGGACCGCGTCAAGCTCCGCCGCCTGGACCGCTCGGAGGCGATCGCGCTGATCGCCGCCCGCGAGGCGTGGGCGGACGCCGGCCTCGCCGAGGCCCCGCCCGAGCCGGAACGGCTCGGGGTCAGCTTCGGCACCGGCATCGGCGGCGCCACCACCCTGCTCGCCCAGGACGACCTCATGGAGAGGTCGGGCCCGCGGCGGGTCTCTCCGCACACCGTGCCGATGCTCATGCCCAACGGGCCGGCCGCCTGGATCGGAATCGACCTGGGCGCCCAGGCCGGGGTGCACTCGATGGCGAGCGCCTGCGCCACCGGCGCCGAGGCGATCGCGCTCGGTCTCGACCTGATCCGCTCCGGCCGGGCCGACGTGGTGGTGGCCGGCGGCACCGAGGCCGTCATCCACCCGCTGCCGATCGCCGGGTTCGCCTCGATGCGGGCGATGTCCACCCGCAACGACGAGCCGGAGCGGGCCTCCCGTCCCTGGGACAAGGCACGCGACGGGTTCGTCCTCGGCGAGGGAGCCGGCGCGCTGATCCTGGAACGGGCCGACCACGCCGCCGCGCGGGGTGCCCGCGTCTACTGCCGGCTGGCCGGCGCCGGGCTCACCTCCGACGGGTACGACATCGTGCAGCCGCACCCGGAGGGCCGGGGCGTGATCCGGGCGATCAACATGGCGATCGCCGACGCGGACATCGCACGGTCCGACGTCACGCACGTCAACGCCCACGCCACCTCGACCCCGGTCGGCGACATGGCGGAGATCGTCGCGCTCCGGGCCGCGCTGGGCGACCACCCGGTGGTGACCGCGACCAAGTCGATGACCGGGCACCTGCTCGGAGCCGCCGGCGCGCTGGAGTCGATCGCCACCGTCCTGGCCATCCGTGACGGTGTGGTCCCGCCGACCATCAACCTCGACGACCCCGACGACGCGCTCGACCTGGACGTCGCGGCGCACAAGCCGCGGCACATGGAGATCCCGGCGGCGTTGAACAACGCCTTCGGCTTCGGCGGCCACAACGTGGTCCTGGTCTTCACCCGAGCCTGAGGCCCGCGCCGGGCCCGCGGTGGCCCCACACCGTCCCGGTGGTGTGCGGGGCTTTCGTCGAGACGATCCGTCGTCCGGGCAGGTGCCGCCGCGCGCCGGGCGGCACCCAGAGGCAGAAACGTTCGGTGGGCCCCGTCGCAGACGGGGCCCACCGAACGTCGAGGTGGAGGTTTCTCAGGCCGGGCCGGCGGCGGCCGCCTCCACCGCCATCGTGACCGCCCCGAGCAGCGCCGCGTCGTCCGGGAAGTCGGAGAGGACGACCTCCGGCCGGTACGGCAGCACCTCGGTGAGCCGCTCGACCAGCAGCTGTCGCACCAACGGATCACGTGCCACCCCGCCGACCAGCACCACCCGGCCGGGATCCAGCAGCAGGCAGCAGGTGGCCAGGTGGCGGGCCAGTTCGTCCAGCCGGGATCGCAGGGCGGCCCGGGCCGGGCCGGGACGGGAGGCCACCACGCAGAGTTCCGCGGCGCCGCCGGTCAACCCCGACTGCGCCGCGAGCTGGTCGAGTGCCCTGCCCGAGAAGACCTGCTCCAGCATGGACCGCTCCGGCCAGCTGCCGCCGGTGACCGCGTACGCGATCTCTCCGGCCGCCCCGCGTCGGCCCGGAAGCACCCGGCCACCGACCGTGATCGCCGCCGCCACACCGGTCCCGAGCCCCACCACGAGACCGGGATCGACCTCCCGCAGCGCCCCGAGCCGCAGCTCGGCCAGGGCCGCGGCGTTGAGGTCGTTGGCCACCGGCACGACCTCGACGCCCAGCCGCTTGCGCACCGCCTCGGCCAGGCGCAGCCGACCCCAGCCGGGGACGTTCGGCGCCAGGTCGATGCCGTCGTCCCGGATCACCCCCGGCGAGGCGACCCCGACGGCCACCGGCACCGCGGACGTCTCGGCCAGCAGCCGGTCGGCCAAATCGAGTGCCCGGTCCAGGGCCTGTTGCGCGCCCCGCTCCGGGTCGGTGGGTATCCGGTCGGCGACCACCAGCCGGCCCGTACGGTCGGCCACTCCGACGGCCATCTTGGTGCCGCCGAAGTCGATGCCGAGCACCCACCCGGGCGACGCCGCCACCGCTGGCGCCGGGTCGGCGGAACGGTTCTCGATCGGGGTCGGCTCGACGCGCGCGGTCACCGGCCGATCCACCCGTCCACGGCCTCGTCCAGCGCCCGGTCCGCCGCGTCGAGCCGCGCCCGCAGGTCCGCGGCCCGCGTCGCCACCGCCTCGACGATCTCCTTCAGTGTTCTGACCTGGTTGCGCACCGCGGCGGCGCCGGGACCGTCCGCCTGGCTCCGCTCCACCACCCGCTCCGGGTGGGCGGCGGCGGTGATCAGATCCGTCGCCGCCGACGCCGCCAGTGGCTCGGCGATCCCGACGGTGCGGGCCGCCGCCTGGACCTGCTCGACGGTCCAGGTGTCCGGGGTGCCGGACCGGACCAGGAGGCCGACCACCGAGTGGGCCGCCCGGAACGGCACCCCGTGCCGGCTCAGCGCGTCGGCGGCGGCCGTGGTCGTCGCCCCGGACCGGACGATCTCCTCCCGGCTCGGCGGTGTCAGCGGCGCGAGCCGGTCCAGGAAGCCCCCGAGCAGGGCGAAGAACCGCTCGGCCCGGTCGCAGCTCTCCCAGAGTCGCACCTGGACGTCCGTCGTGGCGTTGTTGGAGTCCTCCCACCACGCCGCGCCGACGTTGTTCAGCACCGACGCGGCGTCCCCGGCGGCCGCGCCCGCCATCGACACGAGGTGTTCGAGCACCACCGGGTTGCGCTTCTGCGGCATGATGCTGCTGCCCTGGGTGAACTCCTCCGGCGTCTCGACCCAGTTCCAGGCGAGCCAGTCCATCAGGGTGCGGGCCAGCCGCGCCCCGGTGGCGAGGGCCTGGGCGTTGAGGGTGGCGACCCGGACCAGGTGGTCGGCTCCCGCGACCGCCTCGTACGAGTTGGTCACCAGTTTCGCGAAGCCGAGCAGCTCGGCCACCCGGGCCGGGGCGATGTCCAGGTCGGTCCCGGCGAAGGCACACGCGCCCAACGGCGACCGGTTCAGCTCGTCCAGCAGGTCGGCGTAGTGCGTCGCCTCGCCGGCCAGCGCCTCGGCGTACCCGGCGAGCGCGTGCCCGATCGTGGTCGGCTGCGCGGGGCGCCGGTGGGTGTAGCCGGTGATGACCACGTCGGCGTAGCGGTCGGCCCGGGCCAGCGTCGTCGTCGCGGTCTCCAGCACCCGGTCCAGCACGCCGAGCACCTGGCCGCGCAGCACCATCCGGAACACGCCCGCGTCCAGGTCGTTGCGGCTGCGGGCGAGCTGCACGTCGAGCTCGGCGGTCGAGATGCCGCAGACCTCGGCGAGGCGTTTCTCCAGCAGGAAGTAGACGTCCTCGACACTGCCGTCGTACGGCGGCACGTCGGCGCCGGCCGGGCCGGCCCCGTCCAGCTCACGCAGACCGCGCAGCAGTCGCGCTCCCCGCTCGGCCGGTACCAGGCCCTGCTCGACGAGCATCACCACGTGCGCCTGGCTGGCCCGCACCATCGGTCTGAAGAGGTGCGGCGCGTGGTGCTGGTAGGTCGGCCGCAGGTGGTGCTGCTGGTAGGTGGTCAGCGACGCTGTGCCTGTCATGGGTGTCCCTCGTGTGCATCGTGGTGCCGCCGGACCGTCGCGTCGGCCCGGCGGGCTCGGGCGTCGGTCATGCGTGCGTCAGCCGCAACAACCGTTTGGCGTTGCCGGCGAAGATCGCCCGGACGTCGCTGTCCGGCATCCCCATCTCGCGGCAGATCCGCAGCTGGTCGTCCAGGTACCGCCGGACGTAGCCGCGGGGGAACCAGGACGAGTCGCTGCCGAACACGATCCGCTCGGGGCCGATCGTCTCGTAGCAGCGCCGGAAGAGGTCGTCCAACGTCAGCCGGTACGGCATCCAGCGCACCCACTGGTTGGACCCCGAGGTGTCGACGTGGATGTTGGCGCACCCCCAGGCGGCGAAGAGGAGATCCTGCACGTGCTGCACCCCGAAGTGCGGCACCACGAACGCCAGCTCGGGATAGCGGCGGGCGACCACCGCCAGGTGACGCGGACTGTCGTACGGGCTGGACGAGTAGCCGCCCGCGCTGCCGTAGTGGCCGACGTGCACCAGCACCGGCACGCCCAGCCGCTGTGCGGTGGCCCAACCGGGGTCGAGGGCCGGGTCGTCCAGCGGCCCGCGCAGCAGCGGAGCGAAGATCTTCCATCCGCGCAGTCCACGCTCGACGACCGCCCGCTCCAGCTCCGCGGCGGCACCGGGCGCGAACGGATCGTGGTGGGCGAACCCGACAAACCGGTCGGGGTGCCGGTCGACCAGGTCGGCGACCGCGTCGTTGCCGCCGCCGGTGACGAAGACGGCCCGGCGGATGTTGTGCTTCCGCAACTCGGCGGCCCACCGGTCGGCCTCGTCCTCCCAGCGCGGCGCGGGTGGCTCGGGGTCGGGAAAGCCCCAGGCGCGCCGCCAGCTCGCCGCGTACGGCGCCGCGGCGGCGGCCCGGACCGCGCGTTCCCGTTCGCCGCCGGGGTGCATCCCGACCGCCTCCTCGCACGCCCGGATGGTCCGGTCGGCTGCGATCCGGAAGTGCAGGTGGAAATCGACGATCTCCAGGTCGTGGTCGACCGTCACCGGTGGTCCTCCCGTCGGGTGGAACCGCCGCCGTCCGGCGGGGCGGTGCCGGGTTCGTCCGGCGGTGGCGTCCCGCCGGACCCACCCGGCGGTGGCGCGGCGCCGGGTTCACCGGGCGGTGGCGCGGCCAGCCAGGCGTCGACGACGTCCCGCAACCGGGCCCCGGCCAGTTCGCGGATCCGCCGGCCGGCCGCCTCGCCGGCCATCGAGACGTGGCCGGACCAGCCCTGCCACGGGTCGGGCCGGGACTCGACCAGCACGTACGGGTGGCCGGTGGCCAGCCGGGGCCTCGGCGGCAGGTCGGCGGCGGCGTCGAGGCGTACCGCGCCGGGGTCGAACCCGAGCACCGCGGACGTCTCGTACGCGCCGCCGTGCCCCCGGGCCGGTCGCTCGCCCCAGATCGCCGCGGTCTCGTCGGGTGTGACGAGCTGGAACCAGTTGACCAGCAGCAGGCTGGCCCGTCGTCGCCCGGAGACCCACTCCATCGCGGCCCGGACCGTGGACATGTTGGCGTCGTGGCCGTTGACCAGCAGCAGCCGTGGGAAACCGGCGGCGACGATCCCCTCGATCACGTCGCAGAGGTAGCCGACCGCGACCTCGGGTCGGATCGCCACGGTGCCCGGCCAGGGTCGGGTCTGACCGGGGCACGCCGCGTACGCCACGGGTGGGAAGAGCACTCCCCGGTGGCCTCCGGCGCACTCCGCGGCGAATCCCTCGGCCAGGATCAGGTCGGTGCCGAGCGGCAGGTGCGGGCCGTGCCACTCGACGGCACCGACCGGCAGGACCGCGAACTCGGCGGCGGCCGCGACCGCCGGCAGCCGCGACCCGGGCACCCGGCTGGCCGGGATCAGACCGCCCCCGGCCGGCCAGTCGTCGGTCGGTCCGGCGGCCGGCGCGCCGCCTCGGGTCAGTTCGTCCACCGGGTCGCCTCCCGGGCCGTCGGGCCGCCGCGTTCCAGCCGTCCGGACATCACCATCACGACGAAGATCAGGACCACCTGGAGCATCCCGTACGCGGCCGCGGTCCCGACCTCGAACGAGTACATCCGGTTGTTGATCTCCACCGAGATCGGTGCCGTGCTCGCGGTGTAGATCAGTACCGAGGCGACGAACTCCCCGACGCCGTGGACGAAGGCGAGCAGCGCGCCCGCCAGCACGCCGGGGAACATCAGCCGCAGGGTGATCGACACGAACGCCCGCAGCCAGGAGGCGCCCAGGTTGCGGGCGGCCTCCTCCAGCGAGGGGTCGAGCTGGGCGAGTGCGGCGGAGCTGGACCGGAAGACCAGCGGCAGAAAGCGTACGAAGTACGCCAACGGCATGATCCAGAAGGTGCCGACCAGGACCTGGCCGAGGCTGAACGGGCTGCCGGTGCTGAACGCGGCGATCAGGTTGATCGCCACGACGGTGCCGGGCAGCGCCCACGCCAGCATGACCGCCACGTCGAGCAGGCCCCGGCCGACGAAGGTCAGCCGCCGTACCGCGTACGCGACCAGCACGCCGACGACCACGCAGGCGGCGGTGGCGAGCAGGCTCATCCGCAGCGAGTTGAGGATGGGCTGGAAGGCACGCGGGTCGGCGAAGATCCTGACGAAGTTCTGTGTCGTGTAGTCGGTGGGCAGCACCTGGGTGGTCCAGGAGCCGTCGACGGAGAAGGCGACCAGCGCGATCGTGGCGACCGGGGCGAGCAGCACCACCGTGGCGAGCACCGAGCCGACCAGGGCGAGCCAGCGTCCGACCGGGTTGCGGATCTCCCGCCGGTGCGTCGAGATCCCCTTGGACTGCGACCGGTAGCTGCGCCGTCCCTCGTACCACCGCATGCCGAGCAGGAACAGCACCGAGACGACGCCGAGCACCGAGGCGTACGTGGAGGCCATCGGCAGGTCGCCGTTGGTGCGGTTGATGTAGATCTGCATCGTCATCGTCCGGTCCACCCCGAACAGCAGCGGGGCGGTGTAGGACGCGAGCGAGGTCATGAAGACCAGCAGCGAGGCGGAGACCAGCGCCGGGGTGAGCATGGGCAGCAGCACGGTGCGCCACACGCGCACCCGGCTGGCGCCGAGGTTGTAGGCGGCCTCCTCCACCGACGGGTCCATCCCGGCGAGCGCCGCGGACGCCGCCAGGTAGAAGAACGGGTACATGGTGAAGGTGTGCACCACCAGCACCCCGGCGATGCCGTCGAACGGCAGCACCGGCTCGTCCGTGCCGAGGAGGTGCTGCAGGCCGCGGGGCAGGATCCCGGTCTCGCTGTAGAGCAGTTGGAACGAGATCGCACCGATCAGCGGGGGCAGCGCCGCGGGGACGAGGATGATCGCCTCGATGAGCCGGCGTCCGGGGAAGGCGAACCGCTTGAGCAGGAAGGCCATCCCGACCCCGACCACTCCGCAGCACAGGACGCTGGCCGCCGAGATGCCCAGCGAGGTGAGCAGGGAACTGCGGGCGACCCCGGACCCGGAGAGGAAGGCGAGGTAGTTGTCCACGCCGTCGCCGCCGGCGCTCTCGACGAAGGTGGCCAGCATCGGCTGCACGACGTAGCCCCAGAGCACCAGGGCCAGTGGCAGCGCCAGCAGGTACGGGAACCACCCGCCGTCGGAGCCGCCGCGCAGCCGGTCGGCGAGGCGTCGCGCGCGGCCGGTCCGGCCGGTGCCGGCGGCCGGGTCGGTCCGCGGTGTCGGTGGGGCGGTCGTCGCGACGGTCACGGCCGCACCACCCACATCCGGGCGGCCGGCAGCCGCAGCCCGATCCGGTCTCCGACGGCCGGCGTGTCGGGTACGTCCACCGCGGCGACGGTCAGCTCCTGCCCGGAGACGTCGACGGTCAGGTTGGTGGTCATCCCGGTGAACTCGACGTCGGTGATGCGGCCCGGCAGCGCGTCCGGGTCCTCCGGGCCGCACAGCCCGATGTGCTCCGGCCGGATCGAGACCAGCGCCCTCGCCGACTCGGTCAGGCCGTGCTCGGCGGGCGCGGCCACCGTCCGGGTCGCGCCACCGGGCAGGCGGACGTCGACGCTGTCGGCGCGGGCCGCGAGCACCGGCAGCTCCAGGACGTTGCTGCGGCCGATGAACCGGGCCACGAACGCCGTCGCGGGCCGGTGGTAGATCTCCCGCGGGGTGCCGACCTGCCGGACCCGGCCACCCTCCATCACCGCGATCCGGTCGGACATCGCCATCGCCTCGGCCTGGTCGTGGGTGACGTAGATCGAGGTGATGCCGGCCTCGCGCTGGATCCGGCGGATCTCGGTCCGGGTCTCCTCGCGCAGCTTCGCGTCGAGGTTGGACAGGGGCTCGTCCAGCAGCAGGGTGCGTGGCCTGATCACCAGGGCCCGGGCGAGCGCGACGCGCTGCTGCTGGCCACCGGAGAGCTGGTCGATGCGGCGGTCGCCGTACCCGTCGAGGTGCACCTGCCGGAGCGCCTCGTCGATCCGGCGTCGGGCCTCCGCACCGCGGATCTTGCGGATCTTGAGCCCGTACCCCACGTTCTGCGCGACCGTCAGGTGGGGGAAGAGCGCGTAGTTCTGGAAGACCATGCCCGTGTCCCGCCTGTTCGGCGGCTTCCGGGTGACGTCCTCGTCGCCGAAGCGGATCCGCCCGCTACTGGGGAAGTAGAAGCCGGCGATCATCCGCAGCGTCGTGGTCTTCCCACAGCCGCTCGGGCCGAGCAGCGTGAAGAACTCCCCCGCCTCGATGCTGAGGTCGACGTCGTCCACCGCGGCGCCACCCGCGCCCGGGAAGCGTTTGCTCACCGACTCCAGCGTGACGCCGATCATGATGTTCCTCCCCCGCGTCCGAACGGGACGCGCGTCGTGGTGGCTGTGGTGCTGCGACGAGAGCCCGCCGTCGTACGCTCCGGTCGCCTCCGGCCGCCGGCGGGATGGTGCCGGCCCGGTCGGGTGGACCGGACCGGCACCGGAGGGTGTGCCGCCGTACGCCGGCCGGGTGGGCCGGCCGGGGCATCAGCCCTTGTTCTTGATCTCCGCGTTCCAGTGGTTGATCCACTCGGTCTCGTACTTGGCGATCACGTCCCAGTCGACGTTCATCGGCTTGAGGCCGAGGTTGGCCAGCCACTCCGGCTGCTCGCTGATCTGCACGGCCGGGATCTGGAAGTAGTCGCGGGCGAGTTCGGCGCGCAGCGCGTCGTCGAAGAGGAACTCGACGAACTTCTGCGCACCCTCGGGGTTCTTGCCGCCCTTGATCACGGCGACCCCGTCGACCAGGACCGGCGCGCCGGAGGCCGGCATCACGTAGCCGAACGGCATGTTCGCCTGGTGGGCCTGGAGCAGGACGTCCTGGAGGTTCCAGAGGCTGACCAGGCCCTGCTGGCGGGAGAGCTTGAGGTAGAGGTCCGAGGGGTTGGCCGCGTAGTTGGTGGTGTTCGCGTCCAGCTTGCGCAGCCACTCGTAGCCGGGCTGGGGGTTGCTGCCGTCCGGTGAGAGTCGCTGGATCATCGCGGCGTAGATCGAGCGCATCGTGCCGGAGGCCGCCACGTCACGAATGACGATCTTGTCTTTCCAGGCCGGGGTGATGAGCTCGTCCCAGTCCTTCGGCGCCTGCTCGGGGGTGAGCGCCTTGTTGTTGTACATGATGACCTCGGGCAGCAGGATCTCGCCGAACCAGCGGCCCTGCGCGTCCTTGTACGCGGCGTCCATCCTGCCGGCGAACGACGGCTGCCAGGCGGTCAGCAGGTCCTCGGTGGCTCCGCTGGACAGGGCCTGCTGGGTGCCGCCCCACCAGACGTCGCCCTGCGGGTTGGCCTTCTCGGCACGGACCCGTTCCAGGATCTCCTGCGCCCCGAGATTGAGAACCTCGATCTTGCCCTTGTACTCGGGGTACTTCGCCGTGAACCGCTCGGTGACGAAGTCGGCGACCTTCTTGTCGCGGGCGGTGTAGATGACCAGCTTCTGGACGTCGCCGCCGTCCGCGGCGTCGTCACCGCCGCCGCCACAGCCGGCCACCACCGTGACCATCGCGGCGAGCGCTCCGGCGAGCGCCAATCGACGTCTCATGGAACTACCTCCGGGTGAGGGGATTTCGAGGGATATCAGGGGGAGCCGACCGGGAGGGTCGGAATGGTCGGGACCGCCACGGAGAGCGCGTAGCTCACCGCGCCGTGCAGCACCGCCCGGTCGCCGAGGACCGCGCGCCGGACCTCCGTCGGGGCCGGCGCGGCGCGCGTGACCAGTGACTGGAGCCGGTCGAGGGAGGTGTCGTCCAGGTCCGCGGCGGCACCGCTGAGCAGCACCCGGCCCGGGTCGACCACGCAGACACAGGAGACGATCAGTCGCGCCCAGGCGGCCAGCACCTCGCCCAGGTAGTCGGCTGCCGCCGGGTCGGTGCGGCTCAGCTCGACGAGGTCGCGGACCGGCGACGACGGGCGACGCCCGGGGCGCAGCGCGACCACCCGCTCGGCGATGGCGTTGGCCGACCACCGCGCCTCGAACGGGCCGACCCCGTCGTGTGCCTGATCCTCCGGGTCCAGCGGCAGGAAGCCGACCTCGCCGGCCGCGCCCGTCGCGCCCTGCCGGACCCGGCCGCCGAGGATCAGGCCGGCGCCGATGCCGTCCGCCACGTGCAGCAGCAGCAGGTCGCTGACGTCGCTGCCGGCCCCGGCGGCGTGTTCGCCGGCGGCCATCAGGTTCACGTCGTTGTCCACCACCACCGGTACGCCGAGCCGTCGCTGCACCGAGTCGCCGATCGGCTGCCCCTCCACCAGCCCGACGCTGGGGGCGAGCCGAACGGCGCCGCCCGAGGAGACCCCGGGTGCGGCGATGGCCACGCCCCGCAGGGCGGGCAGCGCGTCGCCGACCAGCTCCGGCACGAAGCGACAGATGGTCTCGACGATGTCCTGGTGCAACCGCGCCGTACGGTGGGCGATCACCGAACCGTCACTGTCGGCGATCTCGCAACTGATCCGGGCCGGCTCCAGGGAGACCGCGGCGACCAGCTCGGCCCGGGGGTTGAACTCCAGCATCTCGCGGGGGCGGCCGGTGCGGGAGGCGCCGGGACCGCGCTCGATGAGGTAGCCCTCGTCGATCAGGGTCCGGACCAGCGGGGTGAGGGTGGCCGGACTGAGGCCCGTGAGCTCGGCCAGTTCGGCGCGGGACAGCACCCGGGCCTGCCGGGCGGCGGAGATCACCGAGAGGCGCTTGATCTCGTTGGATCGCTTCCGGCTGACCGGGCTGGTTGGTGGGGTCACCACGTCGATCACACTTTCTTCCTACGGCGAACAAACTATCGGCGTCAAGTAACGAATCGGTCTCGCCATCCCCAGCGAGCTGCGCAAACTTCGGAACACCCCAGCGAGATACGGGCGGCGGCGACCTCGGAGAGGGTCTAGGGACCATTGCCCTTCAACCGGGCAAACATGGAGCAAGTTAGTTTCTTCGTTGAAAGAAGAATTTCCCGTCGGGGGTATTGACTCCCCCACACGTGATCTCTAGCGTCACCCGGCGAAGGCCTTCCGGTGAGTGTGGACAGCCACACCCACCGTGCACCTGGCGTGAGCCGGCGCGGCCGGGACGCCCCGCCGGTCACTCTCCACACCGCCGGCCCGTTCGAGCCGGCCACGACGGCCCCACGCCGTCCACCCCGCTCCGCTTCCTCACGTGATCCGTCTCGCATGGTCCGAAGGGATTCACATGCTTGCACGAAGATTCCTGTTACCCACCATCACCGCCCTGGCGGTCCTCGCGCCGCCGGCCGTCGCCTCCGCCGACTCACCCGCCCGGCCGTCCGACGCCGTCGACCTCGACGTGCTGTTCGTCAGCGCCCACCCCGACGACGAGGCGAGCAGCCTCGCCACACTCGGCCAGTGGAAGCAGTACTTCGGCGCCAGGGCCGGAGTGATCACGATTACCCGGGGTGAGGGCGGCGGCAACGCCGTCGGTCTGGAGGAGGGCCCGCCGCTGGGCATCATCCGGGAACGCGAGGAGCGCACCGCGATCGGCAAGGCCGGCGTGGAAAACCTGTACAACCTGGACAAGGTTGACTTCTGGTACACCGCCTCGGCGCCGCTGAGCGAACAGATCTGGGGACACGACGAGACCCTCGCCAAGATCGTCCGCGTGATCCGGCAGACCCGGCCCGAGATCATCATGACCATGAACCCCTCCCCGACCGAGGGGAACCACGGCAACCACCAGCAGGCGGCCCGGTTCGCCGCGGAGGCGTTCGTCGCGGCGGCCGACCCCCAGGCCTTCCGGGACCAGATCACCAAGGAGGGGCTCAAGCCGTTCCGCGCGGCGAAGTTCCTCCGTACCGGCGGATCCGGCACCTCCTCGCCCGGCCCCGAGTGCGCCCGCTCGTTCACCCCGACCGTCCCCACCGACCAGGTCTTCGGCGTCTGGGAGGGCACCCCGGGTCCGGACGGACGGACCTGGGCGGAGATCGAGGTGGAGGCCCGCCGCGAGTACGTGACCCAGGGCTGGGCCAACACCGCACCCGCCCCGACCAACCCCGCACAGATCCGGTGCGACTTCTTCACGCTGATCGACAGCCGGGTTCCGTACGACCCGACGGACACCAGCCCCGAGGCCATCCTGCGGGGTTCGGTGCTACCACCGGCGCCCGGCGGGCTGCCCAGGGGCACGGAGCTCTACCTGACCACCGACCGCTTCGACGTGGTCCCCGGAGGAACCTTCACGGTCACCGCACACGTCCAGGCCGCCCCGGGGCACACCCTGCGCCAGCCCACGGTCTCGCTGCGCGTCCCGGACGGCTGGCGGGTCAGCGGCAACGGATCCCTCGGCAAGACCGTCCGTGACCGGGAGGCGCGGGCCACCTTCACGGTCACCGTGCCGGCGACCGCGTCGACGAACCAGCAACACCTGATCCGCGCCACGCTGACCACCCAGGGTCAGGGAAGCGGCACCACCGACGAGCCGGTCCGGGTGGTGGCCGACGTCCGGGGCACCCTGGAGGCGCTGCCCGAGGTGGCCATCTTCCGCACCTGGGCCGCCGAGTCCGGCTACCCGCAGCTCGACACGCTGATCGCCCCGGTGCTCACCATCGGCTCCGGCGGCAGCCGGGACATCCGCATCGACCTGCGCAACCACGGCACCACCCGGCAGAGCGGCAGCGTCACCCTCGCCGTACCGGACGGGTTCACCGTGGACCAGCCGACCCGGACCTACACCAACCTGGCCGCGGGCGGCACCGGCTCGGTCACCTTCCGGGTCACCAACACCGACGCGACGCTGCCCACCGCGAACGAGGGTGGGCGCTACCCGATCACCATCACCACGACCAGCTCGCGCGGCAGCACGGTCGAAACCGGCAACCTGGAGATCGTGCCGACCACGGTGGTGCCCCGGGCCGGCGCCGGGCACCAGGTGGACGCGGTGGCCGGCGACGGGGAGTACCCCGGGCCGGACCTGGACCTGTCCCGGATCTGGGAGGGGCAGGCGACCACGCCGCAGGACGCCTCGGGCAGGGCCCGCGTCGCCTTCACCGACGACGCGTTGAAGGTCATCGTGTGGGTGACGGACGACGTACTCGGCCGGAGGGTGGTGCCGCAGGACTGCAAGCGGCAGCGCCGCACCGACAGCGTCGAGATCATCATCGATCCGAAGGGGAACTCGGCGAACACCTCGACCGTCTTCAAGGCGGGCATCTTCCCGACCACCGACGACCCCGCCAACGGCAACCCGCCCTGCTTCCAGCGGGACGCCGACAACCGGCAGGGACCGGGTGAGGTCACGGCGCCCGGGATGGTCGTCGCCAGCCGGGTCAGCGAGCCGTACACCGGCTACACCATCGAGGCGAGCATCCCGTTCGCGGTGCTGCCCGACGCGGTCGACCCGCAGCGGATGGGACTGAACATCCTCATCTACGACTCGGACACCCAGGACCTCACCTCCCAGTCGCGGCTGGGCTGGTCGACCTTCCAGGGTGTCCGGGCGGACCCGTACCGCTACGGTCTGGCCACACTGCCCGGCTACACCCCGCCGCAGCGTGAGCCGAGCGAGCCGATCTTCCCGGACACCGCCGCGCGGAGCGTGCACAGTCCACAGACCATCGCGCAGGCGGCATGGGACGGGGTCGCCCCGGCGGCGGTCCGCAGGCTCCCGGACAACACCCTCCGGCTGACCGACCCGAAGCGGGTGGACGGCGGCGTCCTGGTCAGTGTCCGGGCCAACCGGCGCGGGACGGCGTACCTCTACTCCTGGGACGGTGACACCGCGCTGGGCAGCCAGACGGTCGAGCTACGCCCCGGGAAGGCCCAGCAGATCCTCGTGCCGGTCTCCGGGGGCCAGGCGAACGCCGTACTGGCCGCCTTCGAGACCGCCGACGGGTCCGCCCTGGCCCAGCGGCACCCGGTCGGACACTGATCGGGCAGCCGGTCGGACGCTGACCGGGCAGCCGGTCGGACGTCGCGCACCGTGATCCCACCGGTGCCGACCCACCGGCGGTGGTGGGGTCCCCGCCACACACCGAGGGGACCCCACCACCACGTGTCCGTCGACCGGCGTCGGCACGCCCCGACCGCCTCCCGCTCAGCCGGGCCGGCCACTAGGGTGGAGCCGATCCGCACCGTCGGCGGAGGAGTCAGGTGGCGGCGACCGGAACCCACCCGCGCGCCGCGCCCGAGGGCGCCGCCCGCCGGCACCCCGGGCGTCCGGCGCCGTCCCGCCCGGACGCGACCTCGGCCACCGCCGTCGGGTGACATCCGGACCCCACCCACCCCTCACGAACGGCAGGGTTGCGTATGACCGGACGCCCCACCAACTGGGCCGGCAACATCACCTTCGCGGCCGCCCGGCTGCACCGCCCCACCTCCGTCCCGGAACTCCAGTCCCTGGTCGCCGGCAGCGACCGGGTCCGCGCGCTCGGCACCGGCCACTCCTTCAACCGGATCGCCGACACCACCGGCGAGCTGGTCTCGGTCGCCGGCCTGCCACCGGTGGTCGAGATCGACCCCGACCGCGCCCAGGTCACCGTCTCGGCCGGACTCCGCTACGGCGAGTTCGCCGGCCGGCTGCACGAGGCCGGTTTCGCACTGCACAACCTCGGCTCGCTGCCCCACCTCTCGGTCGCCGGGGCGGTCGCCACCGCCACCCACGGCTCCGGGCTGGCCAACGGCAACCTGGCGACCTCGGTCGCCGCGCTGGAGCTGGTCACCGCCGACGGCGAGCTGCGGACCCTGGCCCGCGACACCGACCCGGACGACTTCCCCGGCGCGGTCGTCGGGCTCGGTGCGCTCGGCGTGGTCACCCGGCTCACCCTCGATCTCGTGCCGGCCTTCGACGTCGCCCAGTACGTCTACGACGACCTGCCGTGGACGCGGCTCGCCACCGACCAGGAGGAGATCTTCGGGGCCGCCTACAGCGTCAGCCTCTTCACCGACTGGACCGGCCCGCGGTTCAACCAGGTCTGGCTGAAGCGCCGGGTCGACACCGGTGCCCCGGACCCACAACCCCGGTGGCTCGACGCCACCCTGGCCGACACGCCCCGGCACCCCATCGCGGGCAAGCCGGCGGTGAACTGCACGCAGCAGCTCGGCGTACCGGGGCCGTGGCACGCCAGGCTGCCGCACTTCCGGCTGGAGTTCACCCCCAGCAGCGGCCAGGAGTTGCAGTCCGAGTACTTCGTCGCCCGACACCACCTGGTCGAGGCGCTCGCCGCGCTGGAGGACATCGCCGACCGGATCGCCGCCGTGCTGCAGGTCTCGGAGATCCGCACCGTCGCCGCCGACGAGTTGTGGCTCAGCCCGGCGTACCGGCAGGACAGCGCGGGGCTGCACTTCACCTGGATCGCCGACACCGAGGCGGTGCGGCCGGTGCTGGCCGCGATCGAGGAGCGGCTGGCGCCGTACGCCGTCCGGCCGCACTGGGGGAAGCTCTTCGACGTTCCGCCCGAGGTGCTGCGCCAGCGCTACCCGCGGTACGCCGACTTCGCCGCCCTGGCCCGCCGGTTCGACCCGGCCGGCAAGTTCCGCAACGACCTGCTGGACAGGTACTTCCCGGCCTGACCGGAGGTTCGCCGCGGAACGCCCGACCACCGGACGCCCGGCGTCCACGGCCGGGTGGGCGGTCAGGCCGTCGGGCAGGTCGACCGGGGCAGCCCGGGGACCTCGACCGGCGAGCGGCCGGTCGGCTTCGCCCGGCCCGCGAGCACGTCCGCCAGCGCGGCCATCGAGGCCGCGGTCGACGAGTACGTCGCCAGCAGCACCTTCGACGTCGCCCGGCCGAGCAGGTACGGCGTGTCCATCCCCACCGTCACGTCTGCGTCGTCACGCAGGTCGTCGGGGCCGTCGCCGTACCCGACCAGGTGCACCACGGTGCCGCCGGAGGGGACCACCTCGACACCGGCCGCGACCAGCGCCTCGGTCAGCAGTTTCCGGGCCCGGTCCCGACCCTTCGAGGAGCTCACCGTCACCGGGCCGGTCACCGGTGCCGCACCGCACCGGCCGCGCAACAGGGTCACCGCGGCCGCCGCCACCCGCCGCGCCGCCTCCTGGTGCTCCGCGCTGTTCAGCGTCTCCAGGCCCGGCTCGGTGCGGCCGGCCAGCCGGAACTTCAGCGTCAACACCCGGGTCACCGCCTCCACCAGCCGGGCCCGGGGCAGCGACCCGTCCCGCAGGGCGGCCAGCAGCCCGTCGTACGCCTCGGTCACGTTCGGCGGCATCAACACCAGGTCGTTGCCGGCGTTGAGGGCCCGGACCGCGGCCGCACCGGTCGGCTGGTCGGTGACCGCGGCCATGTTCATGGCGTCCGTCACCAGGACCCCGGTGAACCCGAGCTGGTCGCGCAGCACGTCGGTGAGGATCTTGCGGGAGAACGTCGCCGGCACCTCCGGGTCGATCGCCCGCACGTCGAGGTGGCCGCTCATCACCATCCAGGCCCCGGCGTCGATGCCGGCGGCGAACGGTGGCAGGGCGTCGCGCTCCAGCTTCCCGCGGTCCTGGGTCACCACCGGTAGGCCCTTGTGCGAGTCGGCGGCGGTCTGGCCGTGACCCGGGAAGTGCTTCAGGGTGGCCGCCACCCCGGCGCTCTGCAGTCCGCGCACCGCCGCGCCGACCTGGGCCGCCGCGGCCCTCGGGTCGGACCCGTACGACCGGGAGCCGATCACGGTGCTGTTCGCGCCGAGCACGTCGGCGCTCGGAGCGAAGTCGACGTTCACCCCGAGCGCGGCGAGCTCGGTGCCGGCGGCCCGCCAGGCGGCCTCGGTGAGGGCCGGCTCGCCGGCCGCGCCGAGGGCCATCGCGCTGGGCAGGTTGGTCACTCCCTCGGAGATCCGGGTGACGACGCCGAACTCCTGGTCGATGCCGATCAGCAGCGGCGCCGCACCGGCCGGCAGCTGGCGGTTCGCCTCCTGGAGTCCGCGGGTGAGTTCCCGCACCTGCGCCGGGCTGTCGACGTTCGTGGTGGGCTGGCTGGCGCCGGTCGGGTCATCGGCGGAGAAGCCGACCAGGATCAGCCCGCCCAGCCGGTACCTGGTGATCATCTCGGCCGGGGTCTCCACGCCGGCCAGCTGCCGGTTGCCGGCCGCCGACCCGGCCGAGACCCGGGTCGCCGAGTCGCCGTACGCGTACGGCATCAGCACCTGGCCGACGAGGTCCTCGTCGCTCAGCCGGGCGACCAGCTCGGCGGCGCGGGCCGCCGGGTCGTCCGGGGTCGCCGATCCGCTCACCGAGGGTGACGGACCGGAACCAGCCTGGTCGTGGGTACCGGCGCATCCGGAGACGAGCAGGGCGGTGACGGTGGCCAGGACGAGGGGGGTGTGTCGGAGGGGTTTCGGCACGCCCGCTATCCCATCAGGTCACCACGAGCCGGGCAACTCGACCGGGCGTTCGGGGACACCTCGGGCGCACCACCGGTCCCGCTGGCATCACCGACCCCACCAGCGGGCGTGGCGGGCACCGTCGAGGTCCGGCGCGCCACGGCGGGGCGGCGCGCGGAGGCACTCGGTCGCTTCGGCCCGGCGTCGGCTGTCTCCGGCGCAACCGACCCGCCCGGGCCCGGGCACCCGGCTCAGCCGACCTGGGTCAGCAGCGTGACCGGCGCCCCGTCCCCGGCGTAGCGGTACGGCTCGAGTTCGGCGTCCCAGGCCGTCCCCATCGCCCTCTCCAGCGCGTGGGCGAGTGCCTCCGGCCCCCGGGCCGATGCCATGATCGACCGGAGCCGGTCCTCGCCGATCTGGATGTCGCCGGCCGCCCCGGTGGTGGCCCGGAAGAGCCCGCGCCCGGGGACGTACATGAACCGCTCGCCGTCGACCCCGGGACTCGGCTCCTCGGTGATCTCGAACCGGATCATGGGCCACTGTCTGAGCGCAGCCGCCAGTTCCGCGCCGGTTCCCGGCCGGCCGGACCACCCACACTCCGCCCGACGGGCGCCCGGATCGACCGGCTGGACCGTCCAGTGCAGGGTGACCGGCGCGGTGAGGACGCGCGCGATCGCCCACTCGACGTGCTGGCACAGGGCGAGTGGGGTCGAGTGGACGTATACGACGCCACGCGTTGGCACGGTGACCTCCCGGAGAGCGAGGTGCGTCTTCCCCTACGACCTCGCATCACCGAGCGATGCTGAAACACATGATTACCGTTGTGACGGATGGTACGCCAGGGATTCGGGAAACTTCCCCCGGGGAATAGCCGTACCGCCACCGGTGGTTGGTTCCCCATGGTCAGCAGCGGTTGGCCGATTGGCCATGGCGCTGTTGTGTAGAATTCCGCCGGCGGCGTATGCCTCCGAAGTTCGGCACCGGCCGGGCGGAAGTAGCTACACATCCGGCGGCACGCCCGCCGACCGTCCCCTCGGACTTCCCGTCCTCCCGTACGTCATGCAAGGAGTACCTCCGTGGCGAGCAACACCTCCAAGACCGCGCGCGCATCCGTCCGGGCCGGCCAGGCAGGATCCCAGAGCACCGGACTCAGCGTCCTCGGCGAGTTCAAGTACCTGATCCCGCTCAACGGCGGGAAGCACGCCTACGTGCGGAACCTGGTCAGCGGCAAGACCTCGCACCTGCGGACCGACTCCGAGGCGTTCGTCGAGGAGATCCGGGCGCTGGCCAGCGCCGGGCACGGCCCCAAGATCCGTGCCGAGCTGAACAGCCTCGCCGCCGCCCACCCGGGCGACGGCTGGGACACCTGTGAGAAGCGGCTCGTCGAGGCCGGCGTCTTCGAGGCCTGACAGCCGTGCCGCGAAACGCCCCCGGCACCGGTGGCCGGGGGCGTTTCGCATCCGTCCCGTGCCGGCCGGACCGGTGCCGCGGGCCCGCGGGCGACCGGCTCGCGGCCTCACCGACGGGTTCACCGACCATCCGGAGCGGGTAGCCCGCACGCCGGTGGCGATCGTCGGCGCCCCGGGGCTCGACGCGGAGGTGGCCATGCCCGAACCCATCGTCCTGTCCCTCACCGACGGCGTACGGCTGCACGGCGCACGGTCCGGTCCCGCCGACGCGCCGCTCACCGTCGTCCTCCTGCACGGCTGGACCCTCGACGGACGGATCTGGCACCGCCAGGTGGCGGCGCTGCGGGCGGCCTCCGACCCCCCGCTGCAGGTCGTCACCTACGACGCCCGGGGCCACGGCAGGTCCGGGCCGGCCACGCTCCGCTCCGCCACCCTCGCCCGCCTCGGCGACGACCTCGCCGAGGTGCTCGCCCAGGTCGCCCCGCACGGGCCGGTGGTGCTCGGCGGGCACTCGATGGGCGGGATGACCATCCTCGAGTACGCCCACCGGCACCCTGACGACTTCGCCCGCCGCGTCGCCGGCCTGGTCCTCGTCTCCACCACCGCGGAGGGGCACGCGCACACCCACTACGGCGTGTCGCCGCAGCTCGCCCGGATGATCCGGGTCGCCGAGACCACCGGCGCCGGGCTGCTGGCCCGGTGTGGCGGCCTGCGCCCGCCACGCCCGCTGCTGCACGTGCTCCAGCCGACGCTGCGCTGGCTGCTCTTCGGCACCGTCTGCCGGCCGGCCGACCTCCGGCTGACCGCCGCCGCCGTGGCCCGCGCCACGCTGGTCGCGATCGGCGGGTTCCGGCCCTCCATCGGGGCGCAGCAGCGGCTGGAGACCCTCGCCACACTGGCCGACGTGCCGGCGGCGATTCTCGTCGGCGACCGGGACCGGCTCACCCCGCCGCCCTGCGCGCTCTCGATCGTCGAGGCGTTGCCCTCGATCACGCTGACCGTCTGTCCGGGTGCCGGGCACATGCTGACCCTGGAGCGCCCCGACGAGGTCACCGCCGCCCTCCGCGCGGTGGCCGGTCGGGCCGTCGCGCGCACCGCCGGCACCGTCTCGACAACCGGCACGTCCGCCGCGCCGGCGGCGGCGACGCCGGTGACCGGGGACGACGTACCCAGCCCCGGCGCGACGGGCGACGTCACCGCCGTGCTACGGCAGCGGCCACCCGGTCGGGAGGGCACCTTTCGGGGTGCGTGCCCCTGAGGGGGGAAGCACCCGGGTGTCGCCGGGGCGTACCCTCGCAAGCTGGCATGCGCGCGGCCGGCGGGGTGTCGGATCCGGCGGCTCCGGGACCGGCGCCATGCCCAGAACTGATCTCCCGGGAGCGGAAGGTGACGGACCAGACCACGCTGCGGCAGGAGATCGAGGCCGAGCAGCGCCACCTCGACCGGGTGTACGCCCGCCTGGCGCAGTTGCGCCGCCTCGCCGCCCGTGCCGAGCAGGAGGGCTACCAGATCGCCCGGGTCGGCAACCTCGGTGCGCTGGTCGAGCGGGACGCGATGGTCTACCACGCGGCCCGCCTGCGCCAGACCCTCGACGCCGAGCACGAGGGGCTGGTCTTCGGCCGCCTCGACCTGCGGACCGGGCAGGTGTTGCACATCGGCCGGCTCGGCGTCCGCGGCGAGCACGCCGAACCGCTCGTGATCGACTGGCGGGCCCCGGCCGCCGCCGCCTTCTACCAGGCGACCCCGACGGACCCACGCGGCGTCGTACGCCGTCGGATGATCTCGACACGCGGCGAGCGGGTGACCCGGATCGAGGACGACCTGCTCGATCCGGCGGCGGCCCCGCCGGGGATGCGGGTGGTCGGCGACGGCGCGCTGCTGGCCGCCCTCACCCGGAGCACCGGCCACGGCATGCGCGACATCGTGGCCACCATCCAGCGGGAGCAGGACGAGGCGATCCGCTCCCCCGCCTCGGGCGTCACGATCGTCTCCGGCGGGCCGGGGACCGGCAAGACCGCCGTCGCCCTGCACCGGGCCGCGTACCTGCTCTACTCCGACCGCAACCGGTTCGCCGGTGGCGGGGTCCTGGTGGTCGGCCCCTCCGCCGTCTTCGTCGACTACATCGCCTCGGTCCTCCCCGCGCTCGGCGAGAACGCCGCCACGCTGCACTCGCTCGGCTCCCTGTTCGAGGGGGTGACCGCGACCCGGACCGATCCGGCGCCGGTCGCCGCGATCAAGGGTTCGCTGCGGATGTGCCAGGTGCTGCAGCGGGCGGTCCGGGACCAGGTCCCGGACGCGCCCCGGGAGCTGCGGCTGCTCTACCGGGGCGAGCTGCTCCGGCTCACCGCGCGGGAGCTGGAACAGATCCGGCTGCGGGCGCTGCCGCCCGGCGCCCGGCGCAACGAGGTACGCCGGGCCGGCTTCGACGGCATCTTCGAGGCGCTCTGGGCACAGGCGCGCCACCTGCAGATCGCCCGCCTGCCGGAACAGGCGACCTTCGAGGACGAGCTCGCCGAGCGCCCCGAGTTCCGGGACTTCCTGCGCGCCTGGTGGCCCCGGCTGCACCCGATCCACGTGTTGCGCTGGCTGGCCCAGCCGGAGCGGCTGCGCCGGTACGCCCGCGGGATCCTGTCGGAGGCCGAGATCCGACTGCTGGCCGAGGCGTACCAGAGCCTGCCGGTCGACGGCCCGACGGTCGCCGACGTGGCGCTGCTGGACGAGCTGGACGAGCTGCTCGGACGGCCGCCCCGACCGCCCCGGGCGCACCGGGACCCGTACCTGGTCGCGGGCGGGGTCCGCGAGGTGACGACGTACGCCGACCGGCAGCGGGCCGCCGCCCGGGCCGCGCGCGACGCCGAACGCCCCGCCGACTACCGGGACTACGCGCACGTGGTGGTCGACGAGGCCCAGGACGTCTCGCCGATGCAGTGGCGGATGCTGGGCCGCCGGGGCCGGCTCGCCTCCTGGACGATCGTCGGCGACCCGGCCCAGTCCGCCTGGACGGGTGACCCGGCCGAGCTGGCGCGGGCCCGGGACGAGGCGCTGGGCCGGCTGCCCCGGCACGAGTACACCCTCACCACCAACTACCGCAACTCGGCGGAGATCTTCGCGGCGGCGGCCCGGGTGATCCGCGAGGTCTCCCCCGACCTGCCGCTGCCGGTCGCGGTCCGCCAGACCGGGGTCGAACCGGTGGCGCTGACCGTGCCGGCCGCCGAGCTGCCGGACGCGGTGCGGGAGGCGACGGCGAAGGTGCTGGCCGAGGTGGAGGGGACGGTCGGGGTGATCACGCCGGTGCCGCGTCGCGCCGAGGTCGCGCGGTGGCTGTCCGACGAGGCCGACCCGCGGCTCGCCGTGGTGGACTGCCTCCAGGCCAAGGGCATGGAGTACGACGGCGTGGTGCTGGTCGGGCCGGGCGAGATCCGGGCCGACTCGCCGGCCGGGGTACGCACGCTCTACGTCGCGCTCTCCCGCGCCACCCAGCGACTCGTCACCATCGAGCCGGCCGTCTGACCGGCGGTGTCGCCGGCCGGCCGCGCGCCGGTGGGGCCGACGACGGCCGGCCGGGCCGGGGCACCGGACGGTGCCGCGGGTGTGGCGTCGGGAGGCGGCACGTCGGCGGACGTCGGTGCGTCGGAAGACGGAGACTGTCGTCGTGGCGCGGCCCGGAACGCCCGGCGGTAGGCTCCCGGCGTCGTGCCCAGGGCGCGGAGGAAGCGCCGGCGGAGGTTGGTGGCCGAGGAGAGGCCGACGCGGCGGGCGACGACGTCCAGCGGGAGGTCGGTGGACTCCAGGAGGTCCCGGGCGGCGGCGATCCGCTGGGCGAGCAGCCACCGCCCCGGGCTGGTGCCGAGCTGTTCGGCGAACCGTCGGGCGAGGGTGCGCATGGACACGCCCGCGTACGCGGCCATGTGCGCGACGGTCACCGGTTCGCCGAGCCTGCCGGTGACCCAGTCCAGCAGCGGTGCCAGCGTGGCGTCGATCTGCGCGGGGTGCGGTGGCGCCGCGTACTGCAGCTGCCCGCCCTCCCGGTGGGGCGGCATCACCATGGTCCGCGCGATGTACGCGGCGTACCGCGCGCCCTGGTCGTTGCGGACCAGCTGCAGGCACAGGTCGAAGCCGGCTCCGGCGCCCGCACTGGTGGCGACGTCCCCGTGGTCCACGTACAGCACGTCTGGATTGACCCGGATGGCCGGGAAACGCGCGGCGAGCGCGTCCGCCAGCCGCCAGTGGGTGGTCGCCTCCCGTCCGTCGAGCAGGCCGGTGTGTGCCAGCGCGAAGGCGCCGGAGCAGATGCTGGCCAGCCGCGCGCCACGCGCGTGCGCGCGGCGCAGCGCCCGGACGACCGCCGGCGAGGGCGGCTCCGTGGGGGGCAGCCAGCCCGGGATGATCACGGTGTCGGCCCGGTCGAGCGCCTCCAACCCGTCGGTGACGAGCATGTCGTACCCGGCGTACGTGGCGACCGGGCCGGGGTGCTCCGTGCACACGCCGAAGGCGTACCTCGTCGGAAGCCCCGGCCGCTCGATCCCGAACACCTGGGCCGCGCAGGCAAGCTCGAAGGTCGACTGCGGCGGGCGGACCAGTGCCACCACCCGGTGCATGGCAGGAAAGTACCGCACGATGTCTTTCCTGACACTCGACCGTGCCCGGGGCCGGCTGCCAGGCTGCCGGTATGACGACGACGGACGCGAACACGCCCGCCTACGTGTGGTCCAGCGTCGAGGACGCCCCGGTCCACGAGCTCTTCCCGGGCATCCGGGCACGCCCCCTGTGGCAGGGCGACAACGGTGCGAAGGCCTACGTGCTGGAGATGGACCCGAACACCCGCTGGCAGGGGGTCGACGTCCACGGACCCGGCCCCGAGGAGGTCTTCGTGATCTCGGGCGTCTTCAACGACGGCGTGCGGGACTATCCCGCCGGATCCTTCATCCACGCCGCCGCCGGTTCCTCACACGTCCCCCAGACCACGACCGGCTGCACGCTGTTCCTCTTCTACCCCCAGGGGTGATCTCCGTTCCCGGGGGTGAGGCCCATCCCCGGGAACGGGGTCCCCGTCCACCCGCGAGGTCGCCCACGGTTGCCCCGGTCCTCCGCTCCCCGCGCGGACAGCGGAGGTGGTACGACGAATCCCGGTGTCGGACTCCGCAAGCCTGTCCGCCGGCGGAATCTGGCACCGGTTGGCGATTCTTGACCCAGGGCCAGAACCGGGCCGGCCGATCGGGAAAGGTGGGGACGTGGGGGCAGGGCATGACCACGGCGGCACGCTGGCGCGCGCCGCGGAGCGGCACCGGGGCCGGCTGTGGAGCGCCTTCGCGCTGCTCACCACGCTGATGGTGGTCGAGGTGGTCACCGCGCTCGCCACCGACTCCCTGGCGCTGCTGTCCGACGCGGGGCACATGTTCACCGACGTCCTCGGCATCGGGATGGCGCTGGCCGCGATCACGGCGGCCCGGCGGGCGGCGCACGATCCGCAGCGGACCTTCGGGCTCTACCGCCTGGAGGTGCTGGCGGCGCTGGCCAACGCGGTGCTGCTGTTCGGGGTGGCGGTCTACGTGCTGGTCGAGGCGGTACGCCGGTTCGGTGACCCACCCGAGGTGGCGGCGGGTCCGATGCTCGTGGTGGCGACGCTCGGCCTGGTGGCGAACCTCGTCGCCTTCGGTCTGCTCCGGTCGGGCGCCGGGGAGAGCATCACCCTGCGCGGCGCCTACCTGGAGGTCCTGGCGGACCTGCTCAACTCGGCCGGCGTGATCGTCGCCGCGCTGGTGATCGCCACCACCGGCTGGCGCTGGGCCGACCCGGCCGTGGCGCTGGCGGTCGGGCTCTTCATCCTGCCCCGGACCTGGCGGCTCGGCCGTACGGCGGTGCGCATCCTGGTCCAGGCCGCCCCGGAGCATCTCGACGTGGCCGCGGTGCGGGACCGGCTGGCCGGCCTGCCGGGGGTCTGCGACGTCCACGACCTGCACGTCTGGACGCTCACCTCGGGGATGGAGGTCGCGTCGGCGCACCTCACCCTGGAGACCGGGGCGGAGCCGGCCAGCGTGCTCGCGGCGGCGCACTCGGCCCTGCGTGAGGACTTCGACATCTCGCACGCCACCCTCCAGGTCGAGCCCCGCACGGTGCCCGGCGCCTGCGGTCCCACCGACTGGTAGCCGGCCTGTCCGGCGGGGGGCGGAACCCCCCGTGCCGTCGATCCCCGCCGCCTCCTCACCACGAGTAATTAGCAGTACCTTAAATTTCCTCCGGAACCCGGCCTGCCTTGCCCGGTTATTTCCTTCTTTTTCTGGGCGACAAGGACAACTCGCACGGCAACGGCACGTGTTCCTCGACCCCGAACGACGGTAGGCTCAGGCCCGGCCTCCGCCGGGCGGCACCGTCCGCCGGGCCGGCGGGCCGGCGCCTAATCGCCACGCGCGAGCCGGGGACCCAGGTACCTGGGGTGAATCCGCGTCAGCGGTAGGGATCTTCCGTCCCGAACCCGTCAGCTAACCCGGTCGGCGACTGACGGAAGGACATGCCATGCCGTATCTGGCTGCTACCACGACAACCAGACGCCCGGCCTCCGGCCGGGCGGCGGTGCGGTCGGGCCGCGGCACGCGTGCCCGGTTGGCCGCCGTGTTGGCCGCGCTCGTCAGCCTGGGCGTCGTCGCGGGCCTCGCCGCCTCCCCCGCCAGCGCGGCTCCCGCTCCCCTCGGGTACGCCCCGGGCGACCTCGACGAGGGGGGCACCGACGACCTTCGTGAGAAGCTCGAGGCGGCCAGCAAGGGATACGTCGACGCCAAGGCCAAACTGGACCGCTCGCTCAGGCGCCAGAAGGAGCTGGCCGACGAACTGAACCGGCTGCGGGCCGAGGTGGCGGCCCGCAGCGACCAGATCGCCGAGATGGCCGGGCTGGTGTACCGCACCGGCCGGCTGGGCCAGGTCTCTGCCCTGTTGAACAGCGGCTCCCCGGCCGGACTGCTGGACCGGGCCGCCGCCCTGGACAGGGTGGCCGCCAACGAGAACCGGGCGTTGCGCGAGCTGCGCGCCGCCCTCGACGCGGAGACCCGGGCCAAGGCCGCCCTCGACCGTGAGATCCGCGAACAGCGCAAGCAGGTCGAGGTGATGGAGACCCGCAAGAGGCAGGCCGAACGGGCACTCGCCGCGGCGAACAGCGGCGGCCCCAGCTCGGGGGTGAGCGGCAACGCCGCCACGGCCAAGCCGGCGCCGCGCAACCCCGACGGCTCCTGGCCGCCCGAGTCGTGCAGCGTCAACGACCCGACCCCGTCCGACGGCTGCATCACCCCGCGCACCCTGCACGCGCTCAACCAGGCCAAGGCGGCCGGCTTCACCCGGTACGTCACCTGCTTCCGCAGCGGCGGCAGCGGGGAGCACCCGAAGGGCCGTGCCTGCGACTTCGCCGCCCAGAAGAACGGGTTCGGCGGGGTCGCCACCGGCGGGGACCGGACGTACGGGAACAACCTGGCGGCGTTCTTCGTGAAGAACGCCGACCGGCTCGGCGTCCTGTACGTGATCTGGTTCAAGCAGATCTGGCTGCCCAGCACGGGCTGGAAGGCCTACAACGGGGGCAACGGGGACCCGTCGAGCGACCACACCAACCACGTGCACCTGTCGGTCTACTGACCGCACCCTCCACGGGGACGTCCTCCGGCACCGCCCGCCACCCCTGGGCGGTGCCGGAGGACGTCACGGTCGCCCCCGGCCCGGGTCGTCGACCCGGGCCGCAACCGCCGGCCCGTCGGGCCGGGACACGACGTCGCCGCGACCCGGCCGAGACGCCGCGACGGGGTCGCGACCGGTCAGCAGCCGATCCGGGTCGTGCCCAGCGCGACGTCGTCGAACCAGAGGGTGTCGGCACCCTCGCCGTAGCTCTCCCAGCCGAACCGCAGGTCGGTCAGGTCCGGCCGCCAGTTGGCCCGGTTGTACCACTGTCCGTCGATGTCGTGGGTGGGGGTGCCGTCGGCGGTCAGGCCGGTCACCGCCGTACCGTCGACCCAGGTCTGCAACCGTCCCTGCGCACCGTCCACCATGAACTCGACACAGGTCCACCGGTTCACCGGCAGCGGCAGGCTGAGCGCGACGCCGTTCGGACTCTGCTCCGGCAGGGTGGCGTCGTCGGAGGCACGGTTCCACTGCAGGGCGCCGTTCTGGCCGCCCATCCGCAGGTCGCGGTTGCCGTCGTTGCTGTCCCGCATGGCCAGGAAGGTCACGTGCGCGGTCGGCAGCGCGGTGGTGTGTCGGATCCAGAAACGGCCGTACCGGACCGCGCCGAGGCCGGTCAGGTCTCGGTTCGCCCGGACGAAGACGTGGTTGCAGTAACCGGCGGCGCCGTTGATCCGCACCGACCGGCTGCCCTGGTGTGCGACCGAGCTGTCGATCGACGCGGTGCCGGCCCCCTGACAGTCGGGATAGGTCACGGTCCAGTCACCGGCCGGCACGGATCCGGTCTGGTTCTCGAAGCCGTCGCAGAGCACCGCGCCGTCGCAGCCGGCCGGCGGGGGCGTGGTCACCGGCGGGGTGGTCGGCGGTGTCACCGGCGGGGTGGTCGGCGGGACGGTGGTGGGCGGGGTGGTGACCGGCGGCGAGGTCGGTGCGGCGCCGTTGCACGGTTCGCCGTTCAGGGTGAACCCGGTCGGCGCACCCGTGCTCACGGAGTACGTGCCCTGCACGCCGAACTCGGTGGAGCCGCCGGCGGGCAACGAGCCGTTCCACGCCGCGTTTCGGGCGGTGACGGCCGCACCGGACTGGGTGACCTCGGCGTTCCAGGCGTTGGTGATCCGCTGGTCGCCACCGTAGGTCCAGGTGACGGTCCAACCGTTGACCGGGGTGTCCCCCGCGGTGACCCGGATGGTGGCGGTGAAGCCGCCCGGCCACTCGTTCGCCTGGTAGTCGACCAGGCAGCCGGCGGCGGCCCGTGCGCTCGCCTGCGGCAGGCCGCCGAGAACGGCGGTGGTGCCGGCGGCCATCGCGGTCACCAGGACCGCGGCCAGGGACGCGCGACGGTACGGTGCGCAGATCCTCATGGGGATTCCTCTCGGGGCGGCCGGGCGCGGCGGGCGCCCGGCAGGCGACGACTGGGGTGACGGTCGGCACACACGGTTCGGCCGCCCGGCGCCCTCGGCGTGGTCGGCTCCCCCACGATCCGGCGGCTCCGCCCCCGCCGGTGGCCCGGCCAGCCCGTACCGGGCGCCCCGGCGCGGCGGTCCGCCGACGTCTCAGGGCCGGACCCAGCCTAGAGATTGACATCTATAAATTCAATCCCGTCGGCGTCGCGGAACTCCGCCGGGGCGTCGGCCCGGGCCGGGCCGCCCCGTCCCGCCCGGCACAATGACCGGCATGACGCTGGCCCGTTCCCTGCTGCTGTTCCTCCTCGCCGCCGTCGCCGAGATCGGCGGTGCCTGGCTGGTCTGGCAGGGCGTACGCGAGCAGCGGGGCCTGCTCTTCGTGGCCGCGGGCGTCCTCGCGCTCGCCGGGTACGGCTTCGTCGCCGCGTTCCAGCCGGATCCACACTTCGGCCGGGTGCTCGCCGCGTACGGCGGTGTCTTCGTCGCCGGCTCGCTCGGCTGGGCCGTGCTGGTGGACCGGTTCCGGCCGGACCGGTACGACCTGGTCGGCGCCGCCATCTGCCTGCTCGGCGTCGCGGTCATCATGTACGCCCCACGCGGCTGACCGGCCCGCGCGGCGCGCGGGCCCGCGACGGGACCCCCGGACGGGACGACCGCACGTCGCCCACCGCCGCCCGCCCGGCGCCATCCGCCGCGGTGACGGACCACCCGACACCCGCCAGTCCGCATGACCGTACGCGGGAGAGGGTAGGTACGGGCATGAGCGGACATGTCATGGTCTTCGCCCCGGCTCCGCAGCTCACCGTCACCATCGACCAGACCGCCGACGAACCCGAGATCCACCTGCACCCCGGGGGACAGGGGGTCTGGCAGGCCCGCATGATCAGGTGCCTCGGCACGCCGGTGGTGCTCTGCGCCGGGCTCGGCGGCGAGATCGGCCAGGTCCTCGAACCGCTGTTGGCCGGCGAGGGGGTCGAGCTACGGGTGCTCCACCGGGAGTCCAGCAGCGGCGGGTACGTCCACGACAGCCGGAGCGGCGACCGGGTCGAGATCGCCTCCGTACCCGGGCACGCGCTGACCCGGCACGAGCGGGACGAGCTGTACAACCTGGCGCTCGGCGAGGGCCTGCACAGCCCGGTCAGCGTGCTCAGCGGCCCCGGACACCCGGCCCTGGTGGCCCCGGACATCTACCGCCGCCTCGCCGCGGACCTCGGCCGCAACGGCAGCCGGGTGGTCGCCGACCTCTCCGGTCCGCATCTGGCCGCCGTCCTCGACAGCGGCCTCTACTTTCTCAAGGTCAGCCACGAGGAGCTGGTCCGGGACGGCTGGGCGGCCGACGACAGCGAGGAGGAGCTCGTCCGGGTCCTGTCGGCGCTGCACGCCGACGGCGCCGAGTCGGTGGTGGTCAGCCGGGCCGAGAACCCGGCACTGGTGTTGATCGACGGCGAGATCTTCGAGATCGACATGCCCCGGCTCCAGGTGGCGGACCCGCACGGCGCCGGCGACTCCATGACCGCCGGGGTCGCCTCGGTGCTGGCCCGGGGTGGTGACCTGGAGCTCGCCGTCCGTACCGGCGCCGCGGCCGGGGCGCTGAACGTCACCCGGCACGGTCACGGCACCGGCCGACCGGAGTCGATCACCGGCCTGGTCGACCGGGTACGGCTGGCGCCGGTCGGCACGGGCCGGCAGGACCGGCTGACCCCGGACGAGCTCGCCCACCGGACGACCGCGTCATGACGCTCCGGGTCCTGGTCACGAACGACGACGGCATCGCCGCCCCGGGCCTGCGCTGCCTGGCCCGCGCGGCGGCGGCCCGCGGCCTCGACGTGGTGGTGGCCGCGCCGCGGGAGGAGGCCAGCGGCGCCAGCTCGGCGATGAGCGCAATCGAGCTTGACGGTCGGGTGGTCGTCGAGGAGCACCACGTCGAGGACCTGCCCGGGATCCCGGCGTACGGGGTCGCCGCCTCGCCGGCCCTGATCACGCTGATCGCCCTGCACGGGGCGTTCGGCCCGGCGCCGTCCGTGGTGCTGTCCGGAATCAACCGGGGCGCCAACGTCGGCCGGGCGGTTCTCCACTCCGGCACGGTCGGGGCGGCCTTCACCGCCGCCGCGAACGGGTGTCACGGGATCGCCGTCTCGCTCGACGTCCTCGCCGCGCACGAGGCGACCGCCGGCAGCGGCGGGGCGGCGGTCGCGGTGTCACACCCGGAACGGGACGAACGCCGGCACTGGGCGACCGCGGCCCGGGTCGCGCTCGACCTGCTGCCCCGGCTTCTCGCCGGACCACATGAGACCGTCCTGAACGTCAACAGCCCTGACCTGCCGTACGACCGGCTACGCGGGGTCCGCCGGGGGACGCTCGCCGGCTTCGGTCAGGTGCAGATGACCGTGGCGGAGGCCGGTCAGGGCTTCGTCCGTACCGCGTTGGAGGAGTCCGGTCAGCGTGTCGAGCCCGGTACCGACGTGGCCTGGCTGGCCGAGGGCTACGCCTCGGTGACGGCGATCCGGGCGATCACCGAGGCGGCCGACGTGGACCTGTCCGATCTGGACGGCCCCGGGGCGGGGCCGGACGGTGTGGGCTGAGAGACGGGGCCGGGACACGCGTCCGGGCGTGTCCCGGCGCGGCGCTCAGGCGCCCGGTACCTTTACCTCCTCCTGCGCCGACGCGGAACCCGCGAAGTAGGGCTCCGGTGCTCCGAAGAGCCCGAGGAGCCCGGTGACCCACAGCTGCCGGTGAACGAACCGGCTCGGCTGGGTGACCACGAGCTTGACGCCGCTGACCTCCGCGGTCTGGAAGCCGGCGACCAGGGCGCTGATGCCGACCGAGTCGATGAAGCTGACCAGTCGCATGTTGAGCTCGATCCTGGACGGCTGCCCCTTGGCCAGGACCTCGGCGATCGCCTCCCGGACCTCGTACGCCGTATCGACGTCGATTTCTCCGCGAGGGGCGATCTCCACGACTCCATCGGGCAGGACCGACTTGACGATCGACAGGCTCACGCGAGCACCTCCACTCGCCCGTGTCCGGGCGCCTAATCAGTACGCGGGCCGCGACCGAGAGTATTCCTCTTCTGGCCCCGATCGCCACCCTTCCGGCCGGGCAATCTGTTCAACGAGCCGACAAACCTACCCGGTAACGGGGCAAAACGCGCCACATTTTCGGCGCCCTCTCAGGTCCGTGCGTCCCACCACGATCCTGAGCGTAGCCGTCCGGCGGACCGGTGGGGCACCACCGACGATCCGTGTCGAGGACCGCTCCGCCTCGCTCACCGGGCGTTCGCCCTGCACCGGGGGCCGTGCCGGGTGCCGGAGGCGGGCACGTCCGGGTCCGCCCGGTGACCGACCTCATATCCACTCCGTGACCGACCTCATACCCACGGCTGGGGCAGGACCGGTCAGGAAGGGCCGGACCGGGCGGTTCCGCCCGGTCCGGCCCGGGTCGTCCCGTACCGTGCCGACCCGGCGGCGGGCCGGTCCGCCCGACCACGAGTCGGCGGCGGGCCGGCCGGCCCCGGCGCGAGCTCCGGGGCCGGCGACACCGCCGGTGTTGGTGTGGTCAGCTTCGCGTGCAGGTGACCGGCGACGGCACCGCGTTCGTGCCGGTCCAACTGCCGAGGAAGCCGAACGTGGTGGAGGCGCCCGGCTCCAGGTTGCCGTTGTACTCGGCGTTGCGCACCGTCACCGTCGCCCCGGTCTGGGTGTGCGTACCACCCCAGAGCGCCGTGACGGACTGCCCGTTGGCGAACGTCCACCCGACGGTCCAGCCGCTGATCGCCGAGGTGCCGGTGTTCTGGACCGTCACCTCCGCCTGGAAGCCGCCCGGCCACGAGCCGGTCACCTGGTACGTCGCCGTGCACGCCCCCGCCGGAGCGGAGGTCGGGGGTGTGGTCGGTGGCGTGGCGGTCGGCGGGGTGGTGGGGGGTGTGGTGGCCGGCGGGGTGGTCGGGGGACGCGTGGTGGGAGCGGTGGTCGGCGGGGTCGTGGCCGGCCCGCCGAGTCGGTCGGCCACCAGGATGCCCCGGCCGTTGGTGCCCAGGTAGACCCGGCCGTACACCCGCGGGTCGCCGGTCAGCGCCTCGCCCATGTTGCCGTACTGGTGCTGGTCGTCGTTGATCCGGACCCAGCCGGCGCCGGCGTTGTCCGACCGGTAGACCCCGGTCACCCCGTCGACGGTGGCAACCGTGAAGACCGCCGGGTACGTCTGCCCCGGTGCCGCCCGGCCGAACCCGACGTTGACCGCCCAGGTCACGTTCGACACCCTGGTGAAGCTGGCCCCGGAGTCGGTCGAACGGTAGAGGCCGGTGTCGCCGGCCAGCCAGATGTCACCCTCGGCACCCGGCACGGCCTTGAACCTGACCCCGCTGGTCGGCAGCCCGGTCGCGGCGGTGGCGGTGAAGCTCTGCCCGCCGTTGGTGCTGACGTAGAACCGGCCGCCGGAGAACCCGTAGAACCGCATCGGGTTCACCCGGTCGGACTCGACGACGGCGTTGGCCGGGATACCGCTGGCGGGGGTCCAGGTGTTGCCGTACCCGACGGAGTAGACCACCGGCTGGCCGGGGTCGCCGGGCGCCCAGACGAACCGGCTGCCGTCGGCCGCGGCGGCGACCGTGCCGCCGTTGTTGACACCGGCGGGCTCGGTGCCCTGGAACCAGTTCGCCCCGCCGTCGGTGGAGAACGCGACGTGGCTGTCGCCCGGCCGGTCGGCGTCGGTGAAGTTGCCGGCCCGCACCATGACGCTCGGGTTGCGCTCGGCGAAGTCCAGGCTGGTGGTGCTGGTGAAGGTGGGCTGGGTGAACATCATCGCCGGCACGGCGTCCAGATCGGTGTGTCGGAAGCCGCCCACGTCACCGAGCGCGCTGACCAGCGGGGCGCCGCTGGGCGGGCTGACCAGGTCGAGCACCGCGGTCTCCTCCAGCCCACGCACCATGGGCCGGATGGTGACCGTGCCGCCGCGGTCCCAGTCCAGCAGGTTGGTGGTGCCGTAGATCGTCGCACCGGTGCCGTACATCATCCGGTTGCTGTCGAACGGGTCGATCTCCAGCGACTCGTTCATCCAGCCGAGTTTCGGGGTCTCCTCGGGCGGTGCGGGATTGGTGCCGAAGGTCAGCCAGGGCACCGAGCTGATGTCCATCCTGTAGCGCTTGGTCCGGTTGGGATAGCCCGCCCAGTCCCAGGCCCGGGTCCAGGTCGCACCGCCGTCGGTGCTCCGGAAGAAGATCGTGTCCGGCCACCAGGAGATCTGGGTGGCCACCATGATCGTGTTGGGGTTCTGCCGGTCGATGGTCAACCCGCTGTATCCGAAGTAGGCGTCGGAGCTGGTGGAGGGGACGGGACTGATCCGGGTCCAGGTGCCGGTGGCCCGGTGGAACTTCCAGACGTCGCCCCTGCCGCCGTCGTACGGGCCGCCGGTGTCGCTGGTGGCGATGTAGAGGTATCCGCCGACGGGGTCGACGACGCCCTTGTGCGCGAGGTAGCCGGTCGGCTGGCCGGGGATCCGCTCCCAGCTCACCCCACCGTCGGTGCTCCGGTAGACCGGGTTGTCCCTGTCCGCGACCCCGACGTAGATCGTCTGGGTGGCGTTGCCGGGGGTGCCGGTGGCGGGGTCGAAGACGACCCAGGTGACACCCTGGTTGTGGTTGAGGTAGCCGTTGGGGTCGCTCGGATCCTGGGCGTAGTTGCCGGCGTTCGGGAAGTTGGCGACCCTCGACCACGTCACGCCGTGGTCGGTGCTGCGCCACAGGCCGTTGCCGCCCTCGGCGCCGAAGTAGAGGATGCTGTTGCGGTTCGGGTCGACGGCGAGCCGCTCCCCCTGGCCGCGCCCCGGCATGTTGCCGCCGACCTTGAACGGCAGCTCGTACGCCTGCCAGGTGTCCCCCCTGTCCGTCGAGCGCAGGATGGCGCCGTTGTTCGGGTCCCAGTCGTTGGTGTACATCCCGACAGCCGCGTACACCCGGTTGGTCTCCACCGGGTCGGTGGCGATGCTGAGCACGCCGTTCCAGCCCCACCGGTCCCAGCCGACCCAGTCCAGCAGGGGTTTCCAGGACTGGCTGGACTGCTCCCACCGGTAGGCGCCGCCGATGTCGGTCCGGGCGTAGATCAGGTTGCGTTCGGTGGGGTTGAAGATGATGCCGGGGACGAAGCCGCCACCGTCGATCCGGACGTTGCGCCAGGAGTACGGCTCCGACGCGGCGGCCGAGGCCGGCGCGGCGGACGGGCCGACGGCGACCTGGGCGACCACCGCTGTCGCGCCGGCGACCAGCACGGCGGTGAGCGTGCTGGCGAGACTTCTACGCATGTGAGGGCTCCCTGTCGAGAAGCTGCGCCGCCCGGCGTGTCGCGGTCACCCGCGTCGCCGGGTCGGGGGATGACCGTCCGCAGGTGAGGACTGCCCCGGGCGGGTCGGGGGCGGACCGTGCCGGTGGTCCCGGCCGGCCGCCGCCGCACGTCGGGGCGGGTGGGAGACCTGCGGTGGAGAGGGAGCTGCCCTTCGGCTCCCGCGGCGTCGCTTCGGCTCCCGCGACGGCTTCGTGCGACACGGTCACACAGGGCCGTCACGACTGTCAATAGTTGTGCTCTTAAACTAAGTCAGTCGAGGCGGAACACGACGTGACCGCCGACCTCCTCACGGGTTATGCCCAGCCCGTCGACCGGACGGCCCAGCACGCCCTGCCACGGCGTGTCGGCCAGGTACTCCGGCAGCACCACCACGGTCCGCACGCCGAGCTCCCGCAGGTAGCTCACGCTGGCCTGGTCGGGGAAGCTGGCCGTCACCGCGTGGGTCCGGGCCTGGGACTCGGGGATGAAGGAGGCCAGCCCGTTGACGATCTTCGGAAAGCCGTCGGTGGACCAGAGCATCACGCTGTACTCGAGGGTGCCGCTCGCCGGCAGCACCAGCAGCGGACCCTCCACACCCCGCAACGCGGCCGGCTGCGGGATGACCGGGGCGTGCGGGGTGGTGTTGACCCCCTCCAGGACGACCAGGGCGAGCGGTATCGCCGCCAGCAGCCGGGCCAGCACCCTGCTGTTTCCCGCCCGCCGTGGCTCCTCCGGGACCTCCGTCGGGCCCGGGTAGACCGCCGAACGCAGCACCAGCCCACCCGGCGCCACCACCGCGGGCGGCCCGTCCCCGCCCGCGGCCGCCGGCTCGGACGCCGGATCCGGGACCCGCTCCCCCTCCGGTGCCGGCGCCACCCCGTCCCCCGACGGTGACGGTGGATGCGCGCCGTCCCCCGACGGTGTCCGCGTGGCCTCCCCCGACGGCGCCTGCGTGGCGTCACCGGCCGGCGCCGGCTCCGGCTGCCGGGTCAACGCGGTGAGCGTCCCGGCCGCCAGGACGCCGAGCAGCAGCGTGGTCCAGAGCACGAGCCGGCCCGGAGTCCGGATCGCGTCCCAGCCGGGCGCGTACCGCACCAGGGTGGCGTACCCCGGGTGGCCGTCGCCGCCGAACGTCGTACCGCTGGCCAGGATCACACTGACCAGCACGCCGACGGCGAGGAGAACCCGGTGCCGGAGCCGCCAGGCCGAGTAGAACAGTCCGGCGAAGGCGAGCCCGATCAACACCACCCCCGGCAGCAGCGTCATCTCCCCGGCGAAGGAGAGGGCCTGCCGGGCCGCGGCGTGTCGCTCACCCCAGAGCCAGTTCTCCGGCGGCGCGATGAGGAACCCGCGCCACGGTGGGGAGAACTGCTCGATCTGCTCCAGCGTCCGGCGCCCGGCCGGATGGCGTGCCACCACCTCGAAGTACGGCAGCGCCATGACGAGGGTGACACCGGCGAAGATCAGACCTCCGGCCAGGTCGGCGACGAACAGGCGGCGGCCGAAGGCGGGACGGCGCCCGCGCCGCCACCAGGACCAGAGGTAGCAGCCCGCGGCGGCGAGGCAGATCAGCGCCAGGACGTACCCGAACGGCAGGCCGATCCCGAAGCCCAGGGTGATCTGCCAGGCCGCCACCAGCCAGCCGGCGAACGCCCAGCCGGGCCGGCTCCGCTCCGGCCGGTAGCCGTACCGCAGCGACCAGCCGTGCCCCCGGGCGAGCATGGCCAGGGACAGGGCGATGCCACCGACCGACAGGACGTGCAGGTGCCCCGCCTGGGCCAGCCGCCACGGGGCGTAGGCGAAGGCGACCCCGGCCACCGCCGCCCCGATCCGCCCCGCCCCGAGCTGCCGGCTCAGGGCGTACGCGCCGATGAAGGCGAGCGCGTGTACCAGGACGTACAGGATGTTGTAACGGACGACGGCGGCGACCGGACCCTCGCCGATCATGCCGAACGGGGCGTAGCCGAGCAGGGTGTCCGAGTAGGCGTAGGTGTACGGCTCCGGGTAGAACGTGTTCGAGTGCCAGAGCTGCAGCGGCTGGTGCAGCAGGCCGTACCCGCCCCACGCGATCTGCCAGGCCTGCAGGGTCGGGTCGCCGATGTCCTGGGGGATCGTCCGGGTGATGTCCCACAGCGTCGGCCAGGTCAGGACGACCGCCAGGAGCAGCCCACCGAGGACGGCCAGCGTCCACTCGTGCCGGCCCAGCCGGACGGCGGCGCGTACGGCCCGGGTGGCAGGGCCTGGGCCGGGCGGGCCGTCCCCGCGGCGCGCGAGGGCGAGGTTGGCCAGACGACGCGCGAGGGGGAGGCCGTGCGCACGGCGCGGTCGCGGCGTTCCGGACCGTCCCGGGCCCGCGTCGTCCTCCCGACCGGCCACCTCCGGGCCGGCTCCGGCCACCTGCTGCTCCGTCGTCATCCCTCGTCCCTCCGGCCGGGTCCGGTGCCCGCGCCACATCGACATCGATGATCCCTGATGCCGACCGACCTGTCACTCTCGCCGCACCGGCGGTCGGCTCACCCGGTCGGGGCGAGGAGTCCTCACCCGGACGCGAGCCAGGGTCGACCCGACGGTCGAGGGCGGAGCCTACCGCCCACGGCAACGGACGGGGCGGAACCGGGTCGTCCGGTCCCGCCCCGGAGGGCACCGCGGGAGGAACGACCCATGGCCACCCGGACGATGAGCCACAGCGACGAGGAGATCCAGCGCGACGTACTCGCGGAACTGGCCTGGGAACCCCGGGTCCAGCCCAACGAGATCGGGGTGACCGTGCAGGAGGGTGTGGTGACCCTGCGCGGCTGGGTGGACAACTACGCGAAGAAGTGGTCGGCCGAGCGCGCCGCGCACCGGGTGAGCCGGGTGCGGGCGGTCGCCAACGACATCGAGGTACGGCTGCCCGGCTCCGCCCAGCGGCCCGACCCGGAACTGGCCGCCACCGTCACGCGCGCCCTGGAGTGGGACGCCTTCGTTCCCGCGCAGGACCTCGACGTGACCGTCGCCGACGGCTGGGTGGTGCTGCGCGGCGAGGTCGAGTGGGAGTACCAGCGGCGTGCCGCCGAGCAGGCGGTTCGCCGGTTGTCCGGGATCCGCGGCGTGACCAACGGCCTCACGGTCCGTCCCCGCGAGACGCCCGAGCCCGGGGAGATCTTCGAACGCCTCCAGCACGCACTGGTCCGCAGCGTGGAGACCGACGCCGAGCGGATCCGCATCGAGATCCGCGACGGGGTGGTCGTGCTGACCGGAACCGTGCGCTCGTGGCTGGAGCGGGAGGAGGCGGAACGGGTCGCCTGGTCCGCCCCGGGCGTCACCGCCGTCGACAACCACATCACGGTCCGGCTGTGAGCCTCCGCGACCCCGTCCGGGTGCTCACCCGCCACGGGAGAGGGGCGCTCACCCCGACCGGTGCGACCCCTCGACCACCCACACCGCGCGGTTCGCGTCGGTCACCCGAGGAGCACGAGTGCGCACTCCCCTGAAGGTCACGGCCGGCCGCCTCCGGGTCCCCGTCACCGACGCCGACCACATCTCGGGCCCGGCGGACGCGCCGGTCACCCTCGTGCAGTACGGCGACTACCAGTGCGTACACTGCGGCGCCGCGCACGGCGTCCTCCGCGAGACGCTACGCCGGCGACCGGAGACCGTACGCCTGGTCTTCCGACACTTCCCACTGGTCACCGTCCACCCGTACGCCGAGGACGCGGCGGAGGTGGCCGAGGCCGCCGCGGCCCGGGGCGGCTTCTGGCAGATGCACGACTGGCTCTTCGAGCACCAGGACCACCTCGACCCGGTGCAGCTCTCCCTCGGTGTGCACCAGCTCGGGCTGCCCGTGGACGAGATCGGCGAGGAGCTCGGCCGGCACGCCCACCTCGCCGGCGTCCACCGCGACCTCGTCGGCGGGATCCGCAGCGGGGTCACCGGCACACCCACGTTCTTCCTCAACGGCCTGCCGCTGGACGGCCCGTGTACCGTCGCCGACCTGGTCGCCGCGATCGACAGGGCGGCCGAGGGCTGACCGTCCGGTGACCGGTCGTCACAGCAGGCGCAGTTCGCGGGCCCGGCGTACCGCGTCCCGCCGCCGGGTCGCGTCCAGCTTGCGGTAGATGTTGCGCACGTGGGTCTTGACGGTGTTGACCGACAGGGACATCTCGGCGGCGATCTCCACGTTGGACAGGATGCTCTGCAGGTACCGCAGCACGGTCAGCTCACGCTCGGTCAGCGGCTCCGCCAGCGGCGGCACCGCCGCCGACGGGTCGTCGGCGCCGTCGCCGGCCGCGACCAGGTCGCTGACCAGGTGCCAGTACCGGGTGCCCGTGTCGAGGTGGCTGGTGAGCAGCTCCCGCACCGACGGGTCCGCCCGGGTGAAGACGCGGCGGTAGCCGTCCGGCTCGGCCAGTTCCAGCACCCGTTCCAGCGTCCGGGCCGCCCGGCGGTGGTCACCCGTACGCCGGGCCAGCACGGCGTCGAGCACGCCGGCGTCGAGTCGGACCGGCAACGGCCAGTCGGATGCCTCCGGTCCGTCCCAGTCCGGCAGGGCCCGCGACGCCGCGTACGGGTCACCGGAGCGCAGGTACGTCCGGGAGAGCGCGACCGCCGCCGGCGCGGACCGGTCCGGCCGCGGGTCGTCCGCGCCGACGACCGGCCCGAGGAGTTCCCGGGCCGACTCGACGTCTCCGTGCGCGGTCCGCAGCTCGGCCTCGGCCACCCGCAGCCAGGGTTCCCACGGGCCCTCCTCGTCGGGGACGCCGGCCCGGTGGTGTCCCGGTCGGCCGTTGTGGATGTCGGCGAGCCGTCGCCGGGCCGCGGCCAGCTCCCGGTGTGCGCCGGCCAGGTCGCCCCGGTCCCGCAGCAGGTGCGCCTGGACCAGTCCCAGCAGGACGACGACCAGCGGCTCGGCGACGTGCTCGGCGGCGCGGGCGGCGAGCGACAGGCTGGCCTCGGCCTCGTCGGTGTGGTCCCGGTGCAGGGCGACCAGCGCCTGGGCGAGGTGGGCGTGCACGCCGTCGGCCGGCCGGACCGGCACGCCGTAGCCGAGCGCCGCCCGAGCCGCCTGGTCCGCGTCCCGCAACCGGCCCCGGAGGGCCCGGATCAGGGCCAGCCGGCCCTCACCGAGTCGGGCGGCCCGGGTGAGTTCCGCCGCCCGCGCATCCGCCAACCCGTCGACGAGAACCGTCTCCGCCCCGAGGTCACCCCCGCCGAGCCGCATCGCGGCCCACAGCAGTCGGGCGACGGCCCGCTCGGCCCGGTCCACCGCGAGACGCTCCGGGTCGAGTCCGGCCACGTCGACGGCGTCGACGTCGATCCGGTCGGCGTCGACCGAACCGACGGTGTCGAGGTCCGGCGCCAGCAGCCGGGCGGTGTCGGCCTCGACCACCGCGGTGTCACCGGTCGCCTGGGCGACGGCGAGCCGCAGCGCGGCGCCGATACGCCGCAGCCGGTAGCGGTGGGTGTCGTCGTCGCGTGCGCCGGTCAGGTCGGCGGCCAGATCCAGGTATCCGTTCGCCGAGACCGGATCCTGGGCGTCCAGTCGGTCTGCCGCGCAGGCCAGCGCGAGTTCCGGGTCGGCCCGGAGCACCTCCGGCGGGGGTGGCGGCGGCGTCGACCGGGACGGCCCACCCTGGCCGTACGGGATCAGGTCCGGCCAGTGCCGGAGCAGGATCGCCGCGGCGGATGCCCAGTCCGCCCCGGCGAGCGCGTGCCGGAGCGCCTCGCCGGGCAGGTCGCGGGCGGCGCACCAGCGCGCCGTCCGGCGGTGCAGCTCGGCGCGCTGGTCGGCGGGACGGCGGGCCACCTCCGCCCGGAGCACGTCGCCGAGCAGCGGGTGCAGCCGGTACGCCGGTGGCCGTCCCCCGAGCGGGATCACGAACCCGCCGTGCCGGTCGAGCTCGGCGACCAGGCGGTCGCCGTCGTTCCGGCCGGTGACGGTGTCGACCAGGTCGGCGGAGAAGGCCGCCGCGACACCGACCCGGCACAGCGCCTCGCGGGTCTCGGCGGCGAGCCCGGCCAGCAGCTCCTCGGCCAGGTAGTCGGCGACCGCCGGGTGCTCACCGGTGAACTCGTCCACGCAGCGGGCCGCGTCGGGGTGGCCCGTGAGCGCGAGCGCGGCCAGACGCAGGCCCGCCGCCCAGCCCTCGGTACGGCTCAGCAGGCGTCGCCCGTCGTCGGGCGACAGCGGCAGGCCGTACGCGGTGAAGAGCTCGGCCAGCTCGTCGGGGCGGAACGCCAGGTCGGCGGCGCGGATCTCGGTCAGCTCCCCGCTGAGCCGCCAGCGGTGCAGGGCGAGTCCGGGGTCGGTCCGGCCGGAGACCACCAGTCGCAACCGTCCCGCCGCGTGCCGCAGCAGGAACTCCAGCCCGTCGGCGACCTCGGGACCCTCGGCCTGGTGCAGGTCGTCCAGGATCAGCGTGACCGGTTCGGGATGTGCGGCGATCCTCTCGGCGAGGGAGGCGGGGTCGTCGTCCCCGCTGGCCGGATCGCCGTCCCCGGTGTCCGGTCCGGGCGCGGCCACGGCGGTACGCAGCGCGGCGGCGAGATACTCCCACAGCCGTCGCCCGTCGCCCGGCCCGACGGACAGCCACCCCAGCGGGGCCCGGGCCTGCCCTCGGCGCTCCGCGCGGCGCGCCTCGTACCACGAACTCAGCAGCACCGTCTTGCCCCAGCCCGCGGCGGCCGAGACCACCGTCAGCGGCCCGGCGGTCCCGGCGTCGAGCTGCCGGAACAGCCGGGGCCGGGGCAGTACGACCGTCCCGGACCGGGGTGTGGCGGCGAGCTTCGCGCGGAGCAGGGGCTCCCTCGACACCGGCGTCCTCCTCCCCTCCGGCGTGTCCGCCGGACCGTGACCCGGCGCCGGTTACCCCGCCCGACGCGGTTCACCCCTTGCGGACGAGTCCGGTTCACCCGCCACGGCCGGACCATGGCGACCCGACGAGGCGGACGGGGTCGGGGGGTGGGTCGGCGCCGGACGCGGGCGACAGGGATCGGGGGTGGGACGCCGGGTGTGGCGGGAGCCGGGTAGGACGTGGCTTGCCGGGGGTGTCGTCGCGGCGGCGGTCGTGGCGGGCGCGGTGGCGTTGCGCTGGCCCCGGTCGACGGCGTACGCGGTGGTCGTCGACCGGCCCCCCGACGAGCTGGCGCCGGACGGCCGCCTTCCCGCACCGCTGGCGAGCCTCGGGCCCGGGGTGGCGGTCGCGCTGCGACCCGCGTGCGGGGGACGGCGCACCGAGCTGGTGGTCCGGGTCCGCGACCGCGAGCCGGCCGTGCTGGCCGCGCTGTCGGAGTGGCTGGCCGGCGAGAGCCGGCGGACGGCGGTCCGGTCCGCCCTGTGGGAGACGAAGAGGCTCGCCGAGTCCGCTGGTGTGCCGGCGCGGCGGCCCGCCCCGCCGGGTGGGTAGGCACGTGTCGGGGTACGGGTCACAGAGGGCGACACACGGGACATTTCACCAAACCGGGTCGGATGAATACATAGAGTGTTCGAATGACCGTTGCCCGGTGCACTCCGCCGCTGTCTGGCCGGGCCCGGGCGCACCGTCGTGTCGCCGCCGGGACCCTCGCCGGCCTGCTCGTCGCCGCCCTGCTGGCCGGTGACGTACCCGATCCCCGCCGGACCGCCGACGCGTCCCCGTCGGGCGCCGGCGGCGATCCCGCCCCGCGCCCGGGCGCCGCCACCGCGTCCCCGCCCGTTCCTCCGACACCGATCCCGGTTCCCCGGCCCCCGGACACCCTGCCGGTGATCGACTACCGGCCCGCGCCGGGCGGATTCCCCCGGGATCCCGATCCGATGTCGACCGTCCGGCTCGGCGAGGGTCTGCGGCCGGTCCGACGGGTCGCCGTGTACGACGCCCCCGGCGGCCACCCCCGCGCCTACCTCACCCCGACGATCAGCGGTGTCGAGGTGACGGTGCCGGTCGTCGACCGCCGCTCCGGCTGGGTCGCCGTTCTCCTACCGTCGGCGAACCGCACCATCGGCTGGGTGCCGCCCGGACCGTGGACCACCGTGGTCCTGCGGGACCTGGTCGTCGTCGACCGGGTCGCCCGTCGGCTGCACTGGTACCGGGACGACCGGCGCGTCGCCTCCTGGCCGGTCAGCGTCGGCACCCGGAGCACCCCGACCCCGCTCGGCCGTACCTTCGTCCTCGGCCGTTCCGCCCCGCCCAGCCGGGTGTACGCGGACACCGAGGTCTTCGCCCTCGGCGCCGTACCGGAGGACCCGGACGCCCTCCCGACCGGCCTGCGTGGCGCGCACATCGGACTGCACGCCTGGTACCGCGACGCCGACCTCGGCCGCAGCAACAGCAACGGCTGCATCCGGATCACCCGCAGCGCCCAGCGGCGCCTGCTCGCGGAGCTGGAACCCGGGACCGAGCTGCTGGTGCTCGACCGGTTCACCGCCCCGCAGCGGCTTCCCGGCCCGCCCGCACCGGACCGGTCGAGCGACCGGCCGGAACCGCGGTAGCTCCCGCGCGCCGGGTGTCGAGACCGTCGGCGGTGGTCGGGGGGACGAACCGCAGAGCCCTTCCTTGCGTGGGTCGTGAGGGGGCGGCCCGTCCCGGAGGGCGTCAGGCGGGCCGCTCCACCCCGCCACCGCGGCCCTCGACCGGTGGTGCGGCAGCAGGGACGCCCGCGGAGCCACATGCGAAAGCTCCCCTGCCGGTGGTTCTCCCGTGTCGTGGGGCACCGGACCCGGCTGAGCCCGGGGCGTCACGTTCGGGGTGTCCCGGCTCTCAGATCAGGCCATCGACGCCGTACGTGTTCCACCACGT
>CALGAM010000173.1 GCA_937951935.1 uncultured Micromonospora sp. | reverse complement strand
GCTGGTCGCGGCCGGGTGCGCCCAGCCGGCGCTGGACGCCGAGATCGCCGACCCGGCCACCGGGCGGGTGCTCGGGGTCGCCGAGGCGTACTGGCCGGACGGCCTGCAGCCCGGCCAGGGCAACCCGGTCGTCCTGGAGCTGGACGTCAACCCCGAGCTGGCCCGCATGGAGGAGCTGGGCTACGAGGTCTTCACCTCGGTCGACGCCCTGCGTGGCTACGTCGCCCGCCGCAACGAGCAGGCGGCCGGGCCGGTCGAGGCGGACGGGCCCACCCCGGTGGAGCCGGCGACCGACGGGGAGGCGCCGGCGCCGGCCGGGGCCGGCGCGCCGATCCCGCCGGGACGGGCCACCGGTGCCGACTTCGACCGTGCGATGCGCAGGCTGTACGACGACGCGCTCCGGGAGGCCGGCTACAAGGCCACGTACTTCCGGAGCATGCTCGCCGAGCACGGCAGCATCGCGACGGCGAAGCGGCTGCTGGCCAGCCCGGTCATCTCCGACGGCTTCGTGGCGCTGTGGGAGCGGGGACGGCTCGACCTGACGGTGGAGGCGCTGGTGACCCGGCCGGAGTTCGGGTGGCTCTTCACCGACGAGGAGCTGGAGGTCGCCCGGCAGCGCCTGGAGCAGTTCGACTACGTCGTTCGGTGAGGTCGCCGTCGCGGGCGCCGGTGTTCGTCAGACCCCGTGGCGGGCCGAACGGTGCGGTCGTGACGACCGGAGCACGGTGAGTCGGTGGTGGAGACGGTGACGCGGATCTGGCTGGACGTGCCGTTTTCGGAGAAGGACGAGGCGCGGTGGGCCGGCGCGCGGTGGGATCCAACGGCGCGTCGCTGGTACGCGCCCCGGGAGGGCATGGAGGAGCTGGCGCGCTGGTCCGCGGCGCCGGATCTCCCGGATGTCCTGCCCGGCGAGGACCGTGGCCTCGGCGAGGGCCTGTTCGTCGATCTGGTGCCGAGCACGTGTTGGTTCACCAACGTTCGCTCCTGCGTCGCCGAGAGGGACTGGGAGCGACTGCGTCGGATGGTCGTGCGACGGGCCGGCGGACGGTGCGAGGTGTGTGGTGCCGCGGCGGATCCCGCACGGGGACGCCGGCTGGAGGCGCACGAGCGTTGGGTGTACGACGAGTCGACGCGGGTCCAGCGACTGGGTCGCCTCATCTGCCTGTGTACGGACTGCCACACCGTCACCCATTTCGGCCTGGCGACCGTCAGAGGCTTGGCGGAGCAGGCTCGGAGTCATCTGATGAAGGTCACCGGGATGACCGCCGAGCTTGCCGACGAGCACATCAGTGGCGCCTTCAGCCTGTGGCGCGAGCGGTGCCGGTTCGAGTGGGAACTCGACCTGCGGATTCTCACGGATGCCGGTATCGGGCTGAAAACTCCACCCCGCGGTGGGGAGCGCGCCCGGATTTCTCGCGCGATGCTCCGTACCCGGGGGCACGGGAGGGCGGCTGACTGACCCTATCCACGCCGTTCGGTCTCAAGCGGCCACTCGGTCGGTACCTTCTTGCGGATTCCTCTACGGTCGAACGACCTCTGCAGATCCATCGCCTGTTCGCGGTGCCACCGAA
>CALGAM010000172.1 GCA_937951935.1 uncultured Micromonospora sp. | reverse complement strand
CGGCCGGCTGTCCTCCTCGAACGTGACGCGCCAGCCCGGGCGGCGACCGTGTCGCTCCGGCGGCTCCCCGGGGTGGTGGTACCGGCGCGACAGCCCGAGGACGAGCAGGTAACCGGCCAGGATGAATCCGTGGCTGAGGAGCCGGCCGGTGTCGACCCGTCCCATGATCACATCGCTGGTGGAGAGCAGGGTGAGGACGGCGACGAAAGCGGTGAGGGTCGGCAGCAGGCCCTGGGGACGGGTCCGGCGCAGCGCGATCCAGGCGAAGCCGGCGCCGAGCGCGACGTTCCACGCCGCCGACTCGTGCCACAGGTGGTCCGGACCGCCACCGAACACCGCCTGCAGTCCGTGTGGATGTCCGGCCGTGCCGATTCCGGCGATCTGGGCCGCGCCAAGGACGAACTGGGCGACGCCGACGACGCCGAGAGCGGCCCAGAGCACCCGGCCGGACCGGGCGGTCCGAGGGCCGGGCGCGGCGTCGAGAACTCGTTCGTCGATCCCTGGCGGTGCCGTCACCAGGCTGGTCCGGGCGAGTCGGTTGAGTGCCGCCGCGCTGTCCAGCCAGGCACGGCACGCCACGCATCCGGCCAGGTGACGGTCGGTCGCCACCCGCTCCTCGGGCGTCTCCTCGCCGTCCAGACGTGCCGACAGTGCCTCTCGATACCGTTCGCACCCCACACCGTCATAGTCGAACCGGCGGTCCACGTGGTTCCGGCCGGGTAGCGGTGGGACCTCCCTCCGAGGTAGGGGTGACCGTTGCCCATGCCGGGCCGGGGTACCCGCCGCCGCGGCGTCCCGGTAGCGTGGAGGCATGTCCTCCTCCGCCGCCGACGGCGACGACATCACGCGCTGGGCGCTTGCCGCCAAGGCCGGGGACCGCTCGGCGGCGGCGGCCTTCATCAGGGCCACCCAGCACGACGTGTACCGGTTCGTCTCCCACCTGGTCGACCCGACAGAGGCGGAGGATCTGACCCAGGAGACGTACCTGCGGGCGATGCGTGCCCTGCCTCGCTTCGCCGGCCGGTCGAAGGCGTCGACGTGGCTGCTGGCCATCGCGCGGCGGGTCTGCGCCGACCACGTCCGGCTCGCCATGCGCCGGCCCCGGCTGGCGGCGTTGCCGGACTGGCAGCTCGCGGCCGACGCCGAGCTGGCCCGCGACGCCACCGGCTTCGCCGGCACGGTCGAGTTGGTCCGGCTGCTGGAGGCACTGCCCCGGGACCGCCGTGAGGCGTTCGTCGCCACCCAGGTGGCCGGCCTGAGCTACGCCGAGGCGGCGCAGGTGTGCGCCTGTCCGGTCGGCACCATCCGGTCCCGGGTTGCCCGGGCGCGAGAGGACCTCGTGGCGGCGATGCGTGCCGACGATCCGGGCGGGCGGCTCCGGTCGACCAGCTGACTCCGCGTCGCTGGCCGGTGCAGGGTGTCGTGCACCCCCGGAATGTGGAAGCCGGGTGACCGGCTGGTTCGCGATCGGCCGGCGGGGGTCGACCGAGGGGCCCGGCGGCCACCGAGCGTCCCCGACCGGACTCCCGTGATGCACTTCTTGTGTCATTTGTCTGTTCTGACATGCTTCCCTCGTGTGTCGCCGCCGACACCGGGGAGACCGACGTGGTCGTGGACACCGGCGCCTTGGCCGCGCGTCGCCCCGGCGCGTCGTGAGAGTCCTCGATGGTCCACGTCGGCGGCGCTCGGCGTGGCGTCGTGTCGACGAGCTGGTGACCGGACTGGCGCGGCGGCGCGGGGGAGGCGGTGGACCTGGTCCCGGCTCGCCCATGCGCTGGACGCGGCGTTGTCCGTGCCGGGCGCTGGGGGTGGCTCGCCGCCGCACCGGAACGCCTGCCGGGGTTCGTCGAGGAGACGCTGCGCCACGGCCCGGCGATCGACGGCTGGCTGCGGGTGACCCGTCGGGCGGTGTCGGTCGGCGGGGTCACGATTCCCGCCGGTGCCCGGTGTCTGCCGCTGATCGGCGCGGTGAACCGGGATCCCGCCGTGTTCCGGGAACCGGATCGATTCGATCCGACGCGGGTCGCGGCTCGGGATCTCTTTCCCTCGACCACGGTCCGCATTTCTGTGCCGGGCCACGCTGGCCCGGTTGGAGGCCAGGATCGGGCTGGGGCGCCTCGCCGAGGACATTCCCAGGCTGCGGCTGGTGGGAGGCCACGTCACCGCCTACAAACCCAATCTCGCCTTCCGTGCGCACCGGGGGTTGCCGGCGGTTGTCGGTGCCGGTGGCGCGCGGACGTGACGGCTCGCGGGGGCGCCGGGGACGTTGCGAACCGGCCTGACCGCCTCACCCTGCACCCTGCCGAGGGACCGGGGACCGGGCCGGACCAATGACGACGACCGAGATCATTCTTCGGAGACGGGGAGATCGCTCTTCCACGTCAAGTGTCCTGGCCGAGGATGTTTTTCACTTGCCGTCAACGATGGGTGGTGTGTACGTCTTCACAGGACGTGGCCCGGGCCGTAAGAATTGGCCCGGCAAATCCTGGATCATGATCTTCGGGTTCCTGATTCGGGATCTCCCGAAATTGATCGAAATTGTCTTGTGTCACGAATCGTCGACGCGCGAAGGTGGGTAATGGATGCTGCGCCATCCGCTCGCACAGCGGAAGTGACGGCTACCCGACTGTTCCAACGCGAACTGCGCCGGTGGCGCATCCGCAAGGGACTGACCCAACGTGCCCTCGCCGACCGGGTCCGGTTCAGCCGGGAGACCGTCGCCGCGGTCGAGGCGGGGCGCCGTTACGGCAGCCAGGAGCTGGCCGTCCGGTGTGACCAGGTGCTCGGTACCGGTGGCCGGCTCGCCGAGCTGTGGCCGCGGGTGGCGCAGGAGCAGATGGCCGCCGACGGCCGGCGGGGACCCCGCCCCGCCGGCGCCGAGCGGTCCCGTCCGGCCGCTGCCGCACCGGACCCCGCGGCGTGGGAGCGGCGGGCGGTGGTCGAGGCGATCGACGAACTTCGCGCGTTGATCGACCAGGTGCTGCGGACGCAGTCGGCAGAGCTGACGCGTTCGGTGCAGACCGAGGCAGCGCGGTCGGCCCCGGCCGTGGGATCACGGCGGCACCAGCCCGGCCCGGCCCGGCGACGGCGCTGAGCCGTCCTCGCCGGTGCCGTCCCGCCCGCCGCGGCGGACCATGACGTTGGCGATCGTCGGTTCGAACGTGGTGGTGACGCCGGCGCGAGCGTCCACAGTGGTTACTCTGGGTTCATGTTTGGGTACAAGTAGTGGTACGACCTGTTTGTACCACGGGGAACTCTGGCCATCCTGACCGCTCGTCGGGCGAAATGGGACTTGCTTACTGCAGCATGCAGACCTCCTCGATGACGAGCCGCGGGAGTCAGTCTTGGCCTCGACCATCAGATCCCACGCGGCCCGGCTCCGGTCCGTACGTCGACGCGGCTGGAAGATCGCCTCACGGATGCGCGTCATCGTGGCCGCACCGTTGGTGGCGGTCGTCGGGTTCGCTGGTTTGGCACTCGCCGACAGCGTCCGGCAGGCAGCGCGGGCCAGCGACCTGAGTCGCCTCGCCGAGTTGGGCGCCGAAGCGGGCCGGTTGGCCTACCAACTGCAGCGCGAGCGCGCCGCCGCGGCCGAACTGCTGACCTCCGCCCGCCCTCGCCAGCAGGACGCCTACCTCCGGCAGGCGGCCGAGACGGACGAGGTGCTGGCCCGTTACCACCGACAGCGGGCGCTGCTCTCGGAGGTCTCCGCCGGGCCCGCGGCCGTGCTGGCCCGGGTGGACAAGGCGTTGGCGGGACTCGCGCCACTACGGACCCAGGTGCGGACGGCGGCCCACGCCGCCGTCTCCGCCACCACGTTCAGCTACCGGATCATCATCGCCGATCTGCTGGCCTACCGGGAGGCGATCGCCCAGGGAGTCGCGTCGGCCGAGATAGCGGACGGTATCCGGGCCGCGGCCGCCCTGTCGAAGACCGCCGAGGCGCTCGGCCAGCAACAGGTCACCGTCCTGCGGGCGATCGCCGCCGGACAGCTGACCCCGGCCATGCAACGGGACATCACGGCGGCACGGACGGGCTTCACCGAGGCCAGCCTCTCCTTCCTCGCCCTGGCACCCACCCGGTGGCAGGTCTGGTGGGAGCGGGCGGGAAGCGGCAGGGAGGCGCTGGCGCTGCAACGTCTCCAGGACGAGGTCTCCCGGGCCGAGATCGGGGCTCCACTCGACATCGACAGCGCCGCCTGGATCGCCGCGACCCAGGACTGGGCGGTCCGGCTCTTCGACGTGCAGCAGCGGGTCGACGCCGCGGTACTCGCCGACGTCGACGCGGCCCGCACCGCGCAGCGATGGCAAGCCGTCGCCGAGGCGGCGGCGATGACCGCGGCGCTGCTGCTGACGGTCCTGGTGACCTGGGCGGTCGCCCGCCAGATCACCCGCCGGCTGCGCCGGTTGCGGGACGCGGCGCACGCCGTCGCCTTCACCGAGCTGCCGGCGATGGTCGCCAGACTGCGGAACGTCACCAGCGCCGGCATCCAACCCGAGGCTCTCGCCCGCCAGTACGCCGTCCCGTTGGAGCCGTCCAGCGACGACGAGATCGGGGAGGTCGGGCAGGCCTTCACCGCCGTTCACCAGGCGGCGGTCCGCACCGCCGCCGAACAGGCGGTGATGCGGGCGAACATGGCCGACATCTTCGTCCATCTGAGCCGGCGCGAGCAGCGGCTCGTCGACGCCCTCCTCGCCCAGGTGGACCGGGTCGAGCAGGACGAGACCGACCCGGAACGGCTACAGCAGCTCTACAGGCTGGACAGCCTGGCGACCCGGATGGGCCGGATCAACGCCAGCCTCCTGGTGCTCGGCGGCGTCGGCGTCGGCCGGGTCCGACACGAGAACGTGCCGATGCAGAAGGTCGTCCAGGCGGCCATGTCCCAGATCGAGCACTACACCCGAATCCGGTTCGGGGTGATCGACCCGGACGTGGCGGTCGCCGCGGACAAGGTCGACGAGGTGGTGCACCTGCTCGCCGAGCTGATGGACAACGCCACCGCGTACTCGCCACCGGCGACCGAGGCCTGGGTGACCGCGCGCAGCCTCGGGGACCGGGTGGTCGTGCAGATCAGTGACGAGGGCGTGGGGCTGTCGCCGCAGCGGCTGGCCCAGCTCAACGAGGTGCTGGCCCGGCCACCGGCGACCGACGTGGCGGCGGTACGGGCGATGGGTCTGGTCGTCGTCGGGCAGCTGGCCAACCGGCTCGGCGTGGCGGTCGAGCTGCGCCCGGGGCCCCGGCTGGGCACGATCGCCGAGGTCTCCCTGCCGGCGACGCTGATCCGGCCCGTGCCGCCCGAGTCCCGGCTGCCGGCCCCGAGCCGCCGTACGGCCGTGCCCGACGGGCGGTGGGAGGAACCGGCCACCGCCCATCCGCACCACCCCGCGACACCGCAGGCTCCGGTCCGGAGAGCGCCGGCCGAACGGGCCCTACCGGCCGGTTCGGTCTTCCGGCCGACCCCCCGGCCTGCCGGTCGCGCAGACGACGCGACGCAGGAGCTCGTCATCTTCCAACAGGTCAACCACTGGTTCAAGACGGACCGGGGTTCCCATGCGGCGCGAGCCGCCACGGCGGGCGGTGCGGGATCCGCGGAGGCGACGGGCCGGGCCCAGGGCTGGCAGACCCCGGCCGACGAGGCCTGGCGGGCGGCGAGCAGCCTGGCCACCCCGAGCGTCGTCGCCACCACCGCATCCGGGCTGCCGATCCGCCAGCCACAGCGGCACCTCGTACCGGGCGGCGTGGCGCCCGTACCCCGGCAGTCGCGGGGCGCGGACCGCCGCGACCCGGTCGAGGTGGCCAACGCGATGTCCGCGTACGCCCGTGGCGTGGCCGGCCGCCGTCCCAGGCTCGTGAACGCCTCCGCGACACGTGACTCGACAGGGAGAACCGACTCGACAGGGAGTACGACGTGACCACCCAACGAGACCTTGGCTGGATGCTCGACAGCTTCGTCGAACGGGCCCCGGAGGTCAGCCACGCCATCGCCATCTCCGCGGACGGCCTCATGGTGGCGTCCACCCGCAACCTGCCGCCGGACCGGGCCGACCAGCTCGCCGCAACCGGCAGCGGCCTGGTCAGCCTGCTCCGCGGGGCCGCCGGCTTCTTCGAGGCGGGTGCGGTGATCTCCAACGTCACCCAGCTCGAGGGCGGATTCATGTTCTCGATGGCCTTCAACGACGGCGCCTCGCTGCTGGTCCTCGCCGCGCCGAACTGCGACGTCGGCAAGGTGTCCTACGAGATGACCGAACTGGCGAACCGGATCGGCGACGTGCTGACTCCGGTTGCCCGTACCGCGCTCACCCAGGGCCGGTGAACCAGGTCGACCGTCCTCTCCGGCCCGGTTTCCACCACCGCGGCCGTCCACCGACACCCTTACCCCCTCAATTGGAGACCCCATGCCTTTTCCCACCGGGACCAGCCGCTGCCGGGCGCTGACCGGAGCCGTGCTCGCCCTCGGGTTGACCCTGGTCACCGGCGCCTGCGGCGACGGTGACGGCAGCGGCGCACCGGGCACGATAAAGATCGGCCTCCTCGCCTCGCTCTCGGGTACGTACGAGGCGGTCGGTACGGAGATCCGTGACGGGTTCGAGCTCTACCTGCGGATGCACGACAACAAGCTCGGCGGCCACGAGGTCGAGTTGATCGTCGCGGACGAGGGCGACGGCGCCCCCACCGCCGTACCCGCCGCGACCAAGCTGATCAAGCAGGACCGGATCGACGTACTCACCGGCATCGTCGGCGGCGGTTCGGTGGCCGCCGTGTATCCACTGCTGAACGAGGCGAAGATCCCGTTCGTCGGCTCGAACGGCCGGCCCGAGCTCAGGGACGTCTCCCGCATCTGGACCACCTCCTACCTCTCCGACGAACCCGGCGCCGCCATCGCCGAGTACGTCCGGGACAACGTCAGGGGCGAGGTGTTCGCGATCGGCCCGGACTACCAGGGCGGCTGGGACGAGCTACGCGGGTTCACCGAGACCTTCACCAAGATCGGAGGAAAGCTCGCCAACCCGGACGGCAAGACCCTCTGGACCCCGTTTCCGCAGACCACCAACTTCACCCCCTACTTCGCCCAGATCAAGGCGTCCGGCGCCGAGGCGGTCTACACGTTCTACGCCGGCACCGCCGCGGTCGACTTCGTCAAGCAGTACGCCCGGTCCGAGATCCGGGACCTGCCCCTGTACGCCGCCGGATTCCTGACCGAGGGCGGTGTGCTGAACGCCCAGGGTGAGGCGGCCCGGAACATCTACTCGGTGCTGAACTACTCGCCCGACCTGGACAACGCCGAGAACCGGTCCTTCGTCGCCGCCTGGAAGGAAAACCACGACGGCTTGCCGACCACCTACGCGATGGCCTCGTACGACGCGGCGGCGGTGCTGGACAAGGCGATCGCGGCGGCGGGGGAGAACCCGACCCCGGAGGAGATCAACGCCGCGATCGCCGGACTGGGCCAGATCAACAGCCCGCGCGGCACCTGGCAGTTCTCCCCGACGACGCACTCGCCGGTCCAGAAGTGGTACCTGCGGCAGGTCCGCCAGGACGGCCGCACACTGTCCAACACGGTCGTCGGCGATCTGGCGACCGTGGGCGGATGACCACCCGGGCGGCGCCGCTGACCGACGCGATCGACCCGTACCTGATCCCGGCACTGGACGGTGTCGCCTACGGGTTGCTGCTCTTCGTCGCGGCGTCGGGACTGGTGCTCTGCTTCGGGGTGGCGAACATCCTCAACCTGGCGCACGGTGCCCTCTACGCGGTCGGCGCGTACACCGTGGCGGTGCTCGCCGACGCCAGCTGGGGCAGTCTGGCCCTGGCGCTGGTCGTCGGGGTGGCCGCCGGGGCTGGTGCGGGCGGCGTCCTCGCCGGGCTGCTCGCCCCGGTCGTCCGGCGGGACCATCTCACGCAGGCGCTGCTGACCTTCGGCGTGGCACTGGTCGGGAGCGCGCTGCTGGTCGCCGCCTTCGGCCCGGACAGTCTCCCGGTGCGGATCCCCGCGGCCCTCGATGGAACGGTCGAGGTGGCCGGCCACCGGTACCCCGCGTACCGGCTGGGTTTCATCGCGGTCGCCGGGCTGATCGCGGTGGCGCTCACGTTGGTGGTGGCCCGGACCCGGGTCGGCATGCTGGTGCGGGCCACCGTCGACGACGCCGACATGGTCGCCTGCCTCGGGGTGAACCCGGCCCGGGTCCGGCTGGGAGTCCTCGTCGCCGCCGGCGCGTTGGCCGGTGTGGCCGGAGTGCTCGGCGCACCGATCATCGGCCCGGCGCCGACCACCGCCGACACCGTGCTGATGCTCGGGCTCGTGGTGGTGGTGCTCGGCGGTCTCGATTCCGTCCGGAACACCCTGCTGGCGGCACTCGCGGTCGGTGAGATCCAGACCCTGGGCGTGGCGCTCACGCCGGCGGTCGCGCCGTTCCTGCTCTTCACGGCGATGGCGGCGGTGCTCGCGGTCCGGTCCCGCGGTGTGCCGGCGTGGTGGCGGTTCCGGCCCCGGTGGGGAGGCACGACGTGACCCCGAGGCCGTCACGCTGGCTCGTCCGGGCCGGGGCCGTCGCGGCCCTCGCCGGTGCGGTGGCGGCGCCGTGGCTCGTGGATCCGTACACCACCTCACTGCTGGCCCGCACCCTCGTCCTCGGCCTGGTCGGGGTGAGCGTCGCGATACTCACCGGCGTCGCCGGGCTGCCGACGCTCGGTCAGACGGGGCCGTTCGCCGCCGGTGCGTACGCCGGTGCCCTGGTCGGACTGCACGTCTGCCCGATCGGGCTGGTCCAGGTGGTGACCGGTGCGGCGGCGGGTGCCCTCTTCGCGGCCCTCACCGTGCCGCTGGTGGTCCACGCCCGGGGGGTTGTGGTGCTCATGATCACCCTGGCCGTCGGTGAGCTGACGGTGACGGCCGCCAGCAGGTGGCGCTCGGTGACCGGGGGCAGCGACGGACTCGCCGGGATGCCGGCGGTCCGGCCCGTGTGGGGCATGGGCGTGCTGGACAGCGACCGGGAACGGTATCTCTACACCCTGGTCGTCGTCGCGGCGCTGCTCGCGGTCGTGCTGATCGTGCTGCGTACCCCGGCGGGCCTGCTGCTGCGGGCGTGCCGGGACGACGAGGCGCGGATGCGGGCCAGCGGCCACCGGGTCACCGGCTACCTCGCGGCGGCCGTCGTGGCGACCGGAGCGCTGGCCGGAGTCGCCGGTGCCCTGCTGGTCAGCGTCCAGCAGTACGTGTCTCCGGCCGACTTCGGGTTCGAGGTCTCCGCCCTGCTGCTGCTCGGTGCGGTGATCGGTGGCGTGGCCTCGGTCGGTGGCGCGATCGCCGGCACCGCCCTGGTGATCGCGGTTCGGGACTGGCTCTCCGGCATGTTGCCCGGTCATGCACCGTTGCTGCTCGGTGGGCTCTTCGTGGTGACCGCCTATCTCTTTCCCCGGGGCGTGGTCAGCTTCTCCGCCGGGGCCGTCGCCCTGCTCCGGGGTGGCAGCCGCCCCGGATCGGCTCGGCGGGTGCCGGACCGGTCCGGAGCCGACCCGGCTCCGGGTGCACCGGTCCCGGCCAGGGTCGGCCCGCGGGGATCGGGGGTCGGCACGTGACGGGGTCGGCCAGCACCCGGGTCGGGCCGGCGACGAGCGGGGCGCCCGCCCTGCTGACCGCCACGGCCCTGACCCGGCGGTACGGCTCCCTCACCGCGGTCGCCGGCGTGGACCTGCGGGTCGCGGCGGGGGAGCGGCATGCGTTGATCGGCCCGAACGGGGCCGGCAAGACGACCCTGCTCGACCTCGTCGGCGGCGCGGTCCGGGCCGACGGCGGGCGCATCGACTACGCGGGCCGGGACGTGACCCGGCTCGGGCCGGTGCGCCGGGCCCGGCTCGGCATCGCCCGCACCCACCAGCGTCCCGCCGTGTGGTCGTCGCTGACCGCGCGGGAGAACGTCGAGGTGGCCGCCTGGCGGCAGGCCGGTGGCCTGCGCGGGGTCCGTACACCGGGGCGGTTCCGCAGCCGGCTCCGGGAGCCGGCGCTGGCGCTGCTCGACCGGGTCGGCCTGGCCGACGTGGCGGCCCGCACCGCCGCGCACCTGTCGCACGGGCAGCGGCGGCAACTGGAGATCGCGATGGCGCTCGCGGGTCGCCCCCGGCTGCTGCTGTTGGACGAGCCGGCGGCCGGGCTTTCCGGCGCCGAGGTGCAACGGTTGGTCACCCTGCTGGCGACGCTGTCGCGCGAGGTCGCGGTGCTGCTGGTGGAGCACCGGCTGGACCTCGTGTACGCGCTCTGCGACACCGTGACCGTGCTGCGTGACGGACGTCTGGTCGCCAGCGGTACGCCGGCCGAGATCCGACACTCGCCGGCGGTCCGGCGGGCCTACGCCGAGGCGGTGCGGTGATGCTGCGGGTGAGCGGCCTCCACGCCGGCTACGACGGGGGCACGGTGCTGCACGGCGTCGACCTCGAGGTGACGGCCGGCACGGTGCAGGCGGTGGTCGGGCGCAACGGCGCGGGAAAGAGCACCCTGGTGCACGCGATCGCCGGCCTGCTGCGGCCGTATCGGGGCACGGTCCGGGTCGACGGGGTCGATCTGGCAGGCCGGCCCCCGCACCGGGTGGCCCGGGCCGGCGTCAGCCTGGTGCCGCAGGGTCGTCGGGTCTTCCCCCGGCTGACCGTGGCCGAGCACCTGACCCTCGCGGCTGGTGTCCGGCGCTCCCGGCTCGCGGAGGACGGTCCCGTGTGGACGGTGCCACAGGTCCTGGAGCTGCTGCCCCGGTTGGGCGAGCGACTGCGGCACCGCGGCGACCAGCTCTCCGGCGGCGAACAGCAGATGCTCGCGATCGCCCGGGCGGTCCTCACCCGGCCCCGGGTGCTGCTGCTCGACGAGCCGGGCGAAGGGCTCGCCCCCGACCTGGCGGCCCGGCTTCGCCACCTCATCGGCCGACTGGCTTCGGCCGGGTTGAGTGTCCTCCTCGTCGAACAGCAGCTCGCGCACGCGATCGAGGTGGCCGACCGGATCGCCGTGCTCGATCACGGTCGGCTGGTCCTCACCGCCGCGACGGCGGTGGTTCGTGCCGACCCCACCCCGGTCGAGGCGCTGCTGAGCGTGGCCGGCGCGGCCGTCGTGGACCGGACCGGTCCGATCGAGCCAGGTGCCCGGGGACCGGAGCCGTCCGGCTCCGACCCCGTACCACCACCCGTCGGCGGGGCCGGTCGGCGCTCCGGCCAACCCGTCACCCCCACCCCCTCCGACACGTCGTCCGTCTCACCGGCGGCACCGCGGTCCCCGTTCCCGCCCTGACCCACGGCCACGCGGATTCCGCGTCGTCACCCCTCGAATCCCCTCCGGTGTCGACGCCGGCGCCACGTGTCCGGCGTATCGTCACCGATCTCCATCAGGGAGGTACCGACAGTGACTTCCACCCCTGTCCAGACCGGTTACGCCTTCGACAATCGCTCGCCCGAGGCAGAGGCTCAGTTGCGAGCCCTGGAGGCGTTTCTCGACCCGATAACCGCGGCCCGGTTGGCCGCCCCGATCCTGACCCCGGGTGCGCGCTGTTGGGAGGTGGGGGCCGGAGGCGGGTCGGTCGCCCGGCTGATGTCCCGGGCCGTCGGGCCGACCGGCCTGGTCGTCGCCACCGACATCGAGCCCGCGCACCTGGTCTCGGAGGGCAATCTCGTGGTCCGACGGCACGACGTCCGGACCGGCGTACCGGAGGGCGGCCCGTTCGACGTGATCCACGCCCGGCTGGTCCTGCTCCATCTGCCCGAGCGCCGCCGGGTACTGGCCGAACTGATCGGCGCCCTGGCACCCGGCGGCTGGCTGGTCGTCGAGGAGTTCGACTGCACGGCAGGGTTGCGGGTGCTCACCGCGCCGACCGACGACGCGGCGAAGCTCTTCCAGGAGGTCATCGAGGCGACGCTCGGTGTCCTGCGGGACCGGGGCGCGGATCTGGCCTGGGCGCAGGACGTGCACGCCGAGATGGTGCGGGCCGGTCTGGTCGACGTCGACACCATCACCCATTCGCAGAGCTGGCCCGGCGGCTCCATCGGGGCGTCGCTGCACGCGACGAACTCCCGGCAGCTGGAGTCCCGACTGCTGGCCACCGGCCTGTCACCGGCGCAGCTGGAGGTCTTCCGGGAGCTCGCCCGGGACCCCGCCTTCACGTCACTGTCCTACCAGTTCGTCTCCACCCGGGGACGCCGGCCGCTGCGGTCGTAGATCCGGGCGCCGGCCGGACCGGTACCGCGTGGCGGTCTCCGGTCCGGCCGGCGCGGCGTCCGGCGGCGAGACGCCCTCCGATCCGATGCCCGACGGCGGGAACCGCCGGGCGTCGCGGTCCGTCAGAGGGGGCATGAACCGATGGCGGATCGTGCGAGCGGCCCTGGTCGGCCTGTTGGTGGTGTCGGCTGCCGCCTGTGCTGACACCGACGGCGGATCGGACGCGGGACAGGCCGGCGGCCCGCTGGACACCGGTGCCGCCGTCGTCCTCCGCGTGCGGCAGGTCGAGGGCGTCCTCCCTCCGGCGGACCTGTTGGCCCGGCTGCCGATAGTGACGGTCTACGCCGACGGACGCGTACTCACCGAAGGGCCGCGGACCCTGGTCTTCCCCGGACCCGCGCTGCCGACCGTCGAACTGCGACGAATCGCGCCCGAGGACGTCGACGCGCTGGTGGAGCGGGCCCGTGCCGCCGGGATCGGCTCCGGTGTCGACCTCGGCCGTCCCGCGGTCGCGGACGTTCCCGTGACCCGCTTCATCCTCGGCGGCGCCACCGGCGTCGACGTTCTCGAGGTGTACGGGCTGCACGAGAGCGGTGAGTCGGTGGCCGGTCTCACCGAGGCGCAGCGGGCCGGGCGGGCGATGCTGCGGGCGCTGCTTGCCGAGCTCACCGATCCGACCGGGACACCGTCGGGCGGGGACGCCGCGACCGAGCTGTACCACCCGGAGGCGGTCGCGGCGTTGGCGTCGCCCTGGCCGGGCGGCCCGCGGGAAGGGCCCGCCCCACCGGAGGTGTCCTGGCCCGGTCCGGCGCTGCCGGGTCCGGGGCTGCGGTCGAATCCTGGGCAGGGCTGTGTCGTGGTCCGGGACGCCGCCCTGACCGAACTACTGACGCTGGCGGCGAAGGCGAACGCCCAGACCCCCTGGAGGTCTGGCGACGGCAGGTGGAGCGTCGCGCTTCGGCCGCTGCTACCCGACGAGACGGAGTGTGCCGACCTTGCAACCGATTAGTTCCCCGGTCTTCCAGCCGATCAGCCTGCCGGGACTCCAGCTGGTCAGTTCGTCCACCGACTCCGCGGCGCTTGCGCGGACACGGTCGCGGCGACGCAGAGCGGGAAGCGCGGCGGCGTCGAGGTGGACCGGCCCGGTTCCGCCGCCTGCGGGAGAGACGGACCGCGCCGAGAGCGATGCCGTGCGGATCCTGGGTGATCAAGGCCGCCGTCGCCCGGGGCGATAGCCTGGGGTCCGGGTGCCGGAGGGTCCGGCCCGGAAGAGGCGAAGGCGATGGAGCAGCGGCGACGTTCTGCAATGGATCCACCCCAGACCAGTGCGAGCGTGGCACCCGGTCCACAGCTGCTCGGTTGGCGGCACCAGCCGGATGCGCGGGACTGGGACATCCCGCGCCTGATGGAGATCGCAGAGCCGCCGGAGTCGATCCGGCAGATGACTGTCGAGCAGGTGTTGACCGAGACACCGTACTTCTCGAACTGGCGGGCCTACCTCGTTTTCTGGCGCTGGCTCAAGACCCAGCGGGCGCCGCTGGGCAAGCGCGACTCGGCTCCGGCGTGGGAGCTGCTGATCCAGCTCGACCAGGGGCAGACCGGACACTGTGTGGGGTTCGGCTGGGCCGGCTGGGTCGACGCGACACCGGTGCCCGGCACCTACCAGAACGCCGACGCGCACGCCCTCTACTACGAGTGCAAGGTCATCGACGGAGAGCCGGGCCGGGAGAACGGCTCGACCGTCCGGTCGGGAGCCCTGGCGGTGCGGGAGCGGGGGAGGCTCGCGGCGTTCGCGTTCGCGCACACCGCCGCCGAGATCGACGAGTGGATCGACACACAGGGGCCCATCGTGGTGGGAACCGCCTGGACGACGGACATGTTCGCCCCTGACAGCGACGGGTTCGTCAAGCCGACCGGGGCGGTGTCCGGTGGGCACTGCTATCTCATGCTCGACCGGATCGAGGACGAGGACGCCTACCTGTTCCAGAACTCCTGGGGCGCGGCCTGGGGACTGGGCGGGCGGTTCAAGATGCGGCGCGGTGACTTCGAATCCCTGCTCCAGGACCGTGGCGAGGCCTGTTGCGCGGTGGAGCTGCCGCACTGAGCCGGTGACGGTTGCGCGGGTGCGCAGAGCGCGAGACCGGTGGCCCGACGTGGGGTGACCGGGCGTGACAGCGGTCGGTGGTGACCTCGGTGGTGGCCGGCGGCTGCCGGTGACAGGTCGTGCTCTCACGCCGTGCCGAGATGGCGGGTCTCGGGTACGACGTCGTCGACGAGTCACGGTGTGGCCGTCCGGAGCGCCGTCGCCGCACTGTCCCCAGTGGACGCCACAGGCACCCACCGGATACGGTGTGTAGCGGTTGGCCCCGACCCGGCCGCCCCGCGGTCGCCGGTCGTGACGTCGGTGCCGGGTGAGCACCCGCGTGGAGGGACGTGCCGTGGGTGTGGCGGTGCTCCGCCGACCGCGGGCCGCCCGGGTGAGATCGAATACATTGACATCCATCTATATATGTGGATACGGTGACTGCGCCGTGGGACCCGACAGCTGAGTACTGCCCATCGCAAGGGAGTGTCCCATGATCAGCACCAGAATCAGCGACGTCGTCACCGCGTTGTTCCGGGTGGTGGTCGGCCTGCTGTTCACCCTGCACGGTGTCGCCTCCCTGTTCGGGGTCTTCGGAGGCAACCGCGGCAGCGGCGAGGCGATTCCGTTCGGCACCTGGCCCGGGTGGTACGCCGCGGTCATCCAGTTCGTCGGCGGTGCGCTCGTGCTGGTCGGTATGAGCACCCGGATCGCGGCGACCATCTGCTCCGGCTCCATGGCGTACGCCTACTTCGTGGTGCACCAGCCGGAGGCCCTGTTGCCGCTGAACAACGGTGGCGAACTCGCCGCCCTGTTCTGCTGGTCCTTCCTGCTCGTCGCCGCGCTCGGCGGGGGTCGGTGGTCGGTCGACGCCGTACTCGCCCGGATTCGGAACCGGTCGACGGTCGAAGACGGCAAACCACTCGTCACCCCGGCCCGGTAGCGACACCCGTCCCGTCCCGGGAAGCCGCCGCCGGCGCGGCTGGTCGGACTCCTGCGGTTCCCGCCGGCTTCGGCCCGGCCGAAGCCGGCGGGGCTGGCTCTCCGGGCTGGTGGCCTGGACCATCCGGTGATCCCCCGGGGGGTGGCCGGGCCACGCTGACCGGCAGGATGATGGCCGGCAGCGTGTGAGGAGACGAGGTCATGGCCAACGACGTGTACGTGCTCGACGCCGTCCGAACCCCGATCGGCCGGTACGGAGGCGGCCTGGCGGGGGTACGCCCGGACGACCTTGCGGCGCACGTGGTGGGGGAGATCGTCCGGCGCAGTCCCGGCCTCGATCCGGCCCGGATCGACGACGTGGTGTTCGGCAACGCCAACGGCGCCGGCGAGGACAACCGCAACGTCGCTCGGATGGCTGTCCTCCTCGCCGGGTTGCCGCCCACCGTGCCCGGGGTGACGGTGAACCGGCTCTGCGGCTCGGGACTGGAGGCGGTGATCGACGCGGCGCGTGCGATCGAGCTGGGCGACGCCTCGATCTGCATCGCCGGGGGAGTCGAGTCGATGACCCGGGCGCCCTGGGTGCTGCCGAAACCGGAGAAGGCCTTCCCACGCGGCCCGGAGACCCTGCACTCCACGACGCTTGGCTGGCGTATGGTGAACCCACGGATGCCCGCCGAGTGGACGGCCTCGCTCGGCGAGTGCACGGAGATCCTCGCCGACCGGTACGGCATCTCCCGGGCCGCGCAGGACGCGTTCGCGCTGCGCAGTCACCAGCGAGCCGCCCAGGCATGGGCGGACGGGCTCTTCGCCGACGAGGTCAGCATCGTTCCCGGTACCGACCTGACGGTCGACGAGAGTGTGCGGCCGGGTACCACCGCCGAGGCACTGGCGGCGTTGAAGCCGGCGTTCCGGCCGGACGGCACGGTCACCGCCGGCAACTCCTCGCCGCTCAACGACGGCGCCAGTGCGCTGCTGCTCGCCGACCAGGCCGGCGCTGAGGCCGCCGGTCGGGCTCCGCTGGCCCGGAT
>CALGAM010000171.1 GCA_937951935.1 uncultured Micromonospora sp. | reverse complement strand
CACAAGATGAACACCCGGTCCAGCGAGCGGATCAACGGGTTCGCCGTGATCATCCGGGGCTACCTGTCGATGGTCGGTGAGCTGGCCGGCGACCAGTGGAACGAGGGCGACGTCTCCTGCTCGGTGGTCCGCCGGGTCGCCCTGCCGGACGCGTTCTTCGCCACCGACGGGCTCTTCCAGACGTTCCTCACCGTGTTGGACGAGTTCGGTGCGTACCCGGCGGTGATCGCCCGGGAGCTCGACCGCTACCTGCCGTTCCTGGCCACCACCAGGATCCTCGTCGCGGCGGTGCGGCGCGGCGTCGGCCGGGAGACGGCGCACGAGGTGATCAAGGAGCACGCGGTCGCCGTGGCGCTGGCGATGCGGGAGAAGGGGGTCGCCGAGAACGACCTCTTCGACCGGCTCGCCGCCGACGGCCGGCTGGGGCTGAGCCGGGCCGAGATCGACGAACTGGTCGCCGACCGGTCCGGCTTCACCGGTGCCGCCTCGGCGCAGGTCCGGGCCGTCGCCGACCGGGTCGCCGCGGTGGTCGCGGCCCACCCCGAGGCGGCTGCCTACACCCCGGCGCCGATCCTCTGATCCCCGGCGCCGCGCCGGCGTCCGGACGGTCGGGCGGTCAGCCGCGCGGGGTCGGGGTGCCGGCGGCGCTGCCGAGGTCCGGGGCGCTCGGCGGCTCCGCGATGGCGCCGGGGTCGAGCGGCTCGGCCGGGTGGGCGATCTCGGCGGCCACCCTCGGCTGGTCGGTCGGGGGATTCTCCACCGGCTGCCGGACCGCGACCACCGCGGTGCCGTACGCGCAGAGCTCCATCCACAACTCGCCGACGTCCCGGTGGTCGAAACGCATGCCGATCACGGCGTTGGCGCCGAGTCGGGTCGCCTCCTCACCCAACTGCTGTACGGCGTCGGCGCGCCAGCGGGTCAGGTTCTCGGGTGCCTTCGGGTCGTATGCGCCGCCCCGGAGGCTCTTCACGCCCTCCCGGTACGGGTTCCGGGTTCGGGCCTGGCACGAAACGACTTCGCCGAGTACCGCGCGGATCTCGTACCCCGGTAGGTGATCCGTCGTCACGATCAGCACAGGTTGATGCTGGCAGAGCGGACCGGGGCGGCTTTGCGAGCGGCGTTCACCTCGTCGCACTCTGCGAAACGGGCTGACGGCGCCGAAAGAGGCCGCCTCGCCGCGGCACCGTTCCTCGGCTCCCCAACGGCGCGGGGCAGCGGTAACAGCCCGGTCGGCGCGGTAACCGGCCCAGGCTGGTCGCAGGCGACGAAACGGGCGGTCGGTTGCGAATCCGGCCTGTCGGCACAGGCGGGACGCCGCGCCTCCGATGGTGAGGCGCGGACACCCCCGGCCGGAACCAGGGGCGCCCGCGCCGTACCCCTGAGGAGGGTGGGGAAAGTGCTAGACCCCGGCCACCGAGGCGATCCAGGACCGGTTGTAGGCGACGCTGCCGTAGTTCTGGATGCTCACCCCGTCGGCGGTGGAGGCGACCCCCACCTGGGCGCCGTTGTAGAACTGCGGCCCGCCGGAGTCACCACGCCAGGCGTTGCCGCTGATCCGGGTGCTCCGGATCGCCCGCCCGCCGTACGCGTCGGTGACGTTGGTGCTGGTCACCTGCACGGTGGCGGACTTGAGCTGGGTGGACGCCGAGCACCCGCTGTAGCAGGTCATGCCCCAGCCGTAGATCGTGTTGGTCGAGCCGACCGGCGGGTAGCTGCTGGAGAGGGTGACGTACGTGGTGTTGATCGACGTGGAGAGGTAGAGCAGGGCGAGGTCGTACCGGGCGTATGTGGCGGACACCCCACTGGTGACACCGCCGGAGGTCCGGTTGACGCTACCCACCCGCACCGACATCGTGCCGTTGAGGCAGTGCCGGGCGGTGAGCACCCAGCGCGGCGCGATGATGGTGCCGGAGCAGGTGAACGAGCCGTTGGCGAAGACGGCAGCCGCCCAGGGGGCGGAGGAGACGGTGCCGCCGCCGATGATCGGCTCCGGTGCGGCGGTGGCGGCGGCCGGCGCGACGAGTACGCCGGCAAGCGCCGTGGCGAGCGTCACCAAGGTGCGGCGAAATCGCATGAATGGGCTCCTTCCGGGGGGTTACCCGGGGTCACCGGGTCGGGTTGAGCCTGGCCGCCGGCGGGCGGATGTCCGCCGTACGGGTCTGGACCGTCAACGTTCGGTTGGTGAGACCGGACGTTTGACGCCACACGCTAAGCCGTTCGTCACCTATTCACAAGAGTGAACCTTTGCGAAGCGTTTCGAACCGCCGCGCCGCGGTGAGCCGGATTGCGCGACCGGACGTACGGCCCCGCCGGCCACCCACCGCCGGCCCGTCCGTCAACTACCAGGTCCGGCCGGGTACGCTGGCTGCGCTCGCCCCATCGTGGGCCGGCACCCAACTGCGTACACAGTCAGGAGTGCCCAGTGCCTCGCGTCGTCGTCGACGTCATGCTCAAGCCGGAGATTCTCGATCCCCAGGGCCAGGCCGTCGCGAATGCGCTGCCGAGGCTCGGAGTCACGGACGTGTCCTCCGTGCGCATCGGCCGGCGGATCGAGATTGAGTTCTCCGGGCAGCCGGATCTGGACCGGGCCCGGGAGATCGCGGACAAACTATTGGCCAACCCGGTCATCGAGGACTATTCGGTCCGCCTCGCGGACGCGGAGGAGAGCCCTGCATGACCGCCCGGATCGGTGTGGTGACGTTCCCCGGCTCCCTCGACGACCGGGACGCCGCCCGCGCCGTGCGGATCGCCGGCGCCGAGGCGGTGTCGCTGTGGCACGACGACCCGAGCCTGCACGGCGTCGACGCCGTCGTGCTGCCCGGGGGCTTCTCCTACGGCGACTACCTGCGCTGCGGGGCGATCGCCCGGTTCGCCCCCGTGATGGAGACGATCGCCGCCGGCGCCCGGGACGGCCTGCCGGTCCTCGGCATCTGCAACGGGTTCCAGATCCTCTGCGAGGCGCACCTGCTGCCCGGGGCGTTGACGCGCAACGCGCACCTGCACTTCCGCAACCGTGACCAGTGGTTGCGGATCGAGTCTGTCGGCACCGCCTGGACCAACACGTACCAGCCGGGGCAGGAGATCCTGATCCCGGTGAAGAACGGCGAGGGGCGCTACGTCGCCGACCAGCGCACCCTCGACGAACTGGAGGCGACCGGCCGGATCGTCGCCCGGTACGTGCACGGCAACCCGAACGGGTCGCAGCGGGACATAGCCGGCATCACCAACGAGGCCGGCAACGTGGTGGGGCTGATGCCGCATCCGGAGCATGCCGTGGAGGCGTTGACCGGCCCTTCCCTCGACGGGCTCGGTTTCTTCACCTCGATCCTCAAACACCTGGTGGGAGCGCCGGTATGACCGAATGGAGCAGGGCTACGGTGCGGCCCGGCCTCGGCCTTGCCGCACCCTCCGAGACGCCGGTGAACGTTCCGGACACCGTCGCCCACGCCGCCGTGACCCCCGGCGAGCTGCAGCCGTACGCCGAGCTGGGGCTGCGCGACGACGAGTACGAGCGGATCCGCCAGGTACTGGGCCGGCGGCCGACCCAGTCCGAACTGGCGATGTACTCGATCATGTGGAGCGAGCACTGCTCCTACAAGAGCAGCAAGGTCCACCTGCGACAGTTCGCCGAGAAGGCCCCGCGCAGCAGCCGGCTGCTGGCCGGAATCGGGGAGAACGCGGGTGTGGTCCAGGTCTCCGACCGGCTCGCGGTGACCTTCAAGGTCGAGTCCCACAACCACCCGAGCTTCGTCGAGCCGCACCAGGGCGCGGCGACCGGGGTCGGCGGCATCGTCCGGGACATCCTGGCGATGGGCGCCCGGCCCGTCGCGGTGATGGACTCGCTGCGGTTCGGCGCCGCCGACCACCCGGACACCGCCCGGGTGCTTCCCGGCGTGGTCGCGGGGATCGGCACGTACGGCAACTGCCTCGGCCTGCCGAACATCGGCGGCGAGGTGGTCTTCGACCCCTGCTACCAGGGAAACCCCCTGGTCAACGCACTCTGCCTGGGCGTGCTGCCGGTGGACCGGCTGCAGAACAAGGCCGCGGCCGGACCCGGCAACGTCGTCGTCCTGCTCGGCGCCAAGACCGGGCGCGACGGCATCGGCGGCGTCTCCGTCCTCGCCAGCGCCACCTTCGACGACACCAGCGCGCAGCGCCGCCCGTCGGTGCAGGTCGGCGACCCGTTCATGGAGAAGCTGCTGGTCGAGGCCTGCCTGGAGATGTACGACGCCCAGCTCGTCGTCGGCATCCAGGACCTCGGTGGCGCCGGGCTGACCTGCGCCCTGACCGAGACGGCCGCCGCGGCCGGCACCGGCATGCGGGTCTGGCTGGAGCGGGTGCCGCTGCGTGAGCCGTCCATGGAGCCGCACGAGATCCTGGCCAGCGAGTCGCAGGAGCGGATGCTGCTGATCGTCGCCCCGGACAAGCTCGACGCGGTGATGAAGACCGCCGAGAAGTGGGGCGTGCCGGCCAGCGCGATCGGCGAGGTCACCGGTCCGGAGGCCGGCGCGGCGGCGGGCCGGCTGGTCATCACCTGGTACGGCCACACCGTGGTCGACGTTCCACCGGGGTCGCTTGTGGACGACGGCCCGGTGTACGCCCGCCCGATGCGTGAGCCGGCCGACCTGATCCTGCTCCAGGCCGACCGGGCCGAGACCCTGGCCCGGCCGGCGACCCCGGAGGCGCTGCGCGAGACCGTGCTGCGGATGATCGCCTCGCCGAACCTCTGCGACAGGACCTGGATCACCGAGCAGTACGACCGCTACGTCCTCGGCAACACGGTGCTGGCCCAGCCGGAGGACGCGGGGGTGGTCCGGATCGACGAGGAGACCGGGCTCGGTGTGGCGATCTCGGTGGACGGCAACGGCCGGTACACCCGGCTCGACCCGTACCACGGGGCCAAGCTGGCGCTCGCCGAGGCGTACCGCAACGTCGCGGTGACCGGCGCCAGGCCGGTGGCGGTCACCGACTGCCTCAACTTCGGCTCGCCGGAGGACCCGGCGGTGATGTGGCAGTTCGCCGAGGCCGTGCGCGGGCTCGCGGACGGCTGCGCCGAGCTGGGCATCCCGGTCACCGGTGGCAACGTCAGCTTCTACAACCAGACGGGCGCGGCGGCGATCCACCCCACTCCGGTCGTCGGTGTGCTCGGCGTACTCGACGACGTCACCCAGCGGGTGCCGATGGGCTTCGCCCGGACCACCGGCGCGGACCATGATCTGATCTTCCTGCTCGGTGAGACCCGGGTGGAGCTCTCCGGTTCCGAGTGGGCCTGGGTGGTGCACGGACACCTCGGCGGGGTGCCGCCCCGGGTCGACCTGGCGGCCGAGCGGGCGCTGGCCGAACTCATCGCCGACGCGGCCCGGGTCGGGCACCTGCGGTCGGCACACGACCTCTCCGACGGCGGGCTGGCCCAGGCGCTCGTCGAGTCGATCCTGCGGTACGGCGTCGGAGCGCGGATCGCGTTGCCGGAGGGTTTCACCACCGGGTCGATGCCGTTCGTCTTCCTGTTCAGTGAGTCGGCCGCGCGCGCGTTGGTGACGGTGCCGCGGGGGCACGAGAAGGCGTTCACGGCGCTGTGCGTCGAGCGGGGCGTGCCGTGGACCCTGATCGGGGTGACCGACGCCGCCGGCGGCGTGCTGGAGGTACGCGGCCAGTTCACGATCGGTCTCGACGAGTTGCGGGCCGCGTACCGCGGGACCCTGCCGGCACTGTTCGACACCACGACGCCGCCGTCGGTGGCGCCGGCGCCGTGACGCCGACGTAGCGCACGGCGGGCACCGCGGCGGGTGGGCCGGGCGTACGGGCACCCGCCGTCCGTGCCGCGTCCTGCCGGACGAAGACACGCGACGACGACGAGGGGCCGGGTCCAGCCAGCGGACCCGGCCCCTCGTCGTGAGTGCCGTGCGGGCGTCGTGCTCAGTCGTCCAGCCAGTCCAGGGAACGGCGCTCCCCACGGCCACCCTGGTGCGGCACACCGGGGTGGCCGTGCCCGCCGCCGGCGCGGGGCGGGTCGTCGTAGTAGCCACCGTCCCGCTGGCCGTAGCCACCACGGTCGTCGTACCCGCCCGCGTCGTAGCCACCCCGTGTCGGCTGGTCGTAGCCGGCCCCGGCGGTGGGCTGGTCGTAGCCGCCGCGATCGTCGTAGCCCTGCGGGCCGTAGCCGCCGCCGGCCCGGGTCTGGTAGTCGTCGCCGTAACCACCGTCACCGCGGCCGTACCCGCCCGCGTGGGGGTCGTCGTAGCCGCCCCGGCCCGCGCCGCCGTAGCCGCCACCGTCGTAGCCGCCGTCCTGGTCGAAGCGCCGGGTCGGCTCGTACCCGCCGCCGGAGGTGGGGCCGTATCCACCGGAGTCGTAGGGGTCGACGGGCGGCCCGTACTCGCTGTCACGACCGGTGTAGCGCCCGGTCGGCTCGTCGTACCGGTCGTCGTAGCCGCCTGCTCCGTCCCGGTATCCGGCTCCGGAGACCGGAGCGCCGTAACCGGCGCCGGAACCGGGTGCGTTGCCGTAGGACGAGCCGCCACCGTAGCCGGGACCGGAGGTCGGTGCGGCACCGTAACCACCCGCGCCCGAGCCGGAAGCCGAGCCGTAGGCGCCG
>CALGAM010000170.1 GCA_937951935.1 uncultured Micromonospora sp. | reverse complement strand
CCGCCGAAGCCCTCCTGGTACGCCAGCCCGGGGATCCGCACCACCATCGGGTTGCGGTAGGCGCCCCGGGAGAAGAACTGCATCGTGGCCGCCTCGCCCCGCAGCTGGTCCTCGGCGTTGTGCAGGTACGCCAGGTACTGGATCTCCGGCACCGGCAGCATCCCGCCGAGCCCGGCGCCCAGGCCGAGGCCGAGGATCGAGGTCTCGTCCAGCAGCGTGTCGAAGACCCGGGTGGCGCCGAACCGCTCCCGCAGCCCCTTGGTCACCCCGTACACCCCGCCCTTGACCGCCACGTCCTCGCCGAAGATCGTCATCTGGGGGTACTCGACCAGCCCGTCGGCGAGTGCGGCGTTGATCGTCTGGGCGAGGGTGAGCGGCCCGGCGTCTTCGGGCAGCCTGCCGTCGAAGGCGGCGGCGCGGGCGGCCGCCCCCGGACCGGCGGCCCGGTTGGCGGCCTCGGTGATGGCCCGGGCGACCCGGACCGGGCGCCGGGGGGCGAGCGGCGCGACGATGTCGGCGGCGCTGTCCAGCTTCGGCTCGCCGATCACCTCCTCGGCGACCTTGCGGACCTGCCAGCCGATCTCGTCGTACCGGGCGATCACCTCCTCCGGGGTGGCCAGTCCCGCCTCGACGAGCAGCCGGGCGGTCGCCACCACCGGGTCGCGTGCGAGGTCCCGGGCGATCTCCGCGGAGGTCCGGTACGCCACCTCGGCGTCGGCGCCGGCGTGCCCCATCAGCCGTACGGTGGACAGGTGCAGCACGGCGGGTCGACGGTGCCGGCGCACCCACGCCGCCGCCTCGACCGCCACGTCGTACGTCTCGACCACGTCGCACCCGTCGGCGGCGAAGTAGCGGATTCCCGGCTTGGCGCGCAGCGTGTTCGCCACCCAGCCCTCCGGTGACCGGACGCTGATCCCCAGGCCGTTGTCCTCGCAGACGAAGAGCACCGGGATCCGCAGTCCGCTGTGGTCGCACCAGCCGGCGGTGTTGAACGCGGCCACCGCCGTGGCGTGGTTCACCGACGCGTCCCCGAACGAACAGATCACGATCGCGTCCACCGGCCACGGCGACCCGGTGTCGGCGCGCGACCGGGCCAGCCCGACCGCGGGACGGCGTGCGCCCGGCGTCCGGGCGTCGGGGCGGCGGCGCTGCCGCTCGATGGCGAAGCCGAGCCCCACCGCGCGGGGCAGGTGCGAGCCGATGGTCGAGGTGGTCGGCACGATCGCGAGCGCCGAGTTGCCGAAGACCTTGTGCCGGCCGCCCGCCACCGGTTCGTCGGCGGAGGCCACCACGCCGCGCAGCACGTCCCGGGCGGCGCTCAGCAGCGCGTCGGAGGCTCCCTCCGGGTCACCCACACCGGTGGTCGGGTGCGGTCCGGTCGCGCCGGCGCCGTCCTGCCCGCTCAGCGCCTGGGCGACCCGTTCGGCGATCCCGACCTGGTGGCTGAGACGCCCGCCGTCCGGCCCGCCACCGGCCCCCGGTGCGGCCGCCTGGGCGGCACGCGCGCAGTAGAACCCGCCGGAACGGTAGTGCAACAGTGCCGGGTCGGTCGGCCGGACGGCGAGCGCCACCGCGGCGTTCCCCTCGTGCCCGGCCGAGCCGATCGTGTAGTACCCCTCCCCGAAACTGCGCAGCCACCGCGCGGCGAGATCCAGGTGCCGGCTGACCAGTTGGGCGTCGAACAGCGCCTGCGCCCGCTCACCGTCGAGGGTGCCACCGTCGCGCACCGGTTCCTCCGGCGCGCGACGGACGGTCGACGCCGTGAGGGCGCCGACCGCCTCCCGGAACCGTTCGTCGAGATCTTGGGGGGTGGTCACGACGCACAGCATTACCGACCACGGCCACCCCTGACCACTCAGACACGGCCCTGACCAGAGGTCACCTCCACAGTGGCGTCCGTGGGGTGACCGTGCCGGCGGGGCTACTCGCGCCAGCCGACCAACTCGATGCCCTTGGCCAGTTCCACGCGCAGTCCGAAGGCGATCTCCTGACTCGCCCCTGGCGGCAGCTCCAGCCGCCAGATCAGCTCGCCCAGCGCGGCCCGCTCGTCCGGTGCCGGGTCGAGACGCAGCTCCCGTACGGTGATCCCCTCGCCACGCGAGACGGGTAGCTGGTCCAGCACGGTGACCCGGGCCGGCCGCGGGGTGTGGTTGGCCACGGTGGTCCGGTACTCCACCTCCCGGCGCCGGGTCGAGCCCAGCGTCGCCTTCGTGTCGGCGCGTCGCACCAACTCGCGCCGCACCCGGATCCGGTCGTCGAGACCGAGCGCCAGCTCGACCTCCTCACCCGGGGCCCACACCGGTAGCGGCGTGCTGCCGACGAAGTCACCGCCGTGGAAGACCGAGGCCGGACCGGGCAGCAGGGTGTGCGGCGAACTGTTGACCACCGTCGCCCGGAGGTGGACGTCCGGGCTGCGGACCGGCGCGGTGACGTAGTCGAGCACCGCGGACAGTTCGAGCACCGCGACGACGGCCCGGTGGGCCGCGCCGTCGGCCGGCACCGCGACCGGACGGGCCGGCTGGTACGTCGCCGCCACCACGCCCTGCTCCAGGGTGGCGGTGGGCTGCGCCACCGGCGCCGCGCGTCGCACCCCGACGCTGGCCGGCCCCGCGGGCGGTGCACCGGCGGGGGCCGCGGGAACGGGTGGGACGAAGGGACCGCCCGGTCCTCCCCCGGTGAGGGTCGACATCCTCGCCCGCCCGTCGACCTGGTCGAGGTACCAGGGTGTGAGCTCCGGCAGGGCGGTGCCGGTGGTCGGGCGGGCCGTGGACAGCTGCAGCTCGCACTCCGGCCAGTCCTCGCCGGTCCGCTGGCTGACCAGCCCGAACCAGGTGACGGTCAGCGTCTCGTCGACCAGCCGCAGGTCGTACGAGGAGGTCCAGCCCGCCCCGGAGACGACGTAGGACAGGTCGAGCCGGACCTCGGCAACCGGCCCGGCACCCGCGGGACCGGCCGCCTCGTCGTCACCTGCCGGCTCCGTCACGTCGTCGGGATCGACCCGGACGACCACCTCGACGGCCAGCCGGTCCGGTCGCTGCTTGCCCGGCAGGTCCGCAAGTTCGCGTTCGACGGCGGCGAGCAGCTCCTGGACCTCGTCGCGGCGCCGGTTCAGCTCGCGCCGCCGGGCCTGGCTCGTGCTGGTCTGGTCGGTGACCGAGTCGAGGAAGGTGGTGACCCCGGCCGGCGTCGCCTCCCCGACGGCCAGCGCCCGCGCGTAGGTGCCGCCGGCCCGCTGGGCGAGCAGCGCCAGGAACTCGGCCCGCTGCGTCTCGACCGCCTCCGCGTCGGCCAGCTCGGCCAGTTCGGCGACCAGGTCGCGGCGCCGCTGTTCCAGCTCGGCGGCGCCCGGGTCGGAGGTACGCGGCTGCACCTGTGTCACGACGTCCACCCCGAGCACGCTCGCCGGCCCTCGGCCACTGACCCGTACCGAGTCTCGGTGCAGGTCCAGCGGCAGTGCCCCGAACCGCAGCCGGTGCTCCCCGGGGGCCAGGCGCAGCTCGGCCCGGCGGGTCACCCGGGCCCGGTCGGG
>CALGAM010000169.1 GCA_937951935.1 uncultured Micromonospora sp. | reverse complement strand
CGGGCGGCGATGGTGGTGAGGTCGAGGTGGCTGCTGCGGGACTGGTCGCGGTCGACCTCCTGCAGGGCGAGGATGTCGGCGCCGATGGCGGCGACGGCGGCGGCGAGGCGGGCCTCGTCGACGAGGCCGTCGTGCGGCGACCTGCCGTGGAGCAGGTTGAAGGTTGCCAGGCGCACGTGTGCACCCTACGGCGCGGCGTGGGATGGTTTGCGGGTGATCGTCAAAGCGTTGTGCTGCTCGGCGGTGGTGTTCGTCCTGATAGGTGTCGTGGGGATCGCGGTGCGGTGGCGGCGGGGCCGGTGACCGCGTCGGGTCACCGGCTGCGGGTGACGAAGGGGTTGGCGCGCATCTCGCGCAGGGCGCGACGACGGGTGTCGCCGCGGAGGACGTCGACGTAGAGCCGGCCGGCGAGGTGGTCGGTCTCGTGTTGGAGGGCCCGGGCGAGGTATCCGGTGGCGGTGATGGTGCGGGGTTCGCCGTACTGGTCGAAGCCGCGGGCGGTGACGTGCAGGGCGCGGGGTGTCGGGAAGGACAGGCCGGGGATGGAGAGGCAGCCTTCCTCGTCGAGTTGGGTTTCGGTGGACAGTTCGAGGGTGGGGTTGATGAGGTGGCCGCGGTGGCCGTCGGCGTCGTAGACGAAGATCTGGGCGCTGACGCCGATCTGGGGTGCGGCGACGCCGGCGCGTCCGGGGGCGCCGAGCAGGGTGTCCATGAGGTCGGTGACGATGGCGCGGACCTCGGCGTCGAAGCTGGTGACGGGCTCGCAGGGGGTGCGGAGTACGGGATCGCCGATGATCCGGATGGGCCGCATTGTCATGACCGGAACCCTATCGGATCGTTACCTGTGGTGGGCGGCGTGGGACCGCCCGCCGGTGGGGCTCGTGTCGTGGCACAGGGCGGCGCGCAGGGGTGCGGCCTTGGCGGACGCCTCGGCGACCTCCGCCGCCGGGTCGCTGTCCCAGGTGATTCCGCCGCCGGCCCACAGGTGTACCCGCTGGGTGTCCACCGCCACGGTGCGGATGGTCAGCCCCAGGTCCAGTCCGTCGGTGTCGAACCAGCCGAGCCCGCCCATGGCGGCGCCCCGCCCGACCGGTTCCAGGGCGGCGATCTGGGCCAGGGCGGCGAGCTTCGGCGCACCGGTCACCGACCCGCCGGGGCAGACGGCGCGGAGCAGGTCGGCGAGGCCGCATCCGGTCGCGAGCCGGGCCGAGACCGTCGATTCGGCCTGCCACAGGCCGGACCAGCGGCGGATCGTGTAGAGCTGGTCGACGCGGACCGATCCGGTGTGGGCGACGCGGGCCAGGTCGTTGCGCTCCAGGTCGACGATCATGACGTGCTCGGCTCGTTCCTTGGCCGAGGTGAGCAGGTCGCGGTAGCCCTCCGGGGTGGCCGGCCGGGTGCCCTTGATCGGGCGGGTGGTCGCCTGACCGCCGGTGGCGGTGAGGAGTGTCTCCGGTGAGGCGCAGGCGATCGCCCAGCCGGGTCCGGTCAGGACGCCTCCGTAGCGGGCGCCGGGAAGCCGGGTGAGTCGGGCCAGGGCGGGCCGGGGGTCGCCGGTGTAGCGGGCTGACGTGTGGCCGACGATGTTGACCTGGTAGATGTCGCCGCGGCCGATGGCGGCGCGGGCGTGGGCGACGGCGGTGGCGTGGGCGGCCGGGCTCCAGCTGTCCTGCCACGGTCCGAGCTGCCATCGGGGGTGGGTGTCGGTGCCGGGCCGGGGGTCGGCGGCGTCGGGGTCCGGGTCACGGTGGTGGTACACGACGGCGACCAGGTCGGGTACGGCCGGCGCCGGGCTGGGCGGGCCGGTCGGTGCGCCGATCATGGCGGCGCCGGCGGCGGCGGAGATGAACAGGGCGGCTCCGCAGAGGCTGCCGGGCCGGTGGTGGTCCGGGGTGCCGATGGACGGTCGGGTGAGGTCCCGGGCTGGCAGTCCGTGTGCGGACAGGAAGTCCTCCAGGAGGCGGGCGGGGTCACCGCCGTCGGTGTGCCACCACTGCAGCCGGTCGTGTTCGGTGGCGGTGGCGCGGCACGCGGCCGGCATGCCGGGGATGTGTGGGGACGACCCGGTTGGGAGCGATCCCACGACGAGTGGGTCGAGATGGCTCATCCGAAAAGTCGATTCTCCCCCGATGGTCGGATACCTACTCGTCACCGCGGCGGAAGCGTTGGTACCGTCCGTCACGGTCATGTGAACCATGACACAGTGCCATACCGTTCCGGAGAACCCGATGTGTCAGCACGAGCCCACCTGTCCCCCCGCCGACGCCCCCGACCGGGAGGCCGCCCGGGTCGTCGCCTGTTTTCCCGAGCAGGGCTGGAGCCTGCTCTGCAACGGTGTCATCGTCTTTGACGACACCGGCGAGCTGCTGCCCGACGGGCGCCCGATCGCACCGCGTCGCGGGCCGGCCCGGCACGCCCTGGTCGGCTAGGCGCCACCGGCGTCCGCGCCCGAGGTCGGCGCGGTCCGCCCGCCGGTGGCGCCGGGCCGGGTCACCGCGTGAACGCCTCCGGCGGCGGGCAGGCACAGAGCAGGTTACGGTCACCGTACGCGCCGTCGATGCGACGCACCGGCGGCCAGTATTTTGCCCGTCGGTCGACGCCGGGCGGGTAGGCCGCGACCGACCGCGGGTACGGGTGCGGCCAGTCGTCGCCACCGACCATCGCCGCGGTGTGGGGGGCGTTGACGAGCGGGTTGTCGTCCCTGGGCCACTCTCCCGACCCAACCTTGTCGATCTCGGCCCGGATCGCGATCATCGCGTCGCAGAACCGGTCGAGTTCGGCGAGGTCCTCACTCTCGGTCGGCTCCACCATCAGCGTCCCGGCGACCGGGAACGACATCGTCGGGGCGTGGAAGCCGTAGTCGATCAGCCGTTTGGCGACGTCGTCGACACTCACCCCGGTCGCCTTGGTCAGCGGCCGCAGGTCGAGGATGCACTCGTGGGCGACCAGGCCCTTGTTGCCGGTGTACAGCACCGGGTAGTGGTCGCGGAGCCGGGCCGCCACGTAGTTGGCGGCCAACACCGCCGCCCCGGTGGCCCGGCGCAGCCCGTCCGGGCCCATCAGCCGCAGGTACGCCCAGGGGATGGGCAGGATCCCGGCGGAGCCGTGACGGGCCGCCGACACCACGGGCCGGCCGTCGGGGTCGAGGGGGTCACCCGGCAGGTACGGGGCCAGGTGGGCCCGGACCGCGACCGGGCCGACGCCCGGTCCGCCGCCGCCGTGCGGGATGCAGAACGTCTTGTGCAGGTTCAGGTGTGACACGTCCGCGCCGAACCGGCCCGGCTTGGCGAACCCGACCAGCGCGTTGAGGTTGGCGCCGTCGACGTACACCTGCCCGCCGGCGTCGTGGACCTTGGCGCACAGCGCGGCGATACCGTCCTCGTACACCCCGTGGGTGGACGGGTAGGTGACCATGATCGCGGCGAGGGTGTCGCGATGTTCCTCGATCTTACGGTCGAGGTCGGCCAGGTCGACGTCGCCGTTGGAGTCGCAGGCGACCACGACCACCCGCATTCCGGCCATGACCGCGCTGGCCGCGTTGGTGCCGTGCGCCGACGACGGGATCAGGCAGACGTCCCGGTGCCCCTCGCCGCGGTCCCGGTGGTAGGCGCGGATCGCCAGCAGGCCGGCGAGCTCACCCTGGGACCCGGCGTTGGGCTGGACGCTGACCGCGTCGTAGCCGGTCACCTCGGCCAGCCACCGTTCCAGGTCGGCGACCAGCTCCCGGTAGCCGGCGGCCTGGCTGGCCGGGGCGTACGGGTGCAGGTTGGCGAACTCGGGCCAGCTGATCGGCTCCATCTCGGTGGTCGCGTTCAGCTTCATCGTGCACGAGCCGAGCGGGATCATGCCCCGGTCCAGCGCGTAGTCGGCGTCGGCGAGGCGGCGCAGGTAGCGCAGCATCGCCGTCTCCGAGTGGTGGCTGCGGAACACGGGGTGGGTCAGGATGTCGCCGCCGCGGCGCAGCGCCGCCGGCAGTGCGGGGCGGGCCGCCGCGGCGACGGACCGGTAGTCGACGGTCGCCCCGAAGGCGTCCCAGACGGTGGAGACGTGCGCCGGGGTGGTGGTCTCGTCGCAGCTGATCCCCACGTGGTCGGCGTCGACCAGCCGCAGGTTGATCCCCCGCCGCCGGGCGGCGTCGACGACCTCGGCGGCGCGGCCCGGTACGCGGGCCAGCACGGTGTCGAAGAACGCGTCGTGGACGACGTCGACACCGTCGGCGGTCCGCAGTCCGGCGGCCAGGGTCGAGGCCCGCTCGTGCACCCGGGTGGCGATCGCCCGCAGCCCGTCCGGACCGTGGTAGACGGCGTACATGCCGGCCACCACGGCGAGCAGGACCTGGGCTGTGCAGATGTTGCTGGTCGCCTTCTCCCGGCGGATGTGCTGTTCGCGGGTCTGCAGCGCGAGCCGGTAGGCGGGGTCGCCGGCGGCGTCGCGGGAGACCCCGACCAGCCGGCCGGGCATCATCCGTTCCAGGCCGGCCCGGACCGCCAGGTACCCGGCGTGCGGGCCGCCGAAGGCCATCGGCACGCCGAACCGCTGGGTGGTGCCGACGGCGATGTCGGCGCCGATCTCACCCGGTGGGCGGAGCAGGGTCAGCGCCAGCAGGTCGGCGGCGACGGTGACCAGCGCCCCGGCGGCGTGCGCGGCCTCGACCAGGCCGGCGTGGTCCCGTACCGCGCCGGAGGCGCCCGGGTACTGCAGGTGCAGGCCGAAGAACCGCTCCGGCAGCGGCTCACGGTCCAGGTCGACCACCCGTACCTCGATACCGAGCGGCTCGGCCCGGGTGGTCAGCACGGCGATCGTCTGCGGCAGGGTGTCGGCGTCGACGACGTACACCCCGCTGCCGGTCCGGGTGGCGCGCCGCGCCAGCGCCATCGCCTCGGCCGCGGCGGTCGCCTCGTCGAGCAGGGAGGCGTTCGCCGTGGTCAGCCCGGTCAGGTCGGTGACCATGGTCTGGAAGGTGAGCAGCGCCTCCAGGCGGCCCTGGCTGATCTCGGGCTGGTACGGGGTGTAGGCGGTGTACCAGGCGGGGTTCTCCAGGACGTTGCGGCGGATCACCGCGGGGGTGTGGGTGCCGTAGTAGCCGAGGCCGATCATGGACACGGCGACGGTGTTGCGGGCGGCGATGGCCCGCAGCTCGGCGATCACCTCGTCCTCGGTGGCCGCCGCCGGCAGGTCGAGGGCGCCGGTCCACCGGATCGCCTCGGGGATCGCCGCGTCCATCAGATCCTCGACGGTGTCGTATCCGACGGTGTCGAGCATGTGCCGCTCGGCGGCGGCGTCCGGGCCGATGTGGCGGTCGGAGAAACGCGGTTCGGAGAAGTGTGGTGTGGTCATGGCAGGCACTCCCCGGGTGAGGTCGGTGCAGGCACAACCTCCCCCTCTGTCGTGCCCGCGCGCCACGCGCGTGGGCACTCCACAGTCGCCTGCCCGCGAGCTCCTTTTGCCTGAGAGGTTCCGGGGAGGGTTTGCCCCTTCGGCGCCGCCGGACCACGCCCGGCGGTCTCTCGCTCGCGAGGTTGTCGGCGGTGGCAACGGTACCAGTCACCGGGCCCCGGTCGGCAGACGGTGAGCGGCGTCGCCGGCGGGAACCGGTCGACCCCGACCCGGGGAGATCCGGGCGTGGACTACTCCCGGGACGAACCGGACGAACCGGCGGCCAGGACGCTGACCCGGCCGTGGGCCAGCCGGTAGAACATGCCGACCACGTCGCAGCGGCCGGCGGCCACCGCCTCACCCAGCCCGGTACCGGGCCGGGTGAGGATCTCCACCGTCCGCCGGACGTGGATGCGTCCGACCTCGTCGTGGTCGGTGATCTGCTGGGCGTTTGCCTGCCAGATGCTCGGGGTCACCCGCTCGGCGATCGTGCCGATCTCCCGGCCCGGCAGCCGCGCGCCGGACATCGCCGTGTGGGTGGCCTGGATCGCGCCGCACGAGTCGTGGCCGAGGACGACGACCAGCGGCGCGCCGAGCACGGCGACGCCGTACTCGATGCTCGCGACGACCTCGACGCCGATGATGTGACCCGCGGTGCGGACCACGAACAGGTCACCCAGCCCACGATCGAAGATGATCTCGGCGGCGAGCCGGGAGTCGGAACAGCCGAACACGACCGCGAACGGCCGTTGCTCGGCGGCCACGGCGGCCCGGTGCTCGGCGTCCTGGTGCGGGTGGATCCGGGTGCCCCTGACGAACCGCTCGTTGCCGGCGAGCAGCTCGGCGAGCGCGGCGGCCGGGGTGGCGGGCCGGTTGTCGAGATAGTCCATGGCGTCCCTTCCGACGGCGGGATGGCGGCGGCGTCGACGCCATCGGCGATTGCGGCGTACCGACCAGATATCACGGCCGGGCCAGAAAGTTACGGGGCCGGGGCGTCCCTCGCCGCGCCGGCACGACGTGCCGCGGAACCGACGGCCGGGCCGCAGCTCGGGGCGCGGGCGATCGGGCCATCCCGGCCGGGTGGTCGCCACCGGCGGCATAGTCTGACGACCGTGACCTACATCGCCGCAAGCGACCGCTACGACACGATGAGCTACCGCCGGGTCGGCCGCAGCGGCCTCCACCTGCCCGCGATCTCGCTCGGGCTGTGGCACAACTTCGGCGACGACCGGCCGTGGCAGACACAGCGGGCGATCTGCCGGCGCGCCTTCGACCTCGGCATCACCCACGTCGACCTCGCCAACAACTACGGCCCGCCGCCCGGGTCCGCCGAGTCGACCTTCGGCCGCATCCTCGCCACCGACCTCGCCCCCTACCGTGACGAGCTGGTCATCTCCACCAAGGCGGGTCACCGGATGTGGCCCGGCCCCTACGGCGAATGGGGGTCGCGCAAGTACCTCATCGCCTCGCTCGACCAGTCACTGCGCCGGCTCGGTGTCGACTACGTCGACATCTTCTACCACCACCGCCCCGACCCGGGCACCCCGCTGGAGGAGAGCATGGGCGCCCTCGACACCGCCGTCCGATCCGGCAGGGCCCTCTACGTCGGCCTGTCCAACTACACCGCCGAGCAGACCGCGCGGGCCGCCGCGATCCTCGCCGACCTCGGCACCCCCCTGCTGATCCACCAGCCGTCGTACTCGATGCTCGACCGGCGCATCGAAGCCGACGGGCTGCTCGACACGCTGCAGCGCCTCGGAGCCGGCTGCATCGCCTACAGCCCGCTCGCCCAGGGCCTGCTCACCGACCGCTACCTCAACGGCATCCCCGCCGACTCCCGCATCCGCACCAGCGCCTTCCTCGACGAGAGCGCACTCGACGAACCGACGATGACGAAGGTCCGCGCCCTGCAGGGCGTCGCCGCACGCCGCGGCCAGTCGCTGGCCCAACTGGCCCTGGCCTGGGCGTTACGGGACCCCCGGATGACCAGCCTGGTCGTCGGCGCGAGCAGCGTCACCCAACTGGAGGCCAACGTCGCCGCCCTGGCGAACCTGACCCTCGACGAGACCGAACTCGACGAGATCGAACAGTGCCTCGGCGGAGCCTGACCGCGCACCCCGGGCCTGCGCGTCCGACGTCCCGCCGTCCGCCCAGGTCAGCCCGCCCGCCGACGCGCCCGACGCGCCGCCAGCTCGTCCTCCGTCCCCACCGGGGCCACCGGCACCGCGGACGGCTCCCCCGCCGGCTCCGCCGGAAGATGCGACAGCGACCCCTGGATCTCCTTGAACGCCCCGCCGATGGCGATCCCGAACACCCCCTGCCCGCCCTGCAGGAGGTCGACCACCTCCTCCGGCGAGCGGCACTCGTACACCGTCGTCCCGTCGGAGATCAGCGTGATGCCCGCCAGGTCCGCCACCCCACGCGACCGCAACGTCTCGATCGCCCGCCGAATGTTCTGCAGCGACACCCCCGCGTCGAGGAGCCGCTTCACAACCTTGAGCACCACCAGGTCGCGGAACGAGTACAGCCGCTGGGTCCCCGACCCCGAGGCGTCCCGCACACTCGGCACCACCAACCCGGTGCGAGCCCAGTAGTCCAGTTGCCGGTAGCTGATACCCACCGCGTGGCAGGCCGTCACACCCCGATAGCCAACCGCACCGTCCTCCATCGACCGGGCGGAAACCTCCGCCGTGGCGGTGGCCCCACGGCCGCCCTCAACCGGCGGCTGATAATCTGACGTACCCGGATCAGGGACCTGCGACTCCTGCATCGGACAACCTCCCCGCCCGTGCGGTGCCACGTCGTTCCCGTCGACGCGCAACCCTCGACAGGGCCAACCCTATAGCCCGGCTGGAGAGTTACCTCGCAGAAACAGCCGCGACACGCCGCACCCGGAGGGGTCGCCCCACGCACCGGGCACCAGCGGCGGCACCACCAACCCGGAATCCGGCCCTTTCCCGCGGGCCGACCGTCACCCGGCGAAATCCTCCGGACGGACCTGTTCCAGGAACTCCCGGAACTTTTCCACCTCGTCCTCCTGCTCGTCCGGAATGACGATGCCCGCCTCCGACAGCACCTGCTCCGAACAACGGATCGGTGCCCCCACCCGCAACGCCAACGCGATCGAATCACTCGGCCGGGCCGACACGCGCACCCCGTCACCGATCAGCAGGTCCGCGTAGAAGACGTTCTCCCTCAGCTCGACGATCTCCACCGCCCGCAACGGTGCCCGCAGCGCGGCGAGAATGTCCCGCAACAAATCATGCGTCAACGGTCGGGCCGGCTTGACCCCCTGCTGCTCGTACGCGATCGCGGTGGCCTCCACCGCGCCGATCCAGATCGGCAGGTAACGGTCGCCCTCGACCTCTCTGAGCAACACGATCGGCTGGTTGGTGGGCAGCTCCACCCGAACCCCGACCACGCTCAGCTCGCGCACCGCCGCCTCCGTGTCGTCGTCTTTCTCTCACCACCAACGATACGGCGACAGATCACCACCGCCCGCCGGCATGCCCCTTGCCCTGAACGGTACACGGACCCGGATGACGACGTCCCGTACGCGCCGCCCGCACCCGCCGCACCGACAAGGGTTACCCCGGGAAGCCTACGCCACGCCCACCACCACAGGTCTTTCCCGCCGACCCGGCGCGCGCAGCCGGGCCACGGCCGCCCAGACCCGCAGACCGCCCTCCGTCACCGTCCCAGCGTCTCACGCAACCCCACCCGTACCAGCGCCGCGTGCAACCGCTGAGACAACCCCGCCAACTCCCGGGCCGTCTCCGCCGCCCGCGCCTGCGCCGCCGGATCGTTCTGCCGGGCCAGCGGCGTCAGCAGCTGGGCGAACAACCCCACCTCCCGGTCCGCCGCCGTCCGGAACGCCCGCAGGTGACGCGGCTCCAGACCGTACGCCGCCAACCCCGCCACCGCCTGTGCGATCACCAACGCGTCCGCGTCGTACCAACCCGGCGGATGGGACACCACCAGCCCCATCCGCTCCGACTCCGTCAGCAACCCCTCGTCGATGCCGCTACGCGCCACCAACTCGGCCCGGCCCAGCCGGGTCTCCGCCGGCGCCTCCCGACCCGGAACCTCACCATCCGGGCCGACCGCCACCAGGGACGGACGCGGACGCTCCTGCCCCGACGCCGCCTCCCGGTCCGCCCGCGCCAACTGCTCACGGATCACCCGCAACGGCAGATACTGGTCACGCTGCGCGGTCAACACGTACCGCAGCCGCGCCACGTCGTCCCAGCTGTACTTCCGGTAACCCGACGGGGTACGCTGCGGCGACACCAAACCCTCGGCCTCGAGGAAACGCAGCTTCGAGATCGTCGTGTCGGGAAACTCCACCCGCAGCTGCGCCAGTACCTCGCCGATACTCATCAACGGCTGGCCCCGAGCAGCCGCCCCCGGCCCGGGAACCGCCGCCGCCGCGCGCTCACTCACCCCCGGAAGGTCCCCTCCTCCGCACGCGGACCGGCGATGAACACCAGCCGGAACTTGCCCACCTGCACCTCGTCGCCGTTGCTGAGAGTCGCCGCCTCGACCCGCTCCCGGTTGACGTACGTGCCGTTCAGGCTCCCCACGTCACGCACCGTGAACGTCCCGCCGTCCCGGTGAAACTCGGCATGCCGACGCGACACCGTCACGTCGTCCAAAAAGATGTCACTGTCCGGATGCCGACCGCTCGTCGTCACATCGTGATCCAACAGGAAGCGGGCACCCGCGTTCGGGCCCCGCCGCACCACCAGCAGCGCCATACCCGGCGGCAGCGAACCCGCCATCCGGCTCGGCACCACATCGGCGTCCGGGCCCTCCAGCATCTCGTCGAGCGAGCCAAGATTGAGTGTCGACGTGACGTCGAGTGGGGGGAACTCGTCGTCTGGGCGCGTCATTAGGACCACCTCACGGATCTGTTCGGTCGGCGTCGGGTGTGACGGGTCTGGCCGCCGAGCCGTCACCTGGCCCAGCGGCTGGCTCCCCCGTGCCCGGGAAGGCATTTCCGCAACGCGCAACTATTCGGTTCTCGGTCGACTGAGCGAGCCTAGTCAGCGCCGAAAAACAGAGCAACCGGACGCGCGGCACCCCGCCCGCCGGACTCGACCACCATCAACCTTCGGTCAACTCCCGATACGCCTCCGCAGTCAACAGCCCAGCCACCGCAGCCGGATCACTGGGCTCGATCTGAACCAACCAACCCTCCCCGTACGGGTCGGTGTTAATTATCTCAGGAGTATCAACCAGCTGATCATTACGCGCCACCACCGTGCCACTCACCGGCGCGTAGATCTCCGACACACTCTTGGTCGACTCGACCTCGCCGAACGACTCCCCCGCCTCGACGGTCGCACCCACCTCCGGCAGCTGGACGTACACGATGTCGCCCAACGCGTCCTGCGCGAAGTGGGTGATGCCCACCCGCACCGGCCCACTACCGTCACCCGCCACCCACTCGTGCTCGGCGGTGTACCGCAGGTCCTCAGGAATCACCAGACGCCCCTTCCCCATCAACACCAGTCGTCGACCCAACCCGCGACGCCGGTCACGAGACCGGCCGCGCGTACTGCAGATCCCTGCGCGGGCTCACGGCAGTCACCTCGACCACGTCCCGTTCCTGGATCGTCACGTTACCGCCGTCGCCACTGACCGACGCCACCACCCCGCCCGGGATGTTCAACGCGGTCCGCATCGTCTTCGGGTCCCCGATCACCACGATCGTGTACGGCCCGGTCAGCCGTCGCCCGCCCACCGAGATCCCGCCGTCGGAGTCCAGAAAGTACGTCGAGGCCACCACCCGAACCGCGGCACCGTCCCCGCCGGTGATCTGCATCGCCTCCGCTCCCGCACCCCGCAGCTCCTGCACCGCGTCGAGCACCCGCGCGGCCGGAATCGGCTTGCTCACCGGTGTGAACGTCACCAACAGACCCGGTCCCCGCGCCGGCAGACTCCCCGCCAGGATCCCCAGTTCGTCGGCCCGCCGACGGGCCTCCTCCAAGGCCGCCTGCCGGCCCTGGGCCCCCGAACTCAGCTGGCGCCGACTCTCCTCCAGACCGGCGATCTCCTGCCGGATCCGTTCCTCCTGCGCGTCCAGGTCCGACAGGATCCGCACCAGATCCTCCTGCCGGGCCGACTCCAGCGACGCGTCACCGGAGTTCGTCCGCAACTGCACCACGAGCGTGAAGCCCAACACCGCCAACAGCACGGCGATCACCACGTTCGTCGCCGTCAGGCGAGGCCGACTCCCCCGCGACGTCCCCGACTCCGACCCGGTCTGCCGGTCGATCGGCACCGTCGGCTCGTCCGTGGGCAGCGGCACCGTCGGCTCGCCCTCCTCGGGATCCACCACCCCCGACGTGTCCCTCACCGCGCCCACCGAATCGGTGGGAGCCCGCCTCTCCGAGCGCCTCTCACCCGGACCGGCGGGAGCATCCGGCACCACACGACGGGCACCGTCCTCCCCGGCACTGCCTGCCATCGCCCCCACCTACGCCCGGAACAGACGCCGCCGGATCGCCGCCACGTTGCCGAAGATTCGCACCCCGAGAACCACCACGACGCCCGTCGACAGCTGCCCACCGACCCCGAGCTGATCGCCGAGATAAACGATGATCCCCGCCACCAGCACGTTCGAGATGAACGACACCACGAACTGCTTGTCGTCGAAAATGCCGTCCAACTTCGCCCGTACCCCGCCGAACACCGCGTCCAACGCCGCCACCACGGCGATCGGCAGGTAGGGCTGAAGCGCCGACGGCACGGTCGGATCCAACCAGACGCCGAGCAGCACCCCGGCGAACAACGCGAGAACAGCGATCATCGGTGGCCTCCGGACGGGCTAGACGACGGCTCCCCACCAGGCGACGGAGAGCCGGACGACGACACGGTGGGATCGACCGCGGGCGTGGCATAACGCAACTGCGGCTCGGTCGCGGCCGGCAGCGTCAGGTCGTCGACCCGACGAACGTCGAACGACATCCCGTACTCCTCGGACACGCTCCGCAACAACCTCGCCGCGGCACTCCGCGAGAACCGTCGCTCCAACTGCCCCGGGCCGATCGCCGACACCTCGTACGGCCCGACCACCGGTTTGAAATCCACCAGGATCGCCTCCCCCGCGGCCCGGATCGTCGACGTCGCGGTGAGCCGTTGCCCGTTGATCGAGATCGCCTCCGCGCCGGCGCTCCACAGCGCGTTCGCGATGTCCTGCAGATCGCGGTCGAGCACCCGGCCCAGGTTGGTCCCCCCGGCTCCGGTCACGGCGTCCTCGTCCGGCGGTGCGTCCGCGACCCGCACCACCACACCGTCTCCCCGGACACGGCCCAGCCCGGTTGCCGCCTCGAGCGCCCGCAGCTCGGCGACGGCGCTCTCGGAGAGCGCGGCGTCCCGCTGCCGGGTCACCTCCGCCCGCAACCGCTCCGCCTGCGCCGCCAGCGCGGTGTTCTCCGCCTCCCGCTGCTTGATCTGGGACACGAGCCCGGCCCTGACCGCGCTGCGGCTCGGCTCCGCCGCCACCGTCTGGCGGTAGGCCACGGCCAGCAGGAAACCGAGCGCGACGAGCGTCACCACGCTGGCTGCCCGGCCGGCACGGCGCCGCCACGCCGTCGTCGGTTCCGACCGCCGCCGCCTGGCCGCCGCGGCGTAACCCGGCTCGAGCGGGTCGCGGAACAGTTCGGTGAGAAGATCCGGAGCGTACGACCGCCCGCCCTGCTCGGTCATCCGGCACCCGCCTGTCGGATCAACCGGGCTGCCTGCATCAGGTAGAGCACACCCGCCAGCCAGTAGAGACCCAGCCCCCACCAGGCGAGAGCCCAGCCGATCGCCCCGGCCACCGCGGTGGAACCCGGCGCCACGTGGGCCAGGAGCAGTACCGGGAAGGCGACCAGCAGCACGAAGGTGGCGGTCTTGCCCAGGTAGTGCACCGGCGGCGGGCGGTGACCGAACCGGCGGAGGACCGCGAGGTTGAGGCTCAACACCAGGTCACGGGCCAGCAGCGCGACGGTGAACTGCCAGGGCACGACCTCACGGGCGCTCAGCGCGACCAGGGTGGCCAGGATGTAGAGCCGATCCGCGACGGGGTCGAGCAGCTCCCCCAGCCGGCTGACCTGCCGCAGACGTCGGGCGACGTAGCCGTCGACCCAGTCGCTCAGGCCACCGACCGCGAGCACGGCGACCGCTGCGGCGTCGGCGCGGAGCACCAGGAACAGGTAGAGAAAGAGTGGCACCCCGAGCAGCCGGACGAAGCTGATCAGGTTGGGAACGGTGAGGACCCGACGCGGTGTTCCGGTGGTGTCGCCGTCACCGGTCAGGCGGGCGGGCACCGCCCACGCCGGCCGACGCGTCACCGAACCTCCCTCCGTTGCCACGGTCCGAGTCCACGGCCGCATGAACGGGTGGTGGTCCGGTAGCCGGCGCCCGCTCCGGGCGAACCATCCGGGTGGATGGACGGTCCGAAGCGACAACGTCCCGGCGTCAGTCCGGACGCCGGACGACGGGAGGCCGTGGCTGCTCAACGCTGAGCCACTATAGCCGGCCGTCGGGATTTCCTTGCTGGTTGTGGGTGGTGTTGTGGATGTGTGTTTCCGAGGTGTGAGCGGATGTACATCCGCTCAGGCATCCTAGGATGCTAGGTGGTTGGCGGCGTCTGCGGGGTCAGGCGCGGCCGAACAACGGGGCGTACCCGGAGGGCAACTGGCTCAGCACGTCGTCGAGCTCCCCGTCGGAGACCGCCTCCGCGACCGTGGACAGCACGGCGCTCGCATCCCACTCGGCGGTCCGTGCGGTCGCGCCGGCACCGGTGGCCACCCGTCCCAGAAACTCCCGCACCCCGAACCTGCCCGGCGCGCCCCGGCCGGCCGAGATCAGGGTCGCGGCCAGCGGCCCCGGTAGCTGGGCGGCCAGGTCCTCCGCCTCGTCCGGGTCCAGCCGCTGGGCCAGGATGCCGAGGACCAGGTGCGTCACCCGCTCCGCCTCGGCGGGATCCGCGTACTCGCCACGCTCGCGCACCCTGGCCAGAAACTCGTCGTACCGCACCTTCCCACCCCCTCACACCGGGCCCGGCGTCCGCCACCGCCGTTACCCACGACGGCGGCGATGATGCCCCGCGGTCGCCGGGGGTGACACGGAACCCGAACCCGGGCGGGCGGTCACCCGGACTGGAACATCGGTGCGACCAGCGGGTCGGCCGGCACGGCGACGGCTGTCGGCGCGTCACGGTGGATCCGGGTGTCGGTCGCCCTCAGCGGCGCCCCGGTCCCGCCCCAGCGGACGGCGACGATCTCCGCCGCGATGCTGACCGCCGTCTCCTCCGGCGTCCGGGCCCCCAGGTCGAGGCCGATCGGCGAGGAGAGGCGGGCCAGTTCGGCCTCGGTGAGCCCGGCCGCCCGCAGCCGTGCCATCCGGTCTCGGTGGGTGCGCCGCGATCCCATGGCGCCGACGTACGCCAGCGGCAGGCGCAGCGCCACCTCGAGCACCGGAACGTCGAACTTCGGGTCGTGGGTCAGGACGCAGACCACCGTCCGCGCGTCGAGCCGGCCCGCGGCCGCCTCGGACCGCAGGTACCGGTGTGGCCAGTCCACCACCACCTCGTGCGCCTGCGGAAACCGGCGGGGTGTCAGGAAGACCGGGCGGGCGTCGCACACCGTCACCCGGTAGCCGAGGAACGCCCCGATCCGGGCCACGGCCGCGGCGAAGTCGATCGCCCCGAAGACGATCATCCTGGGTGGGGCGACGTGGGTCGCCACGAAGAGGCGTAGCTCGTCCCCCCGGCGCTGGCCGTGGTATCCGTAGCGGAGTTCGCCGGTACGGCCGGCGGCCAGCATGCCCCGTGCGTCGGCGGCCGCGGCCGCGTCCAGCCGGTCGTCGCCGAGCGAGCCCGCGGTGTGGTCGGGCCAGACCACCAGCCGCCGGCCGAGCCGGCGCGCCGGGTCGGCGCACCGCACCCCGACACAGGTGACCACGGCGGTCGGCCGCCCCTGGCGGAGCGCCGCGGCCACCGCCGCGAACTCCGTGAAGTTGGTGGCGTCGACCCGTTCGACGTAGACCTCGATCGCGCCGCCACAGGTCAGGCCGACCTCGACGGCGGCGTCGTCGCTGACCCCGTAACGGCGCAGGGTCGGCACCCCGCTGCGGGCGACCTGGCGGGCGAGCTCGTAGACGGCACCCTCGACGCAGCCCCCGGAGACGCTGCCCGTCGCGGAGCCGTCCGGGGCGACCAGCATCGTCGCTCCGGGTGCCCGCGGCGCCGAACGCCAGGTGGCGACCACCGTCGCCACGCCCACCGGCTCTCCCGCCCGCCACCAGCGTTCCAACTCGTCCAACACGTCACGCATCGCGGGTCACCCCGGCCGGTCCTCCTGTCCGACGTCGCCGGCACCCGGCGGCCGCGCCCGTCGGGGATACCGTCCCGGCTCGCGGTGCCACACCAACGATCAGTACATACCATGCTGTAATCAGCATTTAACAGCTTTTCACCCGCTGTGCCGGGCTTGCACCGGCACGGCGGGCGCTGCCCACGTCGGTCGGGGGTCGTCCGGCCGCGCCGGGGGATTGCCCCCGAGCCGGGCGGGTAGACCGGACCGGTACGGCGTCGGCACGACGGGGACGGAGGCGACCTGATGCCGGGACCACGACCGGGCAGCAACGCGTACGACGTGCAGCGGGCCCGGATGCGCAAACGCGTCGAGAACTCGGGACGCGCCAACGACAGGAAGGCCGACGAGGCGACCAGGCGCTACCTGCGCCAACAGCAGGATCGCCCGGGTTTCGTGCGGGGTGAGCGGGGCCTGGGTCCGAAGGGCGAACGCGGGCCGGGTGAGCCGAGGTGAGCACCGGGATGCTGGCCCGGCTGGCCCGGGGTCTCTCCCCGGCCGCCTCGCCGGACGGCCGTGCCACGACGGCCGGCCTCGGCGGACTCGTGGCCGACGGTGCCATCGCCGGCGCGGTCGGCAGTGCCGCGCTGAACATGGTCACCTACCTCGACATGGCGGTGCGCGCCCGACCGGCGAGCACCACCCCGGAGGAGAGCGCCCGTCGGCTGAGCGAGGCGTTGCACATCGGACTGGGGCCCGAGGCCCCGGCGGCGAACCGCCGCTCCGGCCTCGGGCCCCTGCTCGGCTACACCACCGGCGTGCTCTGCGGTGTCGTGTTCACCGCGGTCGGGCTTCGTCGCCTGCCGGCGCCGGCGGCGGCCGGGCTGTTCGGGGTCGGACTCATGGCCGCCACCGACACCGTGATGACCGTGCTCAAGGTCACCGATCCCCGCCGGTGGAGCGTCACGGACTGGATCTCCGACGTGGTGCCGCACCTGGTGTACGGGGCCGCCGCGGTCGCCACCCTGGAGCAGCTGGGCGCCCGCCGAGAGGCGACGGGCCGGGCCGGGTCGTGGACCCGACGCCCACGCGGCCGGTGACCCGGGTCACCGGCCGCGGCAGCGGTGGCCGGCACGCAACGGCACCCGGAGGCGGCCGGATCACCCACCGGCCACCGGTCGGGCTGCACGCCGGCCCGCCGCCCGCGCGTCCGCTGCCTTCGCGACGGGACGCGGCGGCGGACCGTACGGGGAGACCTGGTCGGGAGGCAGCCTGCGGCCGCCACCGCCCCGGACCCGGGTCGGGTCACCCGGTCGTGGCCCCTTGCTGTCCTGCACCGTCGGGTTCAAGCCGTTGCGGCGCATCTCCGGCTGCTGCACGTTCGTCATCGTCATCCCCTTCCGTCGGCGCGCGCCGGGCGCCTCCGCCCGCCCGGAGCGCAGGGCGTGTCGGGCGGGTCGTCCGCCGCCGTCCGGTTCCGCGACGGCGGCACGCCAGGCGCACCCCCATGAGTACCCGGGCCCGGTGGCGGCATGCGCCGCCAGGCCGGGCCGACGGTCGTGCTCGGGGCGTCCCGCGGCACCACCGTCTCCGGCGCGCCGGCGGGTACGAGGCGGCGCGGCGGGGTAACCCGGACGGGTGAGACGTGACCGCGCGCTGGCCCGGCTGCTGGTCGAGCGGCAGGGCCGCACGTACGCCGAGGAGGCGGGAATCCGGCTCGCCGACCGACCGGCGCCCCTGTACCAGTTGCTGGTGCTGACCGCCCTGCTCAGCACCCGGATCCGGGCCGGGGTGGCGGTCGCCGCCGCCCGCGAGCTCTTCGCCGCCGGCTGCCGTACGCCCCAGGGCACCGCACGGACGAGCTGGCAGGAGCGGGTCGACGCCCTCGGCCGGGCCCACTACCGGCGCTACGACGAGCGGACCGCGACGATGGTGGGCCGGGCGGCCGAGGTGTGCCTGACGCGCTGGGGCGGCGACCTGCGCCGGCTGCACCGCGAGGCCGACGGCGACCGGTCGCGGCTACGCCGTCTGCTGACGGAGTTCCCGGGCATCGGGCCGACCGGAGCGGACATCTTCCTCCGTGAGGCGCAGGCGGTGTGGACGGAACTGCGCCCGTACGCCGACCGTCGGGTGGCTGGCGCGGCGGACCGGCTCGGTCTGCCGTCGACGCCGGACCGGTTGGCCGGGTTGGTCGGCGGCGACGAGTTCCCCCGCCTGGCCTCCGCGCTGGTGCGGGTCTCGCTGGGCGGGGAGTCGGTCGACGCGCTCACCCGGGCCGCGGGTGTCCGGTGACGTGGGCCCGCCCTCCCGTGCTCAGCGCACCGGTCTGCCGCCGGGGCGGGTCAGGTACCACACGGCGATCCCGGCCAGGACTGCCAGCAGCAGAACGCCGTTGGTGATCCCACGGCCGTCCTCCGGCCTGCTGCCGAAGTAGACGACGGCCAGGGCGGCCCCGATCGCCAGCAGATACCGTAACCCCGTGTTTTTCACGAAAGATGACACTAAAGACCGCGAACCGGGAC
>CALGAM010000168.1 GCA_937951935.1 uncultured Micromonospora sp. | reverse complement strand
GCCTCATCCCGGCGGAGCACCTCCCGTTCCGGCGCCACACCCAGCCGGTCCGCCAGCGTCTGCGGATCGAGGCCGTGTGCCACGGTCAGGCAGAACCCGAGCGACAGCATCGGACGCACCCACGCCCAGTCCTGGTACGCCGTCTGCTCCACCAAACCGCTTCCACCCCGTCGCCGGTGCGGCGGACGCCGCGCGGGCCCGCCTCGGTCGAGCCGCGCGAGAGGTTACTCGATCCACAGAAGATGGACCGGAACCTCCTGCGTGGTCGGTGGCCGGCCACTCCACGCCCAGCGGTACCAGTCCAGTTCGGTGGCGACCCGGACGCAGATGTCCCCCTCGGTGCTGGTGTAGACCTCGGTGACCGCCCTCAGGTCGCGCTGCTCGCCGGTCTCGTCCACCCGGACCACCCGGCGGCCGGAGACCGCGTCCGCCTCGACGACCGGCACCGGCGGCGGATGGCTCGGCGCGTCCAGCGACACCAGTCGGGAGACGACGTCGCCGCGGGCCGGTCGGGGGATGGAAAGCCCGCCGACACCGGGCGGCGGTGGGTCGCCGAGCACCTCCACCCAGACCCGTTCCACCGGGATCAGCGGGGCGAAGACCTCGACCCGCTCCGCCTCGGCCCGGTACCACTCCTGCTCGGGCAGGACCGGCACGTACGTCCGGCTGCCCTGCACCACCCGCTCGTCCGCGCGCAGGTCGGCCCGCCAGCCGAACCCGGGCAACCCGATGCGCACCCGCCGGCCGCGCAGCTCGTTCCGCTCGCCGGCGGCGACCATCAGCACCGGCCGGGGCGGTGCCGGAGCCCAGTCGGACCCCCCGGCGAACGGGTCGGGAAACGGATCGTGACTCACCAGCGCATCACGCGCCCAGTGTAGGTTCCCGGGCGGCGGCACGCGGCCGCTCGGGCGCCCCATGCGGCACCGGCCGCCGCCGACGGGCGGCGCCTCACCCCTCGGCGGTGAACGGGGCGCCCCGGGCCCGCATGAACGGCACGGGATCGATGGCGCCCCGGCTGCTGCGGTCCCGGTTGAGGTGGACCTCGAAGTGCAGGTGCGGGCCGGAGGAGTTGCCGCTGGACCCGACCAGGCCGATCACCTGACCCGCCCGTACCGTGTCGTTCTGCTTCACCATCGGCTTCCTGACCATGTGGCAGTACCGGGTGATCACGTCATCGGCGTGCAGGATGTCGACGAACCAGCCGCAGCCGCCCTTGCCCGGATAACCGTCGACGTCGCAGCTCAGCCGGCCCCGGTTGTCCGGATCGCACCGGGCGACGATCACCTTGCCCGCCGCCGCGGCCCGGATCCGGGTGCCCTTCGCCGCCGCGATGTCGACGCCGTTGTGCGACGGCCGGCTGGCGGTCCGGAAACCGGAACCGACGGTGCCCGGGATCGGCGCGGTCCAGCCGGAGGCGGCGATGTCGGCACCGTCCGCGCAGGACAGCTCGACGCTTGCGCCGTCGGCCCGGCCCGCCCCGCCGGTCAGCGCGCTGACGATCGCCTCCGCCTTCGGCTCGTGTTCGGCGTAGGCGTCCGGATAGGCGCTGACCTGCACCGCCTGGGCCGCCACGGTGAGCGGAAGCCGCTGCCAGTCGGGCACCGTGAGCAGCTTCTCGTAGAACTTCGTCGAGGCGTAGACCGGATCCCGCACCTGCTGCGGTGTGCCCCAGCCCATGCTCGGGCGCTGCTGGAAGAGGCCGAGCGAGTCGTGGTCGTTGGCGGCGCCCAGATGTCCCAGGTTGCGCAGCGTCGACTCCTGGATCGCCGTCGCCACCGCGATCACCCAGCCCCGGGGCGGAACGTCCAGCTCGATACCGACGTTGATGATGATCGCGGCGTTGCGCATCTGCTGCGCGTCGAACGGCGGAACCAGCGGCAGCTCGCCGTTGACGTCGATCCGCCCCTCGGTGCCACAGCCCAGGGTGAGCGCGTACGGGTTGTCCTCCTCGGCGGCGTACATCGTCATCAGGAACGCCGCCGTACCGCCGGCACAGCAGAGCAGGGCGAGCACGGCGGTCAACCCGAAAGCCAGGGCGGCGCGGCGCACCGGCCACCGGCGGGGAAACGCCATCGCGTACCACCTCCCCCGAACGTCAGCCCCGCTGCCAGTTCACCGTGTCGACCCGCCACCGGCCCTCCTCGGCCTGCACGCCGAGCCGCAGCTCGCCGGTGTCGACCGGGACGATCACCTCGACCAGGCTGTCGTTGACCGGCACCGTGCGCGGCTCTCCGGTGATCCGCTCCGCCGGTACGCCGGCCGGGTCGACCCTGGCGAGCTTGTCGAGCAGCTCCGCGGTGGCGTACGGCCGCAGCCCGTCCCGCCACCGCGCGGCGGTGACCCCGTCGTGTCGCAGCCAGGCCTCGGCGAAGGAGCGGGCGACCTCGGTGGGCTCCGGGGCACCCGGACTGGTCCACGGACTCGGCTCCTCGACCACGCTCAGCCCGTCGTCGCCCGCCTCGGCGTCGGTGGTACTGATCGGTGGTACGGCCCCGCCGGGCAGCGGCGACCGGCCCTCCTCGGAACCGGCGACCACCCGGGCGACGCCGACGACCCCGAGCACCAGGACGGCGATGCCGAGCGCCACCCCCAACCGGGAGCGCAGCACCCGGGTGGTGAGGTACTCGACGACGCGGCGCACGGGTCACCGGGCCTCGGAACGGACCCGCGGCGCCCGGACCGGCGGTGGCGTCGGCTCCGCCGGTCGGGAGTCGGGCCGGTAGATGACGTACGACGGGTTCTCCGCCGGCACGTCCGGCTCGGTCCAGTCCGTCGGGCGGCGCCGCACCGGCCGGCTGCGACCCGTCTCCGCCTCGACCTCGGGATCCAGCTCGGCGGAGCGGGTGACGGCGGGCTCGGTGTCCGGCTCGGCCCGCCTCTGGCGGGAGTCGGCGGTGTGCGCCGGGTCCTCCCGCCGGGCCTCCGGCCGGATGGTCTGGATCGTGAGCGACCGGTTCTTCACCTCGACCACGACGTCCCCGTCCTCGGAGCCGAGCTGACCGCCGGACCGGACGTCCCGGAAGAACCGGCGGTGCCAGGAGCCGGGCGAGGCGATCACCCGGGCGCTGTCCTTGCCGCCGAGCTGGGTGATCCGGCGGTACGGCCGCAACAGCAGCCAGCCCACCACGCCGCAGAGCCAGACCAGCACCACCTGGAGCCAGCCGGGAATGGTCGGGGTGCTCATCACCAGGTCGACCGCGAAGAGGTAGACGGCGGCGCCGGTGCCGAAGATCGCGATGTTGAAGATCGCCGCCACCACCGCGTTGCCGAGCCGGCGCAGCCCGGCGCTCGCCGGCCGCAGCAGCCCGATCGTGCCCAGGATCGGGGCGGCGATCACCGCCCACCGGAAGAGGAGGAACCCGACGAGCACCAGCACCGAGGCGGTCAGGTCGAACAGGGCGAAGAGCACCGCGGCGAGGATCGCGATCAGCCCGGCGCCGACCCGGTCGGAGTCCCGGGCACCCCGCAGGTACTCGTACGCCTCGGGATCCTCGATCCGGATCTGTTCGGCGACCTTGCGCCACTGGTTCTGCTTCGCCTCCACGGTGGCCGCCCGGGTCCCGGGATTCGCCCGGACCCGCTCGGCCTCCTCCCAGGTCAGCGACTTGGCGTCGTAGAGCGCCCGACCGTACCTGCGGGCCGTCTCGCTGTCGGCGGAACCGAGCGCGCCGCGCAGCCAGTTGCGGTACAGCATCGACTCGGTGACCGTGTCGCTGGCACGCAGCGCCGGCGGGCGGTTGTCCGCGCAGGTGGCCCCGCTCGGCGCGGCGCACTGCTCCGGCGGGATCGTCTTGGGGCGCGGCCCGACCGCCTCGTGGATCACGTTCAGGGTGGTGACCAGGCTCTGGTCGGCGAGGTTCGCCGAGGTGACCGGCCACCTGGCGATCGCGGTGACCGCGACCATCACCAGGAGGGCCCAGCCGGCGGTGGTGACCGCGTTGCTCATGTCGGACTGCCGGGACCGCCAGAGCAGGTAGAGGCCGACCACGCAGAGGGTGATCAGGCCGAAGACGCTGAACACCCGGTCGTAGACGGCCCGGGTGGCCTGCGCGACCAGCGGGTCGGCCCAGTCCCACATGCTGCCCGGGTCCCAGGCCCGTTCGCGCAGCGCGTTGGAGGCCCCGATGATCCCGCCGGCGAGCCGGATCTCGAAGTCGGCGAGCTTGTTGACGACCTTGCTGCCGGGGTCGATCACGTTGGAGGCGCAACCACCGCTGTCGTCGTAGGTCTCGTAGCTGTAGCCGGCGTGGCCGTACTCGGTGTAGAGACCCTTCAGGCCCGGCTTCTCGCTGGCCTCGGGGCGGGTGGCGAAGAAGCCGGCGACGCCGGAGTCCGGCTCGCTCGGCACCGGCGCGTTCAGACAGTGCAGGTTGGCCTCGCTGACGTCGGCGAGCCGGTCGACGCAGCTGCGGAAGTTGGCCTCCCACTCGGCCGTGGTGCACAGCCCCGACGGTTCCCTGGTCGGGACCGGGGCGGCGGCCGCCGGGGCGGGGGTGCCGAGCACCGGCCAGACGACGGTGGCGACGGCGAGCACCCCGATGGCGAGGAGCAGGGCGGCGACGCGGACCGCGCCCCCCGCCGCCGGCCCCTGTCCCGCCTGGTCGGCGCGGCGCCGGCCGGGACGGCGGTCCGCCGGCGGAGGTCGAAAGAGGCCCATCGCTTCAGTCCTCCAGGTCCGCAGCGGGGGAGGGGGTCTGCGAGCCGGCGTTCCTGACCGCGACCGGGGTGGTGTCGAGGTGTTCGAGCAGGCCCGGTACGTAGGAGACGTCGACCCGGACCTTCTGCACCCGGCCGTCGACGTCGCGCATCACGAACTCGCGGAAGCCGAGCCGGTCGGCGGAGTTGGCGTCGACGGCGGAGAGCGAGGCGAGGGTGGCCTCGTACCCGTCGTTGACCGGCACCCGGAGCAGCCGCAGCGCGTCGGAGGCGATCTCCTCGTCCTCGGCGATCCGGCCCACGAAGACGGTGGAGACCAGGTTCTGCACGTCCAGGCCGAGGATGTCCTTCGGGTTCTGCGAGGCGACCAGGGCGGCGAGGTTCCACTTGCGGGAGTCGCGGGCGAGCCGGACCAGGAACGACCGGCCGGAGCGCCACCCCTCCATGAAGTGGGCCTCGTCGAGGCCGACCAGCTTGCGCTGCGACATCGATCCGCCGTAGCAGCGCCGCACCGCGAGCCGGTGCGCGGTGTGCAGCATCGGCAGGGCGAGCGCCTCCTCGGCCGACCAGTACTCCCGCTCGATCTTCAGGTCCGGCAGCCGCAGCCCGGCCATGGTGATCACGGTGAGGGTGGCGTCGCCGCCGATCATGTCCTGCGGCGGGCGGCCGAAGAACAGCAGCGCCAGCGGCATCTCCGCGGTGTCGAGCAGGAGGTTGGCCAGTTCCCGGCCCTCCTCCTCCTGGCCGTTCAGGCAGGCCACCACGTCGTCGAGGGTGGAGCTCTCCTCGGCCGGCACCTGCCGGACCGCGTGCCGCAACAGCGTCGCGGTGGAGGCCTCCCGGGCCACCTGTGGCGGCACCAGCATCATGCAGATGTCCTGCACCAGCATCCGGCGCTCGGCCCGGGCGTTGGAGATCGCGATCTGGTACTCCCGGTCGCCGGCGGAACCCTCCGGGAACTCGCTGCGCCGCGGGGTCGGGATCAGGGCGTACGGCGCCAGCGTCCCCTGTTCGGAGCCGGTCAGGTTCACCACCCGGGAGTACGGCCGCAGCTCCGGCATCTGGCAGATCCGGGCCAGCGGGCCGGAGGGGTCGAGCAGGGTCACCTGGACGCCGCGCCGGGCGGCCAGGTAGCCGAGCGCGCCGAGCAGCGTCGACTTGCCGCCGCCCGGTTCGGCGACGAAGACGGCCAGACCGGAGCGCTCCCGGACCTCCATCGGGAAGTGCAGGTCGAGGAAGACCGGTCGGCGGCAGGTGCCGGCGGTCCGGCCGATCAGGTCGCCGCGCCGGTCGCCGACGGTGGAGGCGGCCTGCGGCAGCGC
>CALGAM010000167.1 GCA_937951935.1 uncultured Micromonospora sp. | reverse complement strand
TGCGGATTTTGGTGTGGTGGGTGATTTGTTCAAGGTTGTGCCTCAGGCTGTTGAGGAGATCCGCAAACGCAGGTGACGCCGTTCGGAGCCCGAACGGCATCCCGGCGGGGGCCACGCCGACGGCGTGGCCCCCGCCGTGTCGGCGCCCGCGACCACGTGTCGGGGCGCCGCCCGGGTGACGCGTCGACGCCGGCGGCCGACGCGACGACGGTGTCGGTACGACGCGCCGCCGCCCCGGCCGCGTCGTGGCGAACGACCGGAGCCGGCGGGCCGCGCGGGAAGGCCCACGCCAGTGGCTAGGCTGGGCCTGATGAACTATCTGGACCACGCGGCGACGACCCCGATGCTCGACGAGGCACTGGAGGCGTACGTCGCGACCGCTCGCGAGGTCGGCAACCCGTCGTCGCTGCACGCCGCCGGCCGGTGCGCCCGGCGCCGGGTCGAGGAGTCCCGGGAGCGGGTGGCCGCCGCGCTGGGGGCCCGCCCCTCCGAGGTCGTCTTCACCGGTGGCGGCACCGAGAGCGACAACCTCGCGGTCAAGGGCATCTTCTGGGCCCGGCGGGCCGCCGACCCCGGGCGGGTCCGGGTGGTGGCCAGCTCCATCGAGCACCACGCCGTGTTCGACTCCGTCGAGTGGCTGGCCCGTCACGAGGGTGCCACGGCGAGCTGGCTGCCGGTCGACGGCGCGGGCCGGCTCGACCCGGAGACACTGTCCGCGGTCCTCGACGAGCACGCCGCCGAGGTGGCCCTCATCTCCGTGATGTGGGCCAACAACGAGGTCGGTACGGTCCAGCCGATCGCCCGGCTCGCCGAGATCGCCGCGGCGTACGGCATCCCGTTCCACACCGACGCGGTGCAGGCCGTCGGCCAGGTGCCGGTGGACTTCGCCGCCAGCGGCGTGTCGGCGCTCACCCTCAGCGGGCACAAGCTCGGCGGCCCGGTCGGGGTCGGCGCCCTGGTGCTCGGCCGCGACGTCGCGGTCACGCCGGTGCTGCACGGCGGCGGCCAGGAGCGCGACGTCCGGTCCGGCACTCTGGACGCGCCCGGGATCGTCGCCTTCGCGGTCGCGGTCGAGGCCGCGGTCAAGGCCCAGCAGGAGTACGCCGCCCGGGTCGCCGCGCTCCGCGACGACCTGGTGGCCCGGGTCCGCCAGGCGGTGCCGGAGGCGATCTACAACGGTGACCCGGACAACCGGCTGCCCGGCAACGCCCACTTCTCCTTTCCCGGCTGCGAGGGCGACGCCCTGCTGCTGCTGCTCGACGCGCAGGGCATCGCCTGCTCGACCGGGTCGGCCTGCTCCGCCGGGGTGGCCCAACCCTCCCACGTCCTGCTGGCGATGGGCGCGGACGAGGACCGGGCCCGCTCCTCGCTGCGGTTCTCGCTGGGGCACTCCTCCACGAAGGCGGACGTCGACGCCCTGGTCGCCGCCCTGCCCGGAGTCGTCGAACGGGCCCGTCGGGCCGGCGCGCTCCGCTCCGCCCGGTCCTGACGGTGGCCGGTGGCGGCGCGGGCCCGACGGCGCCGAGGGCGCCGCGCCGCGGGATGACTACGCTCGGAGGGGGAGGTGGACCGGTGAGGGTGTTGGCAGCCATGTCCGGCGGCGTGGACTCGGCCGTCGCCGCCGCGCGGGCGGTCGAGGCCGGACACGACGTGACGGGGGTGCACCTGGCGCTGGCCCGGAATCCGCAGACCTACCGCACCGGGGCCCGGGGGTGCTGCACGCTGGAGGACGCCCGGGACGCCCGGCGGGCCGCCGACGTCATCGGCATCCCGTTCTACGTCTGGGACCTGGCCGACCGGTTCCACGACGACGTGGTGGAGGACTTCGTCGCCGAGTACGCGGCCGGCCGTACCCCCAACCCCTGTCTGCGCTGCAACGAGAAGATCAAGTTTGCCGCGGTGCTGGACCGGGCGCTGGCGCTCGGATTCGACGCCGTGGTCACCGGCCACCATGCCCGGCTCGGCCCGGACGGACTGCTGCGGCGCAGTGTCGATGCGGCCAAGGACCAGTCGTACGTGCTGGCGGTGCTGACCCGCGACCAGCTCGACCGGGCGCTCTTCCCGCTCGGCGACTCGACCAAGGCCGAGGTCCGCGCCGAGGCGGCCCGGCGTGGCCTGGCGGTGGCCGACAAGCCCGACTCGCACGACATCTGCTTCATCGCCGACGGTGACACCCGGCGGTTCCTCGCCGACCGGCTCGGTGAGGCTCCCGGGGACATCGTCGACGCCCGGACCGGCGAGGTGGTCGGCACCCATCGCGGGGCGTACGCCTACACGGTGGGCCAGCGCAGGGGACTCGCGCTCGGGGTGCCGGCGTCGGACGGCCGGCCCCGCTACGTGCTCTCGATCACCCCGAAGACCAACACGGTCACGGTGGGCCCGGCCGAGGCGCTGGAGGTGTCCACCGTGTACGCCGAGCGGCCGGTGTGGAGCGCCGGTCCGATGCCGACCGGCCCGGTCGAGTGCGAGGTGCAGTTGCGGGCACACGGCCAGGTGGTGCCGGCGACGGTCCGGGTCGACGGGGGGACGCTCCGGGCCGAGCTGCACCGGCCGGTGCGTGCGGTGGCCGCCGGCCAGGCGATCGTCGCCTACCGCCCCGACCCGGGCGGCGACATCGTGCTCGGCTCGGCCACGATCAGCGGCACGGCCTGACCGCGGCGGCGACCGCCGACCGGCACCCCGACGGGCGTGACACCCACCCGGTCGGGTGTTTCCGCCGTGGGAGTTAGCCTGCCGGGGTGACCGAGCAGACGCAGTCGGAGGGTCGAGACCGGGCCGCGGGCCAGCCGGCGGACGACGTGACGGTGGCGCGCCGCTGGCCGTGGCCGGCCGGGGCGGCGACCGGCATCGGGTCGATGCCCGGTGGTGACGTCGCCGAGGCACAGCGGATCGTGCTGGGCGAACTGGCGGTGCCGCACCTGCCCGAGCTGCCCGCCCGGGGACCGGGCGCCGACCTGGTCGGCCGGGGCGCCGCCCTGTTGGTCGATCTCCCGGTCGAGCTGTACGCGGCCCGGTGGCGGATCGCCAGCCGGCCCGGCCGGGACCGGCGCCGCGCGCTCGACCTGCTGGAACGCGACCTGGACCAGATGACCGAGCAGGCCGGCGAGTTCACCGGCACCTTCAAGATCCAGGCGGCGGGGCCGTTCACCCTGGCCGCCGGGATCGAGCTGCCGATCGGCGGGCGGATGCTCCGCGACGCCGGGGCGGTCCGGGACCTCGCCGAGTCGCTCGCCGAGGGGCTGCGGGAGCACGTGGCGCAGGTGCGCCGCCGGCTGCCCCGGGCCGACGTCCTGCTGCAGCTCGACGAGCCGTCGCTGCCGGCCGTGCTGGCCGGGCGGGTGCCCACCGAGAGCGGTCTGGGCGCCTACCGGCCGGTCGAGACGGGCACGGCCACCGGGCTGCTGCGTACCGTCGTCGACGCCGTCGGGGTGCCGGTGGTGGTGCACTGCTGCGCGCCGGACGTCCCGCTGGAGCTGGTCCGCGCCGCCGGCGCCGTCGGGGTCGCGCTCGACCTGGCCCGGGTCGGCGACCGGCTCGACCCGCTCGGCGAGGCGATCGACGCGGGGCTGGGGATCGTCGCCGGTGCCGTGGCGGCGCTGCCACCGCCGTCCGGCCGCGCGCCGTCGTCGGCCCAGGTGGCCGACCGGGTACGTCAGCTCTGGGACCGGCTCGGCTTCCCACGCGCCCGGCTCGCCGAGCAGGTGGTGGTGAGCCCCGCCTGTGGCCTGGCCGGCGCGACCGACGCGTACGCCCGGGCGGTGTTGGCCGCCTGCCGGGACGCCGGACGCCGGCTCGCCGAGGCGTGAATTGGTCGTACCCGTCGGGCAGGATCTGAGGCATGATCGGACGACTGCGTAGCGTGGTGATCGACTGCCCGGATCACCGGGCGCTGGCCGCCTTCTACTCCGAACTGCTCGGCCTGCCGGTGACGTACGACGACGGTGGCGACGAGGACGGCAACTGGATCGTCATCGGCGGGCCGCCCGGGGCGTACCCCCGGCTGGCCTTCCAGCGGGCACCCAACCTGCGGGAGCCGCGCTGGCCCGACCCGGACCGTCCGCAGCAGCTCCACCTCGACATCACGGTCGACGACATCGAGGTGGCCGAGGCCAGGGTGCTGGCGCTCGGTGCCACCCGGCTTCCGGGTGGGGGTGACACCTTCCGGGTCTACGCCGACCCGGCCGGTCACCCGTTCTGCCTCTGCTGGGACGAGTGAGCCCCGTGGGTCGGGCCCGCCGGCCGGTGGTGTCCGACGCCGCGTGGTGGCGTCCCCTCCGGTCGGCAGCCGGCGTGCCGGTCCGGCACCCGGTCGTCACACCGTGCCGGCGTGTCCGCCGGCACGGTCCCGTTACGGTTTGCAGGAAGCGTGATCGCGGAGGTCGACGGTGTCCGAGGACGTCATTCCACAGCGGGTCAGCCCCGGGGAGGAGGCTGCGGCCGGGGCGGAGCCGCCGGCCGCGGTCCGGGAGCGGCACAACACGCTGAGCGTGGAGATCACCGACCACCAGTACCGCTACTACGTCCTGGACGCGCCGACGATCTCGGACGCCGAGTTCGACGCACTGATGCGTGAGCTGCAGGAGCTGGAGGAGCGGTATCCGGCGTTGCGCACCCCGGACTCGCCCACCCAGCGGGTCGGGGGGACCTTCTCCACGCTGTTCACGCCGGTCGCGCACGCCGAGCGGATGCTGTCGCTGGACAACGCCTTCACCCAGGAGGAACTGGCGGCCTGGGTGGAGCGGGTGGAGCGGGAGGCGGGCGGCCCGGTCAGCTACCTCTGCGAGCCGAAGGTCGACGGGCTGGCGATCAACCTGACGTACGAGCGTGGGCGGCTGGTCCGGGCGGCCACCCGCGGCGACGGCCGGATCGGGGAGGACGTCACCGCCAACGTCCGGACCATCCGGGAGGTGCCGGAGCGGCTGGTCGAGGGCGCCGAGACGGTGCCGGAGCTGCTGGAGGTCCGGGGAGAGATCTACTTCCCGGTCGAGGCCTTCGCGGACCTGAACGCCAGCCTGGTGGAGCAGGGCAAGCCGCCGTTCGCGAACCCCCGCAACGCGGCCGCCGGGAGTCTGCGCCAGAAGGATCCCCGGATCACCGCCGGCCGTCCCCTGCGCATGGTCGTCCACGGGCTGGGCGCCCGCGACGGGTTCCGGCCCGCGACGCAGTCGGAGGCGTACGCGACACTGCGCGCCTGGGGCCTGCCGATCAGTGACCGCTGGCGGGTGGTGTCGGACCTGGACGGCATCCGGGAGTACATCGACCACTACGCGAGGCACCGGCACGACGTCGAGCACGAGATCGACGGCGTGGTGGTCAAGGTCGACCCGGTGGCGATCCAGGGCCGGCTCGGCTCCACCAGCCGGGCGCCCCGGTGGGCGATCGCCTTCAAGTACCCGCCCGAGGAGGTCACCACCAAGCTGCTCGACATCGACGTCAACGTCGGGCGGACCGGTCGGGTGACCCCGTTCGCGGTGCTCGAACCGGTCCGGGTGGCGGGGTCGACGGTGGCCCTGGCGACCCTGCACAACGCGCGCGAGGTGGCCCGCAAGGGTGTCCTGATCGGCGACACCGTGGTGGTCCGCAAGGCCGGGGACGTGATCCCGGAGGTGCTCGGGCCGGTGATGGAGCTGCGTCCGGCCACCGCCCGCGCCTTCGAGATGCCGACCCACTGCCCGGCCTGCGGCACGGCGTTGGCTCCGGCCAAGGAGAGCGACGTGGACATCCGCTGCCCGAACTCGCGGACCTGCCCGGCGCAGCTCCGGGAGCGGATCATCCACCTCGGCAGCCGGGACGGCCTGGACGTCGAGGTCCTCGGGGAGAAGGCGACCGCGGCGTTGCTGGACTCGGGGGTGATCACCGACGAGGGGGATCTGTTCGCGCTCGACGAGCGGCGGCTCGCCGAGGTGCCCTTCTTCGTCAAGAAGGACGGCACCCTGAGCACCAACGCCGGGAAGCTCCTGCGCAGCCTCGACGAGGCGAAGCGGCGCCCGCTGTGGCGGGTGCTGGTGTCGCTGTCGATCCGCCACGTCGGCCCGACCGCGGCCCAGGCGCTGGCCCGGGAGTTCGGCTCGGTGGCGGCGATCGAGGCGGCCAGCGAGGAGGAGCTGTCGGCGGTCGAGGGGGTGGGTCCGACCATCGCGGCGAGCCTGCGCGAGTGGCTCGCCGTGGACTGGCACCGCGAGGTGTTGCGGAAGTGGGCCGCCGCCGGGGTACGGATGGCCGAGGAGCGGGCCGAGTCGGGTCCCCGCCCGCTGGAGGGGGTGACGGTCGTGGTGACCGGCACCCTGTCGGCGTACTCGCGGGACCGGGCGGCGGAGGAGGTGCAGGCCCGGGGTGGCCGGCTGAGCGGCTCGGTGTCGAAGAAGACCGACTTCGTGGTGGTCGGCGAGAACCCGGGCTCCAAGGCGGACAAGGCGGTCGCGTTGCGGGTGCCCATTCTCGACGAGGACGGCTTCCGTACCCTCCTGACGGAGGGCCCCGAGGCGGCGCGCAGGGTGGCCGTCCGTAACGATTAGTAATTGACATATATGCTCTGAGTTATCGAAGTGCGCCGGATGAGTTGCGGCGTATTTCAACTTAGTCACGACTAGGCCCGATTCGTGTCTGTCGCCCTGCCTCCGGGCGGGGTCAGGGCGTTTCATGGGAGGCGCACGCGCGGCACCCCGGCCGCGCCCTGGACCGAGAGGCTCGGGAGGTCCCATGGAGGCCGCCGCGTCGCGGAACTCCGTCCCTCCTGGTCGGACGGCGCCGTTCTTCGGTTTCGTCTGGACTGTCGTCGGGCTGGCCGTCGCGGTCAGCGCGGCGTCGCTCGCCACGCTGCCCGCGCGGCTGCCCCGGCTGCCGCTGGCGTTCTGGCTGATGGCCGCCCTCGCGGTCGCCTTCGACGCCCGGCCGTTCAGCCCGCACGCCAAGCGGCGGAGCCTGGCCGTCTTCCCGTCGATCTGTTTCACCTTCGCGATCGCCCTGGAGTGGGGCCTCGGCCCGGCGGTGGCGGTGCAGGCCGCCGCGGTCGTCGTCTCCGGGTGGCGGATGGGGTACGCCGTCTGGCGCACCATCTTCAACATCGCCCAGTACGCCTGCTCGCTCGCCGCCGCCGACCTGGTGCTCCGGCTCGCCCCCGGTCACCGGCCCGGCTCGACGGAACAGCTGCGCCTGGTCGACGTCGCCCTCGTGGTCGGCGCCGCGGCGGCCTGGCTGGCCGTCAACCACGGCCTGGTCGCCAGTGCCGTGCGGCTGCGGTTCGGCGGCCGGTGGTCCAACCGGCTGCGGCAGGGGCTCGGCTTCGAGTTCCTCGCCACCGGTTCCCTGCTGTTGCTCGGGCCGGTGCTGGTCGCGGCGGCCCGCACCAGCGCCGCCCTGATCCCGCTGCTGGTGCTGCCCCTGTACGCGGTCTCCCGGATGGCCCGGCTGTCGGCGGAGCGGGAGCAGCTCGCCCGGCTCGACCCGCTCACCGGTCTGGCGAACCGGCAGGCGCTGCTGGAAGAGGTGACCGCGCAGGTGGCCGTGCACGCGGAGTTGGCCGACAAGGAGGCCGCGGGTGGGCGCCAGTTCGCGCTGCTGCTGCTCGACCTCAACCGGTTCAAGCACGTCAACGACGCCCTCGGGCACGCGGTGGGAGACCGGCTGCTGGTCGAGGTCAGCCGGCGCCTCACCGCGGCGGTCCGCCCGCCACACGTGATCGCCCGGCTGGGCGGCGACGAGTTCGCGATCGTGGCGACCCGGCTGGACGGTGTGGACGACGCCCGTCGGCTCGCCGACCGGGTGGTCGGCGTGCTGGCCGAGCCGGTTCCCCTCGACGGGCTGCCGCTGGACGTCGGCGGATCGATCGGCATCGCCCTCTACCCCGACCACGGGGCCGACTTCGCCACCCTGATGCGGCACGCGGACGTCGCGATGTACGAGGCGAAACACCGGGGCGACCCGGTCGCGGTGTACGTCGCCGAGTCCGACCACAACTCCGCCGAGCGGCTGAGTCTCCTCGCCGACCTGCGGCGGGTGCTGGAGCCCGGGGGTGCGGGCGGCGCGGACGCCCCCGCGCCGGACGTCGGGGACATCACCCTCTACTACCAGCCGCAGATCGAGATCGCGACCGGCGAGGTGGTGGGGGTGGAGGCGCTGCTGCGGTGGCGCCATCCCCGCCGCGGCATGGTCGACCCCGAGGAGCTGATCCGGGTCGCCGAGCAGAGCGCGGTGATGCGGCTGCTGACCCGCCGGGTGATCGACGACGTGGTGGAGCAGCTGGCCAAGTGGGCCGCGGCCGGCATCGAACTGCGGGCCGCGGTCAACGTCAGCGTCCGCGACCTGCACACGGACGAGATCGCCGACCAGATCGCCGACCGGCTCTCCCGGTACGGCGTACCGCCGTCGCGGCTGCAGCTGGAGATGACCGAGGGGGCGCTGATGGCCGACCCCCGCCGGGTCCTGGCCACCCTCACCCGGCTGCACCGCATCGGTGTGGCGATCGCCCTGGACGACTTCGGCACCGGATACTCCTCCATGCAGCACCTGCGCCGGCTGCCGCTGGCCGAGGTGAAGGTGGACCGGTCGTTCGTCCTCGGCATGGCCGACGACGCCGACGACGCGGCCATCGTCCGGTCGGTCATCGAACTCGCCAGCGCCCTGGGCCTGCGGGTGGTCGCCGAGGGGGTGGAGGACGAGCGGACCTGGCGGCTGCTGCACGCGGCCGGCTGCGACGTCGCACAGGGCTGGTTCTTCGCCCGGCCGATGCCGGCCGAGGACCTGATCGCCTGGCTGGCCCGGTACCGGCCGGTGCGGCCCGCCACCCCGGCGACCCCGCCCGGGTCGCCCGACGGCGGTCCGACCGGTCAGGCCCGCCTCGGACACACCCTGTCCGGGCCGGCCCACCCCGGGGCGGTGCCGGCCGGGTCGGCCGACGGGTTCCTGCCGGGCGTGGAGTGACCGAGCCACCCGCCGGCGGCCACGGCGGTCCACCGGCGGTCCGGCGGCGACGCCCGCGCCGGGACCGGGGCGGGACCGGCCGCGGCGCGGGGCGGGGGAGTCGGGGACGGCGGCACCGTGGGTGACACATAGACTCGCTCGGGTCAGGGCGCACGTGGCAGGCTCCGCCCGGAGGGCACGGCGCGAGCCGCGCAGACGTTAGGCACGAAGGGGGCACCGATGTCCGCCATCTCCCGCGAGGAGGTCGCGCACCTGGCGCGACTGTCGCGGCTTGCCGTCACCGAGGAGGAGCTGGACACCTTCGCCGGCCAGCTCGACGTGATCCTCCAGGCCGTCGCCCGGGTCGGCGAGGTGGTCGCCGCCGACATCCCGCCCACCTCGCACTCCGTGCCGCTGACCAACGTGCTCCGCGACGACGTGGTGCAGCCCTGCCTGAACCGCGAGGAGGTGCTCGCCGGCGCGCCGGACGCCGAGGAGGACCGGTTCCGGGTGCCGCGCATCCTGGACGAGGACGAGCCACCCAGCCCGCGGGGCGAGGGCGTGCCGGCTGCGGAAGGAAAGGCGTGACCACGATGTCCGACGTGACCAGGATGACCGCGAGCGAGATCGCGGCGCTCGTCGCCCGCGGCGAGGTCTCCGCCGTCGAGGTGACCCAGGCCCACCTGGACCGGATCGCGGCGGTCGACGACCGCGTACACGCGTTCCTGCACGTGGACGCCGAGCGGGCCCTCGCCGCGGCCCGTGCCGTCGACGAGCGCCGCGCCGCCGGCGAGGAACTGGGCCCGCTGGCCGGGGTGCCGGTGGCGGTCAAGGACGTGTTCACCACCAAGGGCGTGCCGACCACCTGCGCCTCCAAGATCCTGGAGGGCTGGCGTCCGCCGTACGACGCGACGATCGTGGAGCGCCTGCACGCGGCCGGGACGGTCATGATCGGCAAGACCAACATGGACGAGTTCGCCATGGGGTCCTCGACCGAGTACTCGGCGTACGGGCCGACCCGCAACCCGTGGGACCTGACCCGCATCCCGGGCGGCTCGGGCGGCGGCAGCGCCGCCGCGCTGGCCGCGTACGAGGCGCCGCTGGCGATCGGCTCCGACACCGGCGGCTCCATCCGGCAGCCGGGCGCGGTCACCGGCACCGTCGGCGCCAAGCCCACCTACGGCGGCACCTCCCGGTACGGCCTGGTGGCGTTCTCGTCCTCGTTGGACACGCCCGGCCCGTGCGCCCGGACGGTGCTGGACGCGGCGCTGCTGCACGCGGCGATCGGCGGGCACGACCCGCGCGACTCCACGTCGATCCCGCAGCCGGTGCCGGACGTGGTGGGCGCGGCCCGGGCCGGTGCCAGCGGTGACCTGTCCGGGGTGCGGCTGGGCCTGGTCGCCGAGTTCTCCGGCGAGGGCGCGGAGCCGGGGGTGATGGCCGCCTTCCGGGACGCCGTCGACACGCTGACCAAGCTCGGCGCCGAGGTCGTCGAGGTCTCCTGCCCGCACTTCGAGTACGCCCTGCCCGCGTACTACCTGATCGCGCCGAGCGAGTGTTCCTCGAACCTGGCCCGCTTCGACGGTGTCCGCTACGGCCTGCGGGTCGGTGACGACGGCAGCCGCTCGCTGGAGGAGGTCATGTCGCTGACCCGGGACGCCGGATTCGGCCCGGAGGTCAAGCGGCGGATCATGATCGGCACGTACGCCCTCTCCTCCGGCTACTACGACGCCTACTACGGGCAGGCGCAGAAGGTCCGTACGCTGATCACCCGCGACTTCACCGCGGCGTTCGAGAAGGTCGACGTCCTGGTCTCGCCGACCACCCCGTTCGTGGCCTTCCCGTTCGGCTCGCGCACGGCCGACCCGTACCAGATGTACCTGGCGGACCTGTTCACCATCCCGACCAACCTGTACGGCGGTCCGGGCATCTCGGTGCCGTGCGGCCTCTCCGAGGGGCTTCCGGTGGGGTTGCAGATCATGGCGCCGACGATGGCGGACGACCGCATGTACCGGGTCGCCGCCGCCCTGGAGTCCGCGGTCGGCACCCTCACCCCGCCGGAGCTCTGAGACTCCACGTCCTTGCGGACCGCACCGGCCGCCGGGTCCGCCGCCCTCACGCGGGGCGACGGGCCCGGCGGCCGGTCCGGAGAGCGGTCGGGCGGTCACCGGGCTGAGCACCGTCGAGGGCCGCGTCCGGCGGTCCGGCCGCGGGCCTCGCGCCGGCCGCGGCGGTCCTGGTCGGGGTGGCGCACGCGGCGGTCGACGCGTTCAACCTGCCCCGCGAGCTGGTCTTCGAGTTCCTGACCGCGTTCCCGATCGGGGTGCCCGCGCCGCCGGTCCGGACGGCGGCGGGCCCGGCCCGGGACGACGGGGCGGTGGCGGCCCGCAGGGAGGAAACGACGTGGAGTTCCCCGCGCTGGAGCGGTTGGAGCAACTGGCGAACAGCCTCGACGAGCTGCAGGCGCAGTTGAACGGTCGGGTGGCGGAGCTGCGCTCCCGGCCGGTCGAGGTGTCCAGTGACGACGGCGCGGTACGGGTGACGGTCGACCACGCCGGCCGGGTGAGCCGGGTCGAGGTGGGCGCGCCGGCGATGCGGTACAGCCCGGCGGAGCTCAGCGCCCGGATCACCGCGACGATCCAACGTGCCCAGCGCGAGGCGGCGACCCGCCTGCAGGACTCCGTGCGGGAGGTGCTGGGCGGCGCCGCCGACCACCACCCGGTGGACTGAGACGGCGGCACGGACCTCCGACGGCGGTACGGGTCCGCGGTCGCCGTGAACCCGGCCCGGTGGCCGCGGGTCCGGGTCCGGTCGCCGTGACCGGGGGGACTACCGTGTCGATGCGGTGACGGGCACGGGGCCGTCGCGCGAAGGAGGTCCGATGGCGACCGGTGGCGCAACCCGCGACGAGTGGCGGGAGGCGTTCCGCACCGAGGCCCGGCGACGGGGACTGCCGGGCCGGGAGATCCGGGAGGCGCTCGCCGAGGTCGAGGCGTACTGCGCCGGTTCCACCGCCGACCCGGCCGACGCGTTCGGCGAGCCCGCCACGTACGCCGCCGAACTGGCCGCCGGGTGGCGTGCCGCCGGTGCCGCCGACCGGCGGCACGGCCGACGCCGGCGGCGCCTGGTGCCCCTGGTCGTCGCCGGCAGCCTGGCCGGGGTGACGTCGCTGCTGGCCGGGGTGGACGCGCTGACCACCGGGCAGGGCCGGGGTGTGGTCACCCTGGGCCAGCTCGTCTCGACCACGGCCGGGATCGCCGGGATCACGCTGGTCGCCGCGGCGCTGTACCGCGCCGGGCGCAGGGTCCGTCCCGACTGGCGGTTCGGCCTGGCCGGCGCGGTCGGGGTGGGCGTGACGGCCCTGCCCCAGCTGTTCTGGACCCGGCCGGTCCTGCGGGCGTCGGGTTGGCTGCTGGTCGGCATCGGTCTGCTGCTGGTGACGCTCGCCTGGTGGCCGCTCGTCTCCGGGTGGCTGTTCGCCGACCGGGCCACCGGTCCGGCCGCCGCCGGCGAGTCGTCCCAGGCCCGGAGACGGCTGCTGCGGGTCGTCCGGTGGAGCCTTCCGGTCGCGCTGCTGTGCGCGGTGCTCCTCGCCCTCCTGATCGGCGACACCGGCCTCGTCGTCGGCTGAACGGGCGGCGCGGGCCCCTGACCCACGCGACGCCGCGCCCGGTGCCACAGCCGGCCGGTGTCGCGCGACGGCGGCGAAGCCCGGACGAGACCCGGCCGGCCGAACCATTAGGCTGGGACACGTTCTGTCCGGATGACGCCGGGGGCCGGCTGCCACCCGAGAGCTGGAGTCTTGATGAGCACGACCGTCCTGCCCTCGTACGACGAGGTTGTCGCGCGCTACGCCCCGGTGATCGGCCTGGAGACCCACGTCGAGCTGGGGACGCGGACCAAGATGTTCTGCGGCTGTCCCACCGACTTCGGCGGGGAGCCCAACACCCGGGTCTGCCCGGTCTGTCTCGGCCTGCCGGGGTCGCTGCCGGTCGCCAACAAGGCCGCGGTCGAGGCGACGATCCGGATCGGCCTGGCGTTGAACTGCACGATCGCCACCTGGTGCCGGTTCGCCCGCAAGAACTACTTCTACCCGGACATGCCGAAGAACTTCCAGATCAGCCAGTACGACGAGCCGCTGTGCACCGACGGCTGGCTCGACGTGGAGGTGGACGGCGAGACGGTCCGGATCGGGATCGAGCGGGTGCACCTGGAGGAGGACACCGGCAAGACCCTGCACGTGGGCGGGGCCACCGGGCGGATCCACGGGGCCACCGAGTCCCTGGTCGACTACAACCGGGCCGGCATCCCGCTGGTCGAGATCGTCACCAAGCCGATCGTCGGCACCGGGGCGAAGGCGCCGCTGGTCGCCCGGGCGTACGTCACCGAGCTGCGTGACGTGATCCGCTCGCTCGGCGTGTCCGACGTACGGATGGAGGAGGGCTCGCTGCGCTGCGACGTCAACACGTCGCTGGCGCCGGTCGGCTCCGCCGAGTGGGGAACCCGGACGGAGACCAAGAACGTCAACTCGCTGCGTTCGGTGGAACGGGCGGTCCGTTCGGAGATCCTGCGCCAGGCCGCCGTCCTGGACGGTGGCGGTCGGGTGGTCCAGGAGACCCGGCACTTCCACGAGGACACCGGGGAGACCACCGCGGGCCGGTCGAAGGAGACCGCCACCGACTACCGCTACTTCCCGGAGCCGGACCTGGTGCCGCTGGCCCCGGACCCGGCCTGGGTCGCCGAGCTCAAGGCGAACCTGCCCGAACTGCCCCGGGTGCGTCGCAAGCGGCTCCAGCAGGAGTGGGGCCTGTCGGACCACGACATGCAGTCGGTGATCAACGCCGGCGCGGTGGAGCTGATCGAGCAGACGGTCGCCGCCGGCACCACGCCGGCCGCGGCGCGCAAGTGGTGGCTGGGCGAGCTGTCCCGGCGGGCCAACGAGACGGGTGTCGAACTGTCGGCGGTCGGCGCGACCCCGGCCCAGGTCGCCGAGCTGCAGGGGCTGGTCGACGCGGGCAAGCTCACCGACAAGCTGGCCCGGACCGTCCTGGAGGGGGTCCTCGCCGGTGAGGGGTCGCCGACCGAGGTCATGACCAGCCGCGGGCTGGAGGTCGTCTCCGACACGGGGGCGCTGACCGCCGCCGTCGACGAGGCGATCGCCGCCAACCCGGACATCGCGGACAAGGTCCGGGCCGGCAAGATCGCCGCCGCCGGTGCGCTGGTCGGGGCGGTCATGAAGAGCACCCGGGGCCAGGCCGACGCCAAGGCCGTCCGGGCGCTGATCCTCTCCCGACTCGGCGTCGAGGGCTGAGAGGCTGAAGGGCTGCGGGGCCCGCGCGACCCGCGGCGGTCGCGCGGGCCGCGTCCGCCCGCCCGCCGCCGGGCGCGGGGGCGTCCACCGCGGTCAGCGGGTCGTCCGGCCGGTCAGCGGGTCGTCGTCGGCGCCGACGGTGACGGCCGGCCGGTGGTCGGCGACACGGTGGGCGTGGCCGTCGGCGGGCTCGGGGTGCCCGAGGGTGTCGGCGACGGCGGCTCCCCCTTGTCGACCACGTGCCGCTGCAGGTTGACCTGTGCCTCGCCGGTGCCGCCGAGCCGGATGTCGTCGTACGCCTGCAGGTGCCGCTCGGCGTCGAGGTAGAGCACGGTCATCGCCAGCGGGGTGGGCTGGTCGCCCTCCAGCCCGCGGAGCCCGGCGCCGCCGGTGGAGCCCTGCACCTGCAGTTGGGTCGCGGGCGCCCCCGGTACCACCGGGGGAAGGTCGCGGACCTCGCGGCTGTGGGTGTGCCCGGCCAGCACGAGCGGGACCACCCCGGAGAGCGGCTCGGCCGAGGCCGGGTCGTGCACCAGGGCGATGTCGACGGGCTGTCCGTGCGCCCGGATCGTCGCGGCCAGCCGCTCGCCCGCCCCGACCACCTGGGCGACCGTCTCGGGCAGGGCACCGGAGCCGGGCGGCGAGGTCTCCTTGTCCGGGGTGAACCGCGGGTCACGGATGCCGGCGATGGTCACCCCCGCCACCGTGACGACCGAGTTGTCCAGCACGATCGCGTTCGGCTGCCGGGCGACGGCGGCGGCGGTGGCGGCCGAGTCGTGGTTGCCCCGGATGAAGACGTACGGCACCTTCAGCAGGCTGACGGAGCCGACGAAGGAGGCCTCGGGCTCGCTGCCGAAGTCGGTGATGTCGCCGGTGTCGACCACCACGTCGATCTTGAACTGTTCGACGACGGTCCGGATCACCTGCCAGGCGGCCGGGTTCAGGTGCAGGTCCGACACGTGCAGCACCCGTACCGTGCCCTCGGTCTGCTCGTAGATCGGCAGGCTGGAGACGGTGGTGTAGAGCTGGCTGACGTTGCCGACCATCCGCTGGAGCTGGTCGGCGTAGCGGCCGTAGTCGTTGGCGATGCGCCGCACGTCGCCGACGACCGCCGGGGCGTTGACCAGCAGCCCCTCGTAGCGGGGTTCCTCGATCGAGTCCGGGCGGAACGACAGCGCGGCGACCCCGAGGCTCCCGCCGGTGACCAGCAGGGCCAGCGTGCCCGCCCAGGCGACCCGTCGGACGCGTCGGAAGACCAGCGCGGCGAGGACCAGGGTGGACAGCACGGAGGCCGCGAGTGTCCGTACGCCGACCCGGATGACCCCGTTGATCACGTCGCTGACCACGAACTGGCTGGCCCGGGTGATGCTGGCCGGGTCGTCGATCAACGCCTCGGTGCGGCCCGGGTCGAGCGCGCCGAGCCGGACCGACAGGTGGGCCGGGCCGGTGTGGCTGCTGAGGTGGAGCGCACCGAGCGGCGGGATGGTGACGGTGGTGCCGCCCTCGGCCGCGGGTGTGATGGCCATCTCGGCCCGGAACGGGCCGATGTCGGTCTCCAGCCGGCCACCGAGCAGGACCCCGACGACGGTCCCGACGAGGGCGACGGCGAGGACCGCCAACCCCGCGCCGATCCGGCGGCTGGCGGTGGAGGTGATCACGGCTCGGACGGCGCGTGCGCCGGAGCGCAGTACCGGCGGCACACGCCGGGCCGCCGGGGGACGGTCGCCCCCGGCGGCCCGGATGCTGTTCGGCCAGCGCATGGTCAGTCGTCACCTGCCCGGATCTCGGCTGGCGAGATCCGCCGAGGGTCAGCGTTGTCGCAGGTCAGGCTCGGCTCCGGGGTCAGGTCCGGCCGGCCGTGCCGCCGGAGAATACCAGCCGGATGATCCGGTCGTCGTCGGGCGTCGGCTCGCCCCGACCGTCGTGGTTCGAGGTGGAGATCCACAGCGAGCCGTCCGGGGCGACGACGGCGGTGCGGAGCCGACCGAACTGGCCGGTCAGCAGCGGCCGGGGCTGGCCCAGCACGCCGCCGGCGGCGGTGAGTTCCACCTGCCAGAGTCGTTCGCCGCGCAGGCACGCCGCCACCAGCACCCGGTCGACGACGGCCGCCCCGGAGCAGGACGACTCGGCGGTGGGCCAGACGACCAGGGGTTCGGTGAACCTGTCGTCGCGGCCACCGCCGCTGTTCTCGCTCTTCCCCTCGACCTCCGGCCAGCCGTAGTTCTGCCCGGGGCGGATCACGTTGATCTCGTCCCAGCGGTTCTGCCCGAACTCGGTGGCGTACATCCGCTTGCTGGCGTCCCAGGCGATGCCCTGCACGTTGCGGTGGCCCAGCGACCACACCAGCGAGTTCCGGAACGGGTTGCCGGGGGCCGGCTTGCCGTCGGTGGTCATCCGCAGGATCTTGCCGCCGAGGCTCTTCGTCTGCTGGGCCAGCCCGCGCTGGGAGGCGTCCCCGGTGGTGGCGTAGAGGTAGCCGTCCGGCCCGAAGGCGAGGCGACCGCCGTTGTGGATGTCGGAGCGCGGGATGCCGGTGACGATCGGGGTCGGCTCGCCGCCCAGGGTGAGCTTGGCGATCCGGTTGTCCCTGGAGGTGGTGTAGTAGACGAAGACGGTCCTGTCCTTGTCGTACGTCGGCGACACGGCGATGCCGAGCAGTCCGCCCTCGCCGGACGCGTCGACCTCGTCGAGGGTCTGCACGGTGGTCACCTTGAGACCGTCCGGGTCGGACTCCGGGCCGATCTTGAGGATCTTCGCGGTGTCCCGCTCGGTGACCAGCGCCCCGCCGTCGGGCAGGAACGCGATTCCCCACGGTACCCGGAGTCCTTTCGCCAACACCGTCACCGCGACCTGCTGCTCGGCACCGGCCGGGGTCGGGGTGGCGGACGGGGTGGGGAGGTTCGGGGGTGCACCGGCCTGGTCCGGTTCTGGTTCGCCGAAGGCGCAACCGCCGGTGAGGAGCACGGTCGCCGCGCAGAACGCGGCCACCAGGCGTCGGCGGCTGGATCTCGGGTACGGGCGAGCGCTCACCCGGCCCAGGGTAGCCGGCCCACGCCGCCCGCCGCCGGCACGCACGATCCTTGCCCCGGCCGTCCCGCCGCCCGGCGTCGCCCGTCGGCGGCCCGCCGCTGGTGGGAGCCGGGAACCCCCCGACGTCCCCGGCTCGGGCACGAGTGGGGTTGTCACCGGACCGGGTTCGAGAGCCGGGCGGGTCGATACCCCGGTTGTCCGTACCGTCCGTGACAGTCTGCTCCCATGTCGTCCACGATCGGATCGGTCCTGACCGCCACCCCGGCCCCGGCGCGCCGCAGGCGACCGCGCGCCGGGCAGGTCGCCGCCGCGCTCGCGGTGCTCGGCGTCGGCTACCGGCTGGGGATGCTCCTCGCCGAGGTGCCGCCGACCAACAGCGACGAGGCGGTCAGCGGGCTGGTCGCGGCGCACGTCGCGCAGGGCCGCGCGTTCCCGCTCTTCTTCTACGGCCAGTACTACATGGGTGCGCTGGAGTCGTACCTCGCGGCGCCGCTGTTCGCGCTCCTCGGCGCGTCCACGCTCGCGTTGCGGCTGCCCAACCTGGTCCTCTACGCCGCCTTCCTGACGCTGATGTGGCGGCTGACCCGCCGGCTCTACACCCCGTGGCTGGCGACGTTCACCGTGGGACTGCTGGCCCTCGGCTCCGACCGGATCCTGAAGAACCAGCTCGTCGCGGGCGGCGGCTACCCGGAGATGAACCCGGCGGCTGCGCTGCTGGTGCTGCTGGCGGTGGGACTGGGGCTCGGCGTCCTCCGCCGGCCCGCACCGGCGTACGCCGGGTTCGGCCTGGTCGCCGGGCTGACCCTCTGGGACGACTGGCTGGTCCTGCCGTACGTCGGGGCGGCCGGGGTCCTGCTGCTCGCCGTGCGCCACCGGGACCTGTGGGGCCGGCACGGGCTCGCCCTCGGCGCCGGACTGCTGGTCGGCCTGGTGCCGATCGTGGCGCACAACCTCACCGCCGCCCCCGTGCACCGCTCGCTGGCCGTCCACGCCAACCTGGCCTCGGGCGCCCCGGCCCCGTGGCCCGACCGGTTGTTCGGCGGGGTCCTGCTCGGGGTGCCGATGGGCACCGGGCTCTGCGACCCGGGCCGGTGCGCGGCCTGGCAGCGGTGGTGGGGCGTGGCCTACCCGGTGCTGCTCGTCGTCGCCGTGGTGCTGGCCGGGCGGGCGCTGCGTCGCGCCACGCACCGGGCGGAGCGGGTCCGCCAGGGCGGCCGGCTGGCGCTGCTGGCCGCCGCGGGCCTGACCCTGACCGCGTACGCCGCGAGCAGTGCCGCCGCCCACACCCCGGTGGAGAGCGCCCGCTACCTCTCCTGCCTGCTGGTCTCGACTCCCGCGCTGCTCTGGCCGCTCTGGTCGGTGGCGACCGGCGGGGTCCGGGCCGCGGCCGGTGGCGGGCCGGTTCGGGGTACGGCCGGAGGCGGGTCGACGGGCGTGCCGACGGTGCGCGGCCCGCTGGTGGGCGGCCGACCGGTGCACGGCCGGCCGAGGGGGGAACGGCTGGCCCGGTGGGCGGCGACGGCGTCACTCGGCGCGCTCGCCGGCACCACGGCCCTGGCGACCGCCGCGGTGGTCCGCGCCGCCCCGGACCTGGCCGGGCAGGCCGCCCAGCGGCGCGCGCTCGTCGCGGCGCTCGACGACCTCGGCGTCCGGCACTTCTACGCCGAGTACTGGACGTGCAACACCATCATCTTCCTGACCCGGGAGCGGCTGGTCTGCGGGGTGATCCGGGACGACCTGGCGGCGGGTTGGGACCGCCATCCGGCGTACCCGAGGATGGTCGCCGCCGCGGAACGGCCGGCCTTCGTCCTGCCGACCGGGTCCGCGCTCAGCGCGGCGGTCCGGGAGCACCTGCGGGGCACCGGCGTCCCGGTGGCCGAGACCACCGTCGCCGGCCACGACGTCTACCGCCCTCTCGGCCCGGTCGACCTGCCCCGGCCGGGCTGAGCCGCGGCTCCGCCGGTGGACCCGCCACCGCCCGCGACCGGGCTCCGGCCCGGCCGGCAGGCGGGTGGTCGACGGGGTGACGCGCTGCTACCGGCCGTCCGGGTCGGCGGCCTGCGGGTCGCGGTCCGTGTCGAGCCGCTGGCCACTGGCGGCGACGAGGTCCGGCAGGTCGGCGGCGTGGACCGCCGGGAGCAGGGCGACCCGCCCGTTTCGGAGCCGGGCCATCGCCTGGCCGCGCGGGCCGGCGGCCAGCTCGACGATCTCCGACCAGGGGATGGTGCGCTGCCCGAGCAGGGCCCGGATCCGCACCCCGCCACGGTCGGCGTCGGTGCCGGCCCGCCAGGCCCAGACACCGACCGTGACGGGCACGAGCAGCAGCGGGGTGAGGTACCAGCGGGCCGTGGCGAGCGGAAGCGCGCCGAGGAACGCGATGACGGCCGCCACCCAGATCGCCTGGTGGTGGCGGAAGCGGAGCCTGCTGGTCTTACTCACCGGGCGATTCTCGCACCCCTGGTCAGGCGGCGGTGTAGCCCGGGATCGGGTACGCCGCCAGCAGGTCGCTCACCTCGCCGGCGATCCGGTCCAGGGTCGCGGTGTCGTTCTTGATCGCCGCGGTGATCGCGTCGTCCATCCAGGCCGCCACCTGCGGCATGTGCTCCTCGGTGAGGCCCCGGGTGGTCAGCGCCGCGGTGCCGAGCCGGATCCCGGACGGGTCGAACGGCTTGCGCGGGTCGTACGGCACGGTGTTGTAGTTCAGCTCGATGC
>CALGAM010000166.1 GCA_937951935.1 uncultured Micromonospora sp. | reverse complement strand
TCCGGCGACGCCGCACAGCCGGGCTGCACCAAATCCGGGACAACGTCGGTTAGTGTTCCGATGACCACGCGGACCCGGACCCGCGAATCGACACCGACAGATCCAGGTTGGGGGCAGGGGTTGGGACTGTCAGCCACCTTCGGGCGGGCGGTCGCCGCCCACCAGCAGGCCTGGGCCCACCTTCACGCCGCACGCCGGGCCGTGGCCCGACTCCACCCGCCGGCCGACACCGGCGAGACCGCCGACACCGTCGCCCGGCTGCGTCGCGTCGGCGAGATCGTCACCGCCGAACCCGAACCCGCCCGGTTCTTCGCCGGCCCGCTGCCCGTCCGGCTCGGCTGGGCCACCACCGTCCACGGCGACTTCCCCGCCGTCGTACCACTGGCCGGCGGCACCCACCTCGCCCTCGACGCCGACGCCCGCCACCCCGCGGTCGCCGCGCTGCTGCGCGCCCTCGTCGTCCGGCTGCTGGCCGCCGCCCCACCCGGCAGCGTCCGGGTCTCCGCCCTCGACAGCGCCGCCCTCGGCGCCACCTTCCTGCCGCTGCAACCCCTCGTCGACGCCGGCGTCCTGCACCCACCGGCCACCACCGAGGCCGAGATCACCGAACGACTCGACGACGCCGAACGGCACGCCCGCGCCGCCCAACACGCCAGCGGCCCGCCGGAACTGCTGCTCCTGGTCGCCGCCTGCCTGCCCGACGGCCGTGACCTGCACCGGCTCGCCGCCCTCACCCACGCCGGCCCGAGCGCCGCGATCTGCGTCCTCGCCGCCGGCTACCCGCCCCGGTCCGCCGGACCCACCCCGCCGCCGCTGGGCGCCACCACCGTCGTCCGACTCGACCCCCAGGGGTACGCCTGGGTCGGCGACCCGCCCGGACACCCGTTCAGCACCGACGGCACCGGCCTGGCCGCCCCGGTCCGCCTCGACGGCGACCCGCCCCCGCACACCGTCGCCGCCCTCGCCGACCGCCTCGGCGAACTGCACCGCCGCGACACCACCCTCGACTTCGCCGACCTGCTCCCGGCCCGCCCCTGGGCCGAGTCCTCCGGCAACGGCCTGCGTGCCGTCGTCGGCCGCGCCGGCCGCGACCCCGTGATCTGCGCCTTCGACGACCAGACCCCGCACTGGCTGGTCGGCGGCCGCACCGGCGCCGGCAAGACCGTCTTCCTGCTCAACGTCCTGTACGGACTCGCCGCCCGCTACTCACCCGACGAACTCGCCCTCTACCTGCTCGACTTCAAGGAGGGCGTCAGCTTCACCGAGTTCGTCCCCACCGACCACGACCCGTCCTGGATCCCGCACGCCCGCGCCGTCGGGATCGAGTCCGACCGCGAGTACGGCGTCGCCGTCCTGCGCGAACTGCGCCGCGAACTCAACCGGCGCGCCGCCGCCCTCAAACGGCACGGCGTCACCAAACTCGCCGACCTGCCCCGCGGCGGCAGACCCACCCCCCGGATCGTCGCCGTCATCGACGAGTTCCACGTCCTGTTCGCCGGCAACGACGCCGTCGCCCGCGAGGCGGTCACCCTGCTGGAGGAACTCGCCCGCAAGGGCCGCTCGTACGGCATCCACCTCGTGCTCGCCAGCCAGAGCGTCACCGGGATCGAGGCCCTCTACGGCAAGAGCGACTCCATCTTCGGCCAGTTCCCACTCCGGGTCGCGCTCCCCGGCGGCAACGGCGTCCTCGACACGTTCAACGAAGCCGCCGGGGCGCTGCCGATCGGCTCCGCCATCGTCAACCCGTCCGCCGGCATCGCCGGCGCCAACACCGTCGTGCGGTTCCCGGACGCGCACGCCAACGCCGCCGAGGTCGCCGCACTGCGCCACGAACTCTGGCAGGCCCGCCGGCCCGGCTCCCGCCCACCCGCGGTGTTCAGGGGGTACGAGTCGGCGCACGTCGAGGACGACCCGACGTACCGGGGCCTGGTGCCCGGCGGGCGCCGCCCGCTCGCCCTGGTCGGCCGGACCGTCGACGTCGACCTCACCACCGCGCACTTCGCGTTCGACGCCAGCCCCGGCCGGCACCTGGGGGTCGTCGGCACCTCCCCGGTCGGGGCGAGCGTGCTGCACGCCGCCACCGTCAGCCTGGCCCGGCAGCATCCGCCCGGCAGCGCCCACTTCCTGGTCGCCCCGCTGGTCGCGGTCGCCGACGAGGTCGCCGACGCCACCATCGACGCGCTGACCAGGGACGGCCACCCGGTCACCCGGCTCGACGCCGCCGGGCTGCGCGCGCGGCTGCGTACCCTCGCCGAGCAGGTGGGCGGCGGGCAGCCGGCCGACACGCCCGCCCCGGGCCGCACCTTCCTCGTCGGGTACGGCATGGACGGCGCCAGCGGCGTCCTCTCCGCCCGCGACGAGAACTTCCGGTCCGGGCTGGACGACCTCCAGGCGGTGCTGCGGCAGGGGCCCGCGTACGGCGTCCACCTGCTCGGCTGGTGGCGCGGGCTGCGCCGGCTCGCCGACGACGTCGGCGGGTCCAGCAACCGCGACGACGTCGCCTGCCTGGTGGCGTTGAACGTCCCCGGCGGCGAACTCGGGATGTACCTCGGTCAGCCCGACCTGGCGTACACCCCGAGGACGAACCGCGCCCTGCTGGTCGACCGGCACGACCAGCGGGTACGCCTGATCGTGCCGTTCGTCCGCCCCGGCCACGAGCCGGACGACGAGGGAGACTGAGTGGCCAGCTTCGCCGAGTACGCCGCACTCGCCCGGCACCTGAACACCCTGCACCGCTCCGCGGAGCAGACCGCCGCCCGACTCGCCGCCGAACGGGGCGACGCCGAGACGGTCGCCGACCGCCTCGACCAGCGGCTCACCGCCCAGTACCACCGGCTGGTCGAGCTCGGCCAGGCGATCGGCAGGCCGGTGCCGCCGCCGGATGCCCCACCCTCGACCGCGGAGGCCGTGGCGGCCCCACCGGAACCCGCCGTGGCGCCGCCGGCCGCCCCGGGGGCACCGCCGGGGCCGACGCCACCGGCCGCCGGACCACGAGCCGCCGGTACGCCGTACCCACCGCTGCCGGGCGCAGGAGCGCGGCGCGCCCTGCCGACGGGCCCGGCCGGCCCGGCGGCCGGCGCACCCGGCGCCACCGGCCCGGCGGCCGGTCCGGCAGCGGGCGCGCCCGGCGCGGCGGTCGTCGGCCCGGTCCCCGGGCCGCGCGGACCGGCCGAGGCGGTGTCCTCCCCGTCGGCCGACGCGCGGCGCGAGCTGGAGCTGGCCCGCCAGGCCGCCGACGGCGCCGACATGCTGATCGTGCAGGCCGAGACGCTGGCCCGGCGTCCGCCGCTGTTCCCGACCCTGTCACCGCTGCGACGCGCCCTCGCCGTCTACGGCAGCTGCGCGGGCGTGCTCGCGACGGTGATCTGGGCCATCCTCAGCGTCGTCGAACTCCGGGCCGCCACCAGCACCTTCTCCAAGGCCACCGTCGCGGTCGGCGTCTTCTCCTGGAGCTGCGCCGGCCTGCCGACGATCGCCTTCTTCGTCGGCTACCTGATGCTCAGCATCTGGGGCAAACCGAAGATGGCCGGCAGACAACCCCCCCGCTACGTCCAACTCGGTTTCCTGATCTGCTTCCTCGCGCCGCCGCTCGCGTTCGCCATCTACTACGGCTTCGTCGACTGAGCCTCTCGCCACGTCGCCGCCCGTCGAGCCGCCGGCCGACGGCTCCGGTTCCGCGCAGACACCGCCGTCGACACCGCCATCGACGTCGACGTCAGCGCCGACGTCGGCGTCGACGGCGTCCAGGAAGCGGTCCAGCTCGGCGGGGGAGAGACCCTCGTCGTCCAGGAGCCCGACCAGCAGCAGGATCTGGGCCGCCACCGTCGCCGGCTCCTGCGGCTCCGGCGCCGGCCGACCCTCCAGGACGGCCCACAGCAGCGACTCGGCCAGCCTCGGATCGAGGTCGTAGCCGGTGGCGTCGTACCGCTCCCGCACACTCGCCACGAACCGGATGACCGGTCCCCGCTCCTGGCCCGGCCGGAACCTCCGGTCGACGGCCAACCGGAACGCGCTGTCGAGGATCAACCCGTAGCGCTGCCAGCCCCGCTCGTCGAGCCGGCGGAGCCGATCCTGGTAGGCCCGGACCCGACCGGTGGCCAGGTCGCGGAGCGGGGCGACGTACCGGCTCACCATGCCGCCACCCGCAGCGGCCGGTGTCCACGGCGCAGCCGCGCCAGGTAGCCCCGCCAGCCGGTCGCGGGGCGCAGGCCCAGGAGCACCGCCCCGGCGGTCCGGGCCCCGGCGCGGAGCGCCGCCGGCCGCGGACACCCGAGCGGGCGCGGACGGGGCCGCCGGTCGGCCCCGGTGACCGTGTCGACGTACCGGTCGACGGCGCGGGCGCCGAGCGCCAGCCGGGCCGCCACCAGGTCGAGCCGGGCGATCGCGGCCCGCCACCGGTCGGCGGCGACCCGTGCCGCCGGGGCGTCGCTGGTCCGGCGCAGCCGGTCCTCGGCGGCGGCGAGCTGCCGGCGTACCCGCACCACCACGCCACCGGCCCGCTCGGCGTCGGCCTGCGCGGCGGCCAACCCGTCGATGACCTCCCGGATGCTCGGCGGGGTGGCGCCGGGGATCGTGCGGGCCTCGGCGAGACCGGCGTACACCGCGCCGAGCGCGGCCCAGGCGTCGGTGAGCGCGTCGCCCCAGCGGGCCACGCCGGCGTCGTCGCCGCCGGCGAGCAGCCGCTGTGCCCGTTCCACCGCCGACTGTGCGGCCAGGCAGGCGGTGCGCAGCTCCTCGATCGGCAGGGCGGCGCGGACGTCCCCGGTCATCATCGGCAGTCGTCGGTGGCCGTACCCGGTGTGCGCGGCGCGGTGGCGGGCGCTCTGTCGGGTGTGATGGGCCAGCGTCTGTCGGGCGGCGACCAGGGTGGCGCAGGGGCCGGGCCGTCCACACCCCAGGCAGACCCCGGTGTACGCGCACACCGTGTGCCGGACGATCGCCTCCCGCGCCTCGGAGATCCGGGTACGCGCGAAGTCGGCGTACCCGGCGCTGGACAGCGCGCTCACGCGGCGGCCCGCCGGTGTGGGCTGCAAGGGCTGGTCATCGTTCCTCCCGTCTGATCGGTGGGGGATAACCGGAACACGGCACAGGGACGCCCGGCCGGCCGGAGGGGACGGCCGGCCGGGCGTGGTGCGGATGGGACACGACCAGCCCCGAGGGTGCTGACCAGGGAGCCGGTC
>CALGAM010000165.1 GCA_937951935.1 uncultured Micromonospora sp. | reverse complement strand
GACCCCGCCCACCCGACACACCACCAGACACCCCCGGCGTCGGCATCGACGTCGTCGAGATCACCCAACACCCGGACAGCACCCTGACCTACGCCCTGTCGGAGTCGGAACTGGCCCTGCTGGAGTCCTTCGGCCCGGCCGAACGACACCGCTGGTTCGCCCGGTTCTGGGCGGCCAAGGAGGCGGTCGGCAAGGGCGAGGGGACCGGGCTGGACGGCCGGCCGCGCCGGTTCACCGTGGTCGCCGCGACGGAGTCCGGGCTCGTCGTCACCGTCGGAGACCGGGTCTACCAGGTCGGGTTCCGGGAGGTCCGCAACCCGGACGACCTGCCGCCCCGAACGTACGTCGTCGCCTGGACCTGGGGTCCGGAGCCCGCCTCCGCCCCGTCGCGCGGGATGCCGTCCACTCCGGACACACCGAACCGGGTTCCACCCACCCCCGCCGGCGGATGACCCGACCCGCACCGGGGTCCGCCCCGCACCGGCCGTGTGCGGCGCGACGCCCGCCACCGGTGTCCGGCCACACCGACCGCACCACGACCGAGCACGTTCCGCACCACGCCCACACGCACGACAGCCACGAACGACAGCCGACAGGCGGAAGGAGCGCACTGGTGGCCGCTTCGCAGGAGAGCATCCTCGCCGAAATCTCGGAGATGATCCGCGCCGTGCTGGCGGACTTCGCTCCGGACGACGAGATCACCATGGAGACCACGTTCCGCGAGGACCTCGGCATGGAGAGCATCGACGTGGTCTCGCTCGCCGGCCGGTTGCAGACCCGGTACGGCGACCAGGTGAACTTCGCCCACTTCGTCGCCACCCTGGATCTGCAGACCGTACGGGACCTGCGGGTCGGGCAGCTCGTCGAGCACATCGCCGCCTCGCTGGACCGGGTCGGAGCGGGCCAGCCGTGATCGTCCGGGCCAACGGCATCGACCTGCACGTCGAGCTGCTCGACCCGTCGCCACCGGGCTCCGACGTCGGCCGGGCGCCTGCCCCCGCCGCGGACGACACCCGCGCGAGGACCCCGAGCGCCGCCGGCACACCCGGGCCGCCGACCGCGGTACTGATCCACGGCATGGCCTCGGACACCCTGGCGAGCTGGTACTTCACCCTGGCCAAGCCGCTGGCCGACGCCGGGTTCCGGGTGGTCATGTACGACCTGAGGGGGCACGGGCACAGCGAACGACCACGCACCGGGTACGCGATCGACGACTTCGTCGACGACCTGGCGGCGCTGTTGGACGAGCTGGGCGTGACCGGACCGGTGTACCTGTTCGGCAACTCCTTCGGCGGCACCATCGCCTTCGGCTACGCCATCCGGCACCCGGAGCGGGCCGCCGCCATCGTGGCGATCGAGTCCGCACCGCCGACGCCCGCCTGGATGGCCCGGGTGGCCCGCGGCCTGGCCCGGGCGGCGGAGCTGCTGCCCCGGCAGGATGCGGTCGCCGCGCTGGCCGCCGGACGCCGCGAGGGTTTCGGCCGCCGGGCCCGTGCCACCCGCGAGATGCTGGCCGCCACCACCCTGGCCGAGGAACTGCCGGCCAGCCCGCTGCCCGACCCGTCCCGGATCAGCGCGATCGGCGTGCCCGTGCTCTGCGTCTACGGCGCGGAGTCGGCCGTCGCGCAGCTCGCCCCGGAGGTGGCGAGGCTGCTGCCGCAGACCCGCACCGTCGTCGTCGCCGGCGCACGGCACTCCGTCCTGGTCGACCGGTCGGAGACCGTACGCGGGCTCGTGCTGGCCTGGCTCCGCGAGGAGTGCGGCGTCGCACCGGCCGGACCCGTCCCCACCCACCCCGACCACATCCCGCAGGAGGTACCCGGATGGACTCCCCCATCTCCGGCCGCTCGATCATCATCAGCAACGGCCGGTGCGGCTCCACGCTCCTCTCCGACCTGATCGCGGAACAGTCCGACACCCTGTCGGTCCAGGAGTTCTTCATGTCCATGACGCCGTGGGCCCGCAGCACCGACACCCTCACCGGCCCGGCGTACTGGTCGCTGCTGAGCAGCCCCAGGCCCGAACTCACCACCCTGTTCCGGATCGGGCTGCCCCCCAGGGAGCTGCGGTACCCGCCCACCGGACGCTGGGCGGACCGGATGACCGAGCTGCCGAGGATCCTCGCGATCACCCTTTCCAAGATCACTCCCGACCCGGACCGGCTCTTCGACCAGCTCGCCGAGCGGGTGCCGGAGTTCCCCACCCAGCAGGTCGCCGTGCACCACCAGATGTTTCTCGATCTGCTCGCGACACTGACCGGCAAGCGGCGCTGGGTCGAGCGCTCCGGCGGCTCCAGCAACGTGGCGCCGTACCTGCTGCGGGCGTATCCGACGGCGAGGATCGTCTACCTGACCCGCAACCCGGAGGACGTGGCCCGGTCGATGAGCCGGCACCCGTCGTTCCAGCTCATCCAGCTACGCGTCGAGTTCCTCGGCCGTTGCGGCATCGACCCGTTCCGGATCGAGCCGGGCCAGACCGTGCCCGAGGAGCTCCAGCGGTACCTGCCGGACCGGCTCACCGCCGACCTGCTGCGGGAGCGGGGCCAGGACGTACGCCGCTACCTCGGGCTCTGCGCGTTCCTGACCAGCCAGGCCGAGCAGGCGCTGGCCGACTTCCCGCCCCGGCACCTGCACCGGATCCGGTACGAGGACCTGGTCGCCGACCCGGTCGGCGAACTCGGCCGACTGGGCCGGTTCCTCGAGTTCGAGGACTGGGCGCAGTGGGCGGAGCGGGTCGCCCCGCGGGTCGTCGCCCCGGCCCGGCCCGCCCAGGTCACCCCGGTCTGACCCGGACAGGTCCACCCGGAGCGCCGCGGGAGCGTCGGCGGGTCGTTCGGAGGCGGTGCCGCGTTCTCCCGGGCGGACCGTCGAGGCGCGACGGGCACCTCAGCACGGTTCATGTCGAGCGATGCGTTGGAAGCAGGAGGAACAACTGGTGACCGCAGCCCGAGGGGTGCGACGGACAGCGACCGCCGCCGTCGCACTGGGACTGGTACACGCGTTGGTGGCGGCCCCGGCCGCCGCCGCACCCGACGGGAAGGGCGGGCCGGCGCCCGGCGGCCACCGGCCGTCGTACGAGCGGACGCTGCTCGCCAAGGCCACCCCGGACGAGTGCTTCGCCGGAGTCGGCGTCGCCTACCCGCCCGGCCCGCCCTGTGCCACGGGCCAGGCGAAGGTGAACCAGGCGTACGTGTGGGGGATAACCCGCGCCGGGCAGAACCTCTGGTTCGGCACCGGGGCGAACATCAACTGCCTGACCAGCGGGCGGAACCTGAACAACAGCCGACCCACCCTGAACGACGACTGGGTGTGCGAGTACGGCGAGAGCCAGGTCGCCAGGCGCAACCCGAACCTCCCGCCGACGCTCGGGGACCACCGGCCGCCCCGCGTCTACACCTACGACCTGCGGACCGGGCGGCTGACCGAGAAGACCGACCTGATCCGCAGCGCGTCCGAGGTGGACGCGAACCGGCTCGTCACCACCGCCGGGATCCGCGCCGCCGGCTCACACCAGGGGGTCGTGCTGCTCGGCGGTCCCGCGCTCGGGGAGAGCATCAACCTCTTCGCGTTCGACGCCTCCACCGGCGGCTACCTCGGCTCGGCGAACCTGCCCGCCTACGGCAACATCCGCCACTTCCTGGTCGCCGACGGCGTGCTCTACGCCGGGGTCGGGGTCGGGGCGAACGGCGGCAACCGGGGACACGTGCTGCGTTGGACCGGCAGCCGGAGCAACCCGTTCCGCTTCGTCGAGGTGGCGAACCTGCCGGCGCAGGCGGCGGACCTCACCGTGCACGAGGGCCGGATCTTCGTGACCACCTGGACCGGCACGCCCGACGGGGCGACGAGCGTGTCGGCCGGCGCCGGCGGCGCCGCGTCCGACGGGGTCGCGGGCGTCTGGATGAGTCCGAAGCTGTCCCAGGGAAGCCCGGGTCTCAACCCGGCCGACGCGAACTCGTGGACGCAGGTGTGGAGCGTCAGCGACTACGAGCCGGACCGGGTGGTCGCCCGCACCTACGGCCTCGGCGGGCTGGCCTCGTACGGCGGATACCTGTACTGGGGCACGATGCACGTGCCGCTGAAGGCGACCGCCGTCCACCTGGTGGTGCACCCGCCGGCGGACGAGGCCGGTCTGCGCGCCTCGGTGCAGGGTACCCAGCGGGCGATCAGCGTCTTCCGCGGCAAGGACCTCGGCGGCCGTAACAGGCGGGTGGAGCTGCTCTACGGCGCCGAGCGCCTACCGGCGTACGACCCGACGGCGGCGGGCGGGGCCGGTGCCTGGAGCGTGGTCCCGACCGGGTACACCCCGCGTTACGGCTCGTCCGGGATGGGCAACCCGTTCAACAACTACACCTGGAAGATGGTGGTGGCCGGCGGGAAGCTCTACGTCGGCACGATGGACTGGAGCTACCTCGCCCGGCACCTGGGCAACACCACGGCCCGGTCGCTCGGCGTCGACGGGCTGCCGTCGAACCTCGCCTCGGTCCCGCTGCTGGCCGACCAGCCGCCGCTTCCGACCCCGGTGTTCGGCGCGGACCTCTTCGTCTTCGACTCGACGCAGCGGCCGGCGACCGTGGTGGACGACAGCGGGCTCGGCAACTACCTGAACTACGGGGTCCGCAACATGGTCGCCGACGGGCACACCCTCTACCTGGGCATGGCCAACCCGATGAACCTGCGGACCGATCCGGACGACGACGTTCCGGAGGGCGGCTGGGAGCTGATCCGGTTGCGCGACCGGGGGCGCTAGACGCCCGGGCCGGAAGGCTCCGCCGGTGCCGGCCCGGACCGGCACCGGCGGTCTCCCGCCCGTGGGTCCGGCCTGGCCGGTGCGGAATGACACACCAGCATGTCATGGTACGAACATGCCGCATCAGGAAGAATCATGGATGAAACAGACGCCGCGGCGTACCCACCCCGCCCCGGGGCGGCGTGGCCGGTGGAGCAGGTGGGCCCGTGCCCTGGCGGTGGCGCCGGCCGTCCTGTGCGTCGCCGCCGCCTCCGGCTGCGGGCTCGTCCGCGACGGCGGCGACCGGCGGGACCCGCCCACCCCGGTGGTCAGCGTCCCCGCCGGGACCTCCACCCACACCCTGACGGTCGACGGGCGGCGGCGGACCTTCCGGCTCTACCGGCCGGCGACCGTCACCACCGGGCCGGTTCCGCTGGTCGTGATGGTGCACGGCGCGCTCGGCACCGGCGAGCAGGCCGAGTCCTCGTACGGCTGGAACGCCGAGGCGGATCGGGGTCGGTTCGTCGTGGCGTACCCGGACGGGGTGAACCGCTCCTGGGCGGTGGGACCGGACTGTTGCGGGCCGCCGGCCCGGGACGGGGTGGACGACGTCGCGTTCATCCGGCAGGTCGTGGAGTCGGTCGCCGGTCTGGTCCCGCTGGACCGGAGGCGGGTGTACGCCACCGGGATCTCCAACGGCGGCATGTTGACCTACCGCCTGGCCTGCGACACCACGATCTTCGCCGCGATCGGGCCGGTGGCCGCGACGCAGCTCGGCCCGTGTCCGGACCCCGCGCCCGTCTCGGTGATCCACATCCACGGTACGGCCGACCGGACGGTCCCGTACGGCGGCGGGCCGGGACGGCTGGACAACGGCGGGACCGGACGCAGCCCGGTCAGGCTGGACGGCCCGCCGACACCCGAGCTGATCGCCCGGTGGCGGGCGGTCGCCAACTGTGCCCCGCCGACCACCTCCACCACGGGGGCGGTGACCACGTCGACGGCCGTCTGCCCCGAGGGGCGCGCGGTCGAACTGGTCACCGTGGCGGGCGCGGGACACCAGTGGCCGGGCGCGCCGGGGCCGGGACCGCACGCCCGACGGCTCCTCGACCTCGACCCGCCCGCCCGCGCGCCGGACGCCACCGCGACCATCTGGCGGTTCTTCGCCGCCCATCCCGCTGCCGGGTCGTGACCGGCGTCGGTCGGGGTCGTCTGGTGACCCCGACCGGGCCGCCGGGACACCGCCCGGCTCGCCCGGCCCGACACGTCGGGAACAGGGGGGTGACCGGGAGGTCCCGCCCCCAACCGCCGTCGCGGCCCCGTACGTCGGTCGCGCCGTAACCGTCCACCTGCCCCGGAGGTGCCCGCCCGATGAACCAACCCGAAGCTTCCGCATCACCACCCCCCACCTCGGACACCGCGTTCGCCGCCTGGCTGGCCGCCCGGGCCGGTGAGGCATTGCTGGCGTTGCGGGCCGAGGTGGGGTTCGCCGATCCGGCCGCGTTGCGGGCGGCGGGGGACCGGACGTCGCACGGGCTGCTTCGCGCCGAGCTGGCCCGGTGGCGGCCGGCGGATGCGGTGTTGTCGGAGGAGGACGAGCAGGCGCGGCGGGCGTGGCCCGTGGCGGACGGGAACGGTGTGCCGTCGCGGTTGACCGCCGGTCGGGTGTGGATCGTCGATCCGTTGGACGGGACCCGGGAGTTCGCCGAGGAGGGACGGACGGACTGGGCGGTGCACGTGGCGCTCTGGGCGCGGGACGCGGTCGTCGCGCACCACCTGGCCGCCGGCGCGGTCGCCCTGCCGGCCCGGGGCCAGGTCCTCACCTCCGGGAATCCGCCGGCGGTGCCGGCCGCCCCGCCTGGTCGGCCGCTGCGCCTGGCGGCGAGCCGGAGCCGTCCGCCGGGGTTTCTGACTGATCTGGCCGACGAGCTGGGTGCCGAGCTGGTGCCGATGGGTTCGGCGGGGGTGAAGGTCGCGGCGGTGGTCCACGGCGAGGTCGACGCGTACGTGCACGCCGGCGGCCAGTACGAGTGGGACTCGGCGGCGCCGGTGGCCGTGGCGACCGCGGCCGGGCTGCACGCCTCCCGGATCGACGGCTCCCCGCTCGGCTACAACGCCGCCAACCCCCGCCTGCCGGACCTGCTGGTGTGCCGGGCCGATCTGGCGCCCGTGCTGCTCCGGGCACTGCGCCGGCACCTGCCGGTGCCCGCCCCGACCGTTACCGGCGAGACGCCGACCGTCGAAGGGAGAGCATCGTGACGGAAGCGACGACGTATCGGGTTTCGCATCTGGATGCGTTGGAAGCGGAGAGTATTTTCATTTTTCGTGAGGTGGTGGCGGAGTTC